>JBDLWA010000176.1:0-31665 GCA_039804505.1 Pseudomonadota bacterium
CCAAGCCCACAAAATCCGATACGACCAAGTCTTGAGTTGAGGGCCAGATGATGGCCAAACAGGCTTACTTAGAAAGTTGCTTGGCCGATTCAATGCAATCTCTCAGTACAGCGGCATCGCCCACCTGATTGGCCAGCAGCAAAATCAGGCGCAAGTTGAGTTGTTCTGACTGTTCAGCGCTCAAGCCCTCGTGGGCGTTGAGTAGCTGTTCGTAGAAGGTGTCGGCGTCTTGAAGGTTCAGTTCTGTTTTCATGATGATTTCCGAATGTGATCAAAGACCCAAAGAGGTGGCCACGGCGCCAATGAGCTCACCGTTGACACCTTTGCCCGTGTCGGCCAAATAGCCATCGGGGCGAATCACAGCCCAACCGCCCGCCGGCACTGACGCACATGCGCTTTGCAAATGACCCTGTTTGTCCCACAGGTGTTCGCGCGCTTGGGCGATGTCGCCTTTGGCTAGCACTTGCACGCATCGAACGGGCAGGCCTGAAAGGCTGAGTTCTTGCAGTCGTTTTAAGGAGGCGTTGGATTGACGACCAAACACCAATATGAGCAAGCGGCCATCCGCCCATTGCAGCAGGTCGTTCAAGGCGCCTGTTTTACCGGGGCGCCATTGAATTTTGACGTTTTGAACCGAGGTGCCGCCGTTGTCGCCACAAATGCGTGAGCCCTTGTAGGTGTTGGCCACCGCCATGCGGCCCGTGTTGACCAATGAGCGTGCAAAGGGGAATTGCTTGGCCAAGCTGATGGTGGCTTGGCGGAAGGCGCGTTCAATGCCGTCGGCAGGTCGCAAGAACCTGGCGGTGCGGCGCGTGACTTTGACGTTTTCTTGAGCGGCTTCTAAGCGTTCGTCGTTGTAACTTTCAAGCAGTGCTTCATCGGCATGCCCACGTAAAACAGCGGCCAACTTCCAGCCCAAATTGTCGGCATCGGCCACGCCAGTATTGCCGCCGCGCGCGCCAAAGGGGTTCACAATTTTGGCGGTGTCGCCCATGAAAAACACGCGGCCCATGCGCAATGTGTTGAGGCATTGGCTCTTGTAAGCGTAGGGGCCGACCCACACGATGTCGACTTTGACCTTTTTGCCAAACTGGCGCTCAAGCCGTTCCCGCACCACGTCTTCGCGGCTGATGTAAGCGGCGTCCGCATTGGGTTCCATTTGGTAGTCAATGCGCCACACATCGTCGGCCATCAGGTGTTGCCACACGGCACGGTTTTCGTTGAAGGGCGCTTCAATCCACGTGTGGCGTTCGGTGGGGGGATGCGTGTCAAATTTCACATCGGCAATGCACCAACGGTCATCGCCTTTTTTGCTTTCCATTGACACACCGGTCCACGCGTGGAAGGGTGTATGAGAACCTGAAGCATCGATCACATGGTCGGCTTGAAGATCGTAAGTACCCGCAGGTGTTTCAACGCTGAGGGTGGCAAAGTCTTTGTTTTGTTTGAAAGCCTTGACGCGCGATTGCCAACGCAAATCGACGCTACCCAGTTCTTGAATGCGCTCGACCAAATAGCCTTCAATGTAAAACTGCTGAATGTTGATGAAGGCCGGTTGCTCGGACAGGCTGAAGTTGCTTTGTTGTTTGAGGTCAAAGTTGTAGACCTCGTCGTTGCCCGCAAACGTGCGGCCCACGCTCCACTGAATGCCTTTTTTGGCGATGCGATCAAAAATGCCCAGCTTCTGGAAAATCTCCAAGGATTTTTGTGTGTAACAAATACCGCGCGACGATGCACCCTTCACGCCCACGGTGTTGTCTTCGTCCAACAGCACGGCCTTGATGCCCAAATTGGCCAGCGAACAAGCCAAAGTCAAGCCCGTAATGCCGCCGCCCACAATGACCACGGCGTGGCGCAGAGTTTTGTTTTGCAACAGCTCAGGTGGCGTGACAAAGGGGTATTCGGGCAAAGCATAGCCAGTGCCTTCTGTGAACTCATAGCCGTTGGTGAATTGAACTTCTTTGAAGGTGGGCGTGGTCATTGCTGTCCTTTGATATGGTGCCAGTCTCAGGTCGCACTTTAACAAGACTGCGGCGGCCTTTTATTGACTAAACTACTTTTGTTTTCGTTTCTTTGTTGGAAATGAATGTTGCAATTGAATCTCCCCAGGAAATTGACATGGCTCAACTCAAAGGCTCCCTTACAGAACAGTGTCTCAAAGACGCCTTCGCCATTGAATCGCAGGTGCAATTGCGGTACACCTACTTTGCCAACAAAGCCGATCTAGAGGGCAAAAGCGATGTGGCCGCCTTGTTTCGCTCCTCTGCTCAAGGCGAAACGGGTCATGCCCATGGCCACCTTGAGTTTTTAGAGCAGGCGGGTGATCCCACCACGGGTTTGCCCATCGGCAACACCCGTCAAAACTTAGAGGCGGCTTTGGCCAGCGAAGCGCACGAGTCCACGCATGTTTATCCCGCCATGGCCAAAACAGCCCGCGAGGAAGGCTTTGACGACATTGCCGATTGGTTTGAAACACTGGCCAAAGCCGAGCGCTCACACACCATTCGCTACGAAAAAGCATTGAACGATTTAGTGGATTGAGTCGCGCCAACTGCATGCCCTCAGCACGTACCGGATAATGTGGGTCTTGAAGGGCTTTGCGCATGCTGATACTGTTATCTCCCGCCAAATCATTGGACTACGACACGCCTGCGGACGGGGTGTCGCACACCTTGCCGCAGTTTGTCAGCCACTCGGCAGAATTGATTGAGGTCTTAAAGCCAAAATCACCCCAGCAAATTGCCACCCTGATGGACTTGAGCGACAACTTGGCGGCGCTCAATGTGGCGCGCTATGAAGCTTGGCGTCCTAAGTTCACGGCCAAAAATTCCAAGCAGGCCGTGCTGGCTTTCAATGGCGATGTGTATGACGGCCTGGATGCCAAGTCACTCAAGCTCAAAGATTTAGAGTGGGCCCAAGAACACGTTTGTATTTTGTCCGGCTTGTATGGTGTGTTGCGCCCCTTGGACTGGATGCAACCCTATCGTTTGGAAATGGGGACCACCTTAGAAAATCCCAGAGGCAAAAATTTGTACCAGTTTTGGGGTGCCCATATTGCCGATTATTTGAATGCGCAATTGTCAAAAGACAAGACACCCGTGGTGATCAATCTGGCTTCGCAAGAGTATTTCAAAGCGGTCGACAAAAAAGTGCTCAAGGCCCGCATCATTGAGTGCGTGTTTGAAGATTACAAAGGCGGCAAATACAAAGTGATCAGCTTCTTTGCTAAACGTGCAAGGGGTTTGCTGGCGCGCTATGCCATTCAAAAACAAATTAAAAATCCAGACAAGTTGAAAGACTTCAATGAAGACGGCTATGCCTTTGCCGGAGCAGAATCTTCAGCTGACCGATGGGTGTTTCGTCGTCGTGAAAAAGGTGTTGCATGAACCAGCCTGAACAATCTCAACTGGGCAAAAACAGCGCCTACGTCGATCAATACGACGCCGGCTTGTTGTTCCCCATTCCCCGTGCCGTCAAGCGTGAGGAATTGGGCATTCAAGGCGCCCCCATTTTCTTCGGTGCCGATTTGTGGACGGCATTTGAATTGTCATGGCTCAACTTAAAAGGTAAGCCGCAGGTGGCCATTGCGCACATTACGGTGCCGTCAGAGAGCACTCATATCATTGAGAGCAAGTCGTTCAAGTTGTACCTCAACAGTTTCAATTCAACACGCTTTGTCGATGTGCAGGCGGTGCGTGATTGCATGCGTGAAGACTTAGACCAAGCCTTGTGGCACGGTGGTGCCATTCAATCGCGCTGCGGTGTGAAAATCATTTTGCCCGATGACTTTGACAAAGAGCCCGTCCACGAATTGGATGGTCTCAACTTAGACCGCATGGACATTGAGTGCACACACTATCAACCGGCCCCTGAGTTGCTGAGTGCACAGCACGATGAAGCCCCTGTGTCTGAAACCTTTGTCAGCCACTTGCTCAAAAGCAATTGTTTGGTGACGGGGCAGCCCGATTGGGGCAGTGTGCAAATTTCTTACGCAGGCGCGCAAATTGACCAAGCGGGCTTGTTGCAGTACATCGTGAGTTTTAGAAATCACAATGAGTTTCATGAACAGTGTGTTGAGCGCATCTTCATGGACATCTGGACGCGATGCAAGCCACTCAAGTTGAGCGTCTATGCGCGCTACACACGAAGGGGTGGTTTGGACATCAATCCTTGGCGGACCAGCCATCCACAATCGCCCCCGGCCAACATTCGTACGGCACGGCAGTGATGCGTATTGGAGGCAGCAACCAGACTTGCGCTGCTGCAACCGTTGTTACTGACCGTAGGTTTTAAAACCTTTAAGCGGTGCCAGCGGTGGGAAGTTGGCAGGCCGCTTTTCTTTGGCCGACAGGATGGCCTCACGAATGTGTGGGTTGCTCCAAATGGCGCCTTGCAGCCAACCCATTTGACGCAGGCTGTCTTCCACACTGTGATCGCGCGCGTAGTTCAGCGCTTGCTTGGTGCCCCAAATGGCCACGGGCGGCTTGTTGGCCATTTCTTTGGCGCAGGCCAATGCGCCTGCCACCATGGCTTCTTGGGTGTCAAACACTTGCGTGACCAAACCATGCGTCAACGCATTGGCAGCACTGAGGCGTCGGCCGGTATAGGCCAACTCTTTGACCAAGCCCATGGGCAGCAGCTTAGGCAGGCGTTGCAGGGTGCCCACATCGGCCACCATGCCGATGTTGATTTCTTGAATACAGAAAAATGCGTCTTGCGTCGCATAGCGAATGCAGCAGGCTGTCACCATGTCGACCGCGCCGCCAATACAACCCCCATGAATGGCCGCAATGACGGGAATGCGCATGCTGTCCAGCAAGGTAAAGGTGGCTTGCATGTCCGTCAGCGAATCATAGATAGCGGCACGGCCTTCAGGACTGTCCGCATCCATCGAAATGGCGCCCGAAAATGTTTCTAAATCCATGCCCGCAGAAAAGTGCTTGCCTGTACTGGAAATGACCAAGGCACGGGCTTCGCCGGCGTTGTTCAATTGGTGCAGCACCGTGTCGAGCTCATGCCAAAACTTGGGGTGCATGGTGTTGAGCGATTCGGGCTTGTTTAGCACCAAATGCGCAACGTGGTCATTCATCGTCAGTGAAAAGCAGTTGAGTTTGTCCATCGGGGCTGGCCTCGTTAAGTGCAGGGTTGGAAGATTGATGCAAACTGTAGCTCCCGTTGGCATCGGCGGCTGTCCCGTGTTTGACCAAAGATCCAACGCGCACCCCCAGCAAGCGCAGTTTGCGTGACAAATCCACGCGCTTCAAACACAGCCCCGCAAATTTGCGAATCTCTTTGGCGTCCTGCGTGTAAAAAGTGAGCGTTTGATCGCGTGTCACGCTTTTGAAGTTGTCATAGCGAAGCTTGATGCCAATGGTTTTGCCGTCATAGCCCTTGCGCTTTAAGTCGGCCGCCAATTGTTGGCAAAGTCGTGTGAACACCTTGCCCAATTCTTCTTTGTCGCGCACCGCATGCAGATCGGTTTCGAAGGTAGTTTCTCGGCTGATGCTGACGGGTTCGCTCTCGGTGCTGATGGGGCGATCGTCTCGCCCCCAAGCGGCCTCGTGCAACCAAGCCCCATAGACCTTGCCAAAGTGGGTTTGGAGCCAGGGCAATTCACAAGCGGCCAATTGGCCGATGGTCTCAATGCCGTGAGCCTTGAGTTTCTCGTCGGCTTTGGGGCCCACGCCATTGATCTTGCGACAACTGAGGGGCCAGATGGCCGTTTGCAAGTCTTCGTCGTGCACGATGGAAATGCCATTGGGCTTGTTGAACTCACTGGCCATCTTGGCAATCAATTTGTTGGGTGCAACGCCCACTGAGCACGTCAGGCCGGTGGCTTCAAAAATGCATTTTTGAATCAATCGCGCCAAGACCCTGCCGCCTTCGCGTTGTCCACCCGGCACGTCGGTGAAGTCAATGTACACCTCGTCCACACCCCGATCTTCCATCAGCGGCGCAATGTCGGTGATGATGCCTTTGAACACTTTGGAGTAGTGCCGATATTGGTCAAAGTCCACGGGCAACAAAATGGCCTGCGGGCACAACTTGGCGGCCTTCATCAGGCCCATGGCCGAACCAATGCCAAATTGACGCGCCGCATAGGTGGCGGTGGTGATCACGCCGCGGCCGGTGTAGCCTTCAATTCGAGGAAAAAAATCTAGGGGAATTTCAGACAGGTTGTCGGCAGACCATTCGTAGTCTGGGTGGGCCGCACGCAGACGGCCCAACAAATCGTCTTCCTTGCGCCGGCCCCCACCAATGACCACTGGCAAGCCCTTGAGTTGAGGGTAGCGTAACAACTCGACTGACGCGTAAAACGCGTCCATGTCGAGGTGCGCAATGCGCCGTTTGGAAAGCGCTGCAGGTGCTTTGGCGTCGGTCACAAACTCAAAGCAATTGAGGCGTTTTATGCGGGAAAAGTGCCTGGCAACAAGATGCTCTTGTCCACCGTGTCCATTTGCGTGCGGCCACAAAAGGCCATGGTCAAATCCAGTTCGTTGTGAATGATTTGCAGGGCTTTCTCAACGCCCGGTTGGCCCATGGCACCTAAGCCGTACAAAAATGCGCGGCCAATGTAAGTGCCTTGTGCGCCCAACGCGCGTGCTTTCAAAACATCTTGGCCGCTGCGAATGCCGCCGTCCATGTGCACTTCAATATTTTTGCCCACCGCATCGACAATGCTTGGCAAGGCTTCAATGCTGCTTTGCGCGCCATCGAGTTGACGGCCGCCGTGGTTGCTGACGATGAGGGCATCGGCACCACTTTCAACCGCCAAGCGTGCATCTTCCACGTCTTGAATGCCTTTGAGGATGATCTTGCCGCCCCAACGCTTTTTGATCCATTCCACATCGCCCCAATTGAGGCGTGGGTCGAACTGTTGCGCAGTCCATGAGGACAATGAGCCCATGTTTTCCACACCTTTGACGTGGCCCACAATGTTGCCAAATTGGCGGCGAGGGGTGCCCAACATACCCAAAGCCCAGCGAGGCTTGGTGGCAATGTTGATGAGGTTGGGAAGGGTGAGCTTGGGCGGTGCAGACAAACCATTTTTCAAATCTTTGTGGCGCTGTCCCAAAATTTGCAGGTCTAGGGTAATAACCAGTGCAGAGCAGTTGGCGGCACGTGCACGTTCAATCAGGCGCTCAATAAAGTCGCGGTCGCGCATCACATAGAGCTGAAACCAGAAGGGATGCCCGTCTGTGCCTTTGGACACATCTTCAATAGAGCAAATGCTCATGGTCGAGAGAGTGAAAGGCACACCAAATTTTTTGGCGGCACGTGCTGCCAAAATTTCACCATCGGCGTGTTGCATACCGGTCAGGCCAGTAGGTGCAATGGCCACAGGCATGGCCACAGGCTGGCCAATCATGGTGGTGGCTGTGCTTCGGCCTTCCATGTTGACGGCGACCCGTTGGCGCAATTTGATTTTTTGAAAATCACTTTCGTTGGCACGGTAGGTACTTTCGGTCCAAGAGCCACTGTCGGCGTAGTCGTAAAACATACGGGGCACGCGTTTTTGCGCCAGGACGCGCAGGTCTTCGATGGTGGTGATCACGGACATGAAGGTCTCCAGTTTTTTGTTAGCTGCAGCTGACGCTGCCACAACCTGACATGGTCACGTTGCGAATGACAGAGGGGTCTGCCAGGGTTTCTGTTTCGCTGTCAAAGTTCACAGATTTCAAATGTTGCGCCAAGCCGGCATCCATGCTGGCGGCGTGCTGAGGAAACCATTCGGCCAAAGCCTCGGCCATGCGCGAAATGATTTCTGTGTCGCCTTGCACGTAGTGTGTTTCGACGGCGCGCATGGTTTCCAAAATGGTGGCGTGCTGACCGGCATGGCAATTGTCTTCACTGAAGCCGGTGGCCACCATCCAGCGGTCTTCTTGTGCAAAGTGTTCCACCGTGTGATTCAAAAATTCGCGGTAAAGATTCAATTGCTCGGTTTGGGGTGTCAGCAACAAAGCATTCAGCATCGTCACAAACTCTTCATGGGTGTGGTCCATGCGGCCATCGCCTGTGTGCAATTCGGCTGTCCAATTCAGGCCTGCGGCGTAAGGGGACACCGTGCTGTGTTCGGTTTGAGTGGCTTCCATCACAAATCCCTTTTAAAAATTCAAACGCGCATGATGGCGCGCAATTTGCTGACGAACTTGAGAGGGGGCTGTGCCGCCCAAAGTATTTCGCGCATTCAAAGAGCCCACCAAGCTGAGGCATTCAAACACATCCGCTTGAATGGCTGGGTTGAACTGCTGCAAGGTGGCCAGTGGCAGTTCGCTGAGGTCCAAGTTCTGTGTTTGTGCTGTTTTGACAGCATGGGCTACCACCTCGTGGGCGTCGCGGAATGGCAAGCCCTTCTTGACCAAATAGTCGGCCAAATCTGTGGCGGTGGCGTAGCCTTTTTTAGTGGCAGCTTCCATGGCGGCTGCGTTCACGGTGATGCCGCCTTCTTTTTGGCCGGTCTGCGCGTTGGTTTGGCCACCGATCATTTCGCTGAAGATACGCAAGGTGTCTTTGAGGGTGTCGACCGTGTCAAACAAAGGCTCTTTGTCTTCTTGATTGTCTTTGTTGTAGGCCAAGGGTTGACCTTTCATCAAAGTGATCAGGCCCATCAAGTGGCCCACCACACGACCTGTTTTGCCGCGCGCCAATTCAGGCACGTCTGGGTTTTTCTTCTGCGGCATGATGGAGCTGCCCGTGGTGAAACGGTCTGCAATCTTCACAAAGCCAAAGTTTTGGCTCATCCACAAAATGAGTTCTTCGCTCAAGCGGCTGATGTGCACCATGCACAAAGAAGCAGCCGCAGTAAATTCAATGGCAAAGTCGCGATCGCTCACGCCATCCAAACTGTTTTGGCTGACGCAGGCATGGCCTTGTTCGTCCACCATGCCCAAGCTTTTGGCCACGCGTTCGCGGTCGAGGGGGTAGGTGGTTCCAGCTAAGGCCGCTGAGCCCAAGGGCAAACGGTTGGTGCGGCGACGCACATCGGCCATGCGCTCGGCATCGCGCGCAAACATTTCAACATAGGCCAACAAGTGATGCGCAAAACTCACGGGCTGTGCCACTTGCAAATGCGTGAAGCCGGGCAAGATCACTTCCACATTTCGCTCGGCCACTTCGATCAATGACTTTTGCAAGTCGTTCAACAGACCGCTGATCAAATCAATTTCGCTGACCAACCACAAGCGCACGTCGGTGGCCACTTGGTCGTTGCGGCTTCGGCCGGTGTGCAATCGCTTGCCGGCATCGCCCACAATTTGGGTCAGGCGCGCTTCAATGTTGAGGTGCACATCTTCCAAGTCCAATTTCCAATCGAATTGGCCTTGCGATATTTCTTCGGTAATTTGTGCCATGCCGCGCTGGATGTCGGCAAAGTCTTGGGCGCTGATGATTTTTTGCGCCGCCAGCATCTCGGCGTGGGCCAAGCTGCCTTGAATGTCCGATTGCCAGAGTCGCTTGTCGAAGAAGACGCTGGAGGTGTAGCGCTTCACCAGGTCGCTCATGGGTTCGGAAAACAAGGCCGACCAGGCCTGGGACTTTTGATCGAATTGGTTTTTAGACATTCCCAGATTTTATCGGGTTGCCGGGCTTGTCGAAGCCGCGGCAGGCCCTCAAAACAGCCGGAATTTGTCTAAAAACCTAAGGCAAAGGCTTAACCCGTGTTTCTGAGGCCGGCCGCAATGCCATTGATAGAGATGTGAATGCCTCGTTGAACACGCTCGTCTGCCTTGCCCTCGCGGTACCGACGAATCAATTCCACCTGCAGATGATGCAAGGGGTCGATGTAGGGGAAGCGGTGTCGGATGGAGCGCGCCAGGGCAGGATTGTTGGCCAAGCGATGTTTTTCGCCCGTCAGCAACGTCATGATGTCGGCTGTGCGGTGCCATTCAGCCTCAATGGCCATGAACACTTTCTTACGCAGTTTGGCGTCGGACACCAACTCGCTGTAGCGCGAGGCCAGGGCCAGATCACTTTTGGCCAACACCATGTCCATGTTGGACAGCAAGGTTTTGAAGAAGGGCCACTGCTTGACCATTTTTTGCAGGAGCGCCAGGGCTGCTTTGCGTTCTTTGTCGCTAGGGCGGTCCAAGAATTTTTCTACGGCGGAACCAAATCCAAACCAACCTGGCAAGGTGAGGCGGCATTGACCCCAGCTAAAACCCCAGGGAATGGCGCGAAGGTCTTCAATCTTTTGATTGGCTTTGCGGGAAGCAGGGCGTGAGCCAATGTTCAATTCAGCAATTTCTCGGATGGGCGTGGCCCCAAAGAAATAGTCATTGAAGCCGGGTGTTTCATAAACCAAGCTGCGATAGGCGTCCATGCTGGCTTGCGAAAGTTGCGCCGCAGTTTCCAAGAAGTTACGGGGTGCCGTCTTGGTGGGTTGCAACAAAGTGGCCTCCAAGGTGGCTGCCACCAATGTTTCCAAATTGCGTCTGCCAATTTCAGGGTTGGCATATTTGGAGCCAATCACCTCGCCTTGTTCGGTCAGGCGAATTTGGCCTCGTACGGTGCCAGGCGGTTGCGCCAAGATGGCTTGATAGCTGGGACCACCGCCACGCCCCACCGTGCCGCCGCGGCCATGGAACATGCGCAATTGAATGTTGTGACTGTTGGCCAAACGGTCAAAGTCTTCCACCAAAGCCACCTCGGCACGGTACAACTCCCAATTGCTGGTGAAGATGCCGCCGTCTTTGTTGCTGTCGGAATACCCCAGCATGATGTCTTGTTCGGCGCCTGAGCGCTGAACCAAATTGGCAATGCCTGGCAGCGCATAAAACTCACGCATGATGAGAGCCGAGTTGCGCAAGTCTTCAATGGTCTCAAACAAAGGCACCACAATCAAATCGACCTTGGCTGGGTCGTCCAAAGTGCCTCGCATCAAGCCCACTTCTTTTTGCAGCAGCAGGACTTCTAACAAGTCACTCACTGTTTCTGTGTGGCTGATGATGTAGTGGCGAATGGCTTCGACGCCATAGGCGGCACGGGCGCTGAGCGCTTCTTCAAAAATGGCCAATTCAGATTGTGTGTGTTCGGAATAACTGGCACCTGGCACGCGCAGGGGACGTGCATCATTGAGCAAAGTCATGAGCAGCTGTCGCTTGCCCAATTCGTCTAAAGCAGCATAATTTTTTTCAATGCGCGATGTGCTGAGAAGTTCTGTGACCACTTTTTCATGTTGATCAGAGCTTTGTCTTAAATCGACCGTGGCCAAATGGAATCCAAAAACTTCGACGGCGCGAATGAGTGGATGAAGTCGTTGGTCTGCCAAGGCTTGTGCATGGTGACTTTTCAAAGACGCTTCAATAATTTTGAGGTCGCTCAAAAAGCTTTGTGCGCTGGCGTAGGGGTTTTGAGGCACCACCGCATGACGTGCGGCATCGCCCCCTGTCAGATTCTTGAGTGTGGCAGCCAAGCGCGCATAGATCCCAGTCAGGGCGCGTCGATAGGGTTCATCGACGCGGTGGGCGTTGGTGTCGGGTGAGCTTTCGGCCAAGGCTTTCATAGCCGGTGGAAAATCAACCAGCATGGCCGACAAAGACAACTCGCTGCCCAGGTAATGCACTTCGGTCAGGTAATGCCTTAAGGCCACGTCTGCTTGTCGCTTAAGGGCGTGTTGCAGGGTTTGCGCGTTGACATTGGGGTTGCCATCGCGGTCACCGCCAATCCATTGCCCCATGCGCAGAAAAGGCGCCACGGGATGTTGGCCCAAAGCCTCTTCCATGGCGGCATAAATTTTTGGAATCTCGCGCAAAAATGTGGACTCGTAATAGCTCAATGAATTTTCAATTTCATCGGCCACAGTCAACTTTGAAAAGCGCAACAAACGTGTTTGCCAAAGTTGCATGACGCGGGCGCGCATGCGCTGTTCGTTGGCCGACAACTCACGCGGTGTGAGCGCATCTTTGGCCGCATTCACGGCCGCGGCACGTGCTTTGATTTCATCGCGCTCATTCAGCAGTTCTGCAATGTCACGCTCTGCGCTCAAAATACTTTGACGCTGAACTTCCGTGGGGTGAGCCGTGAGAACCGGTGACACAAAACTGTGTGCCAATGTTTGTGAAATGATCTTGGGGGTGATGCCCGCCCAACGCAGTCTTTGCAGCGCCACTTCAATGCTGCCCTCTTGTGTGTCGCCCACTCGTTCGTGAATGGCGCGACGTCGAATGTGGTGACGGTCTTCCGCCAAATTGGCCAAGTGACTGAAATAGGTAAAGCCGCGAATCACGCTGACGGCATGATCGCCTGGCAAATTTTTCAGCAACTTCTTCAGAGCCTTGTCGGCCTCTTGGTCGGCATCACGGCGAAACGACACCGAGAGCTTGCGAATTTTTTCGATCAACTCGTAAATCTCTGCGCCTTCTTGTTCGCGAATCACATCGCCCAAAATCCGGCCTAACAAGCGAATGTCTTCGACCAAGGGGCGCTCGTTGTCGCGAGAATTGCGTTTCAAGGGAGGAATTGAGGCGTTTGGCATGACTTGACTCACGATTAAAGGGCTTCGGTCATGCTAGCATTTGATTTGGTCTAAAAATTACGAACAGGTTACTGGTTTGAACCCTTCTTCACCGCTTACTATCCAACGCCCCATTGTGATTGCCACCCGTGAAAGCCGATTGGCCATGTGGCAAGCGGAGCATGTTCAGGCTATTTTGCAGGCCAGAGGCTACACCGTTCAATTGCTGGGCATGACCACCCAGGGCGACCAAATTTTGGATCGCAGCCTGAGCAAAGTCGGGGGCAAAGGCCTCTTTGTGAAGGAATTGGAAGTGGCCTTGTCTGAAGGACGTGCTGACATTGCCGTGCACTCACTCAAGGATGTTCCTATGGACATGCCTGAAGGCTTTGAGTTGGCGTGTGTCATGGAACGTGAAGATCCGCGCGATGCCTGGGTCTCAGCCCAGTACGCCACATTGATGGACTTGCCGCAAGGTGCTGTGGTGGGTACGTCAAGTTTGCGCCGAACCGTCTTGTTAAGAGCTTTGCGCCCAGATTTGAAAATTGAACCGCTGCGTGGCAATTTGGACACGCGCTTGCGTAAATTGGATGAAGGCCAATATGCCGGCATCATTTTGGCCGCAGCAGGCTTGAAACGCCTCAAGCTGTCCGATCGCATTCGTCACATTTTTGAGACCGACCAAATGTTGCCGGCCGCAGGGCAGGGCGCATTGGGCATTGAAATTTGTGAAGGCCGGCCAGATTTGCACGAGGCCCTCCAGCCTTTGGTTCACTCAAGGTCTTGGCTGGCCGTGGCGGCAGAACGTGCCGTCAGCCGTGCCATGGGCGGCAGTTGTTCTATGCCCTTGGCAGCGCATGCCACTTTGGCGGGACCTGTATTGACTTTGCGTGCGGCTTGGGGCGACCCAGATGGTGCCCCCACCTTGGTGACGGCACATGTTGAGGGGGCTGTGGCCAGCCTTCAAGACGCCGAGGCACTTGGCTTGCAAGTGGCCGAAGCCCTCAAGCGCGGTGGCGCGCACTAAGCCCGGCAATGGGTGTGAGTCTGTCAAGCATGCGCCCCGTTTTGGTCACACGTCCTGAACAAGATGCCGAGGCGTGGGTTCAGCCCTTGCAGGACGCTGGCCTACCGGCGGTCTCATTCCCCTTGCTCAAACTCTCTGGCTACTTGACCGACCATCAAACACGCATCGCTGCTGAACAGCTGCGGCAGAGTCAAGCCGTGATGTTTGTCAGTGCCAATGCCGTTCGATTTTTGGCGCAGGCTGTGGCTGAATGGACCCGCACACCCCATTTGGGATCTTTTTTCCAAGGCCATGTGAGGGCTTGGTGCACGGGGCCGGGCACAGCAGCGGCCCTCCTCAAGTGCGGTGTTGCTGAGACGCACATTGATCAACCCAGGGCGGATACATTGCAGCTGGATTCCGAAGCACTGTGGCAAGTGGTGGCCCCGCAACTCACCCAAGACATGAAGGTGTTGTTGGTTCGAGGTGCCGATGAAACGGGTGCCATTGCCGGCCGAGATTGGCTAGCATCTGAGTTGGCCAAACATCAAGTCCATGTCCAAGCCCTGGCGGCCTACCAAAGAGTCCCGGCAATCCTCTCAGAGGCTCAAAAATCAAGGGTTCGTGATTATCTTGAATCGGGTGCAGTTTGGATTTTTAGCAACTCAGCATCACTCCAGTCGCTGGTTGAGCAATGTCCCGACCTCGATTGGTCCATTGCCAAAGGGGTGGTGACCCACCCAAGAATTGCAGCCTTGGCCGAAAAATATGGTTGGCAACAGCTTTTGATTGCCCCGCCAGGCCTCAGTTCAATGCTGGCCTCTATAAAATCACTGGCATGACGACCGAAAACAATTCCGCCCAGCCAGACAACTCTGTGCCCACGGGTTCATCGCCCTCTGTGCCTGCGACGCCGCCGTCCTCGCGCCGCTCGTTGACGTTTTGGTTGCCCCTGATCTTTGCACTTGCGGCTGTTGCTTTGAGTGCTGCATTGTGGGAGAAGTTGTCTCGCATACAAGGTCAGTTGGCCAGGCAAAGTGCCGATGCAGGTCAACAGTCACTAGAAGCCAAGGCTTGGGCCAAGCAAGCGCAAGACAGCGTCAAAGACAGCGCAGCGCGCATGGCCTTGGTGGAGACTCGCTTAGGCGAAGCTGCCTTGCAGCGCTCCCAGTTAGAAGAATTGATTCAATCCTTGTCTCGCTCTAGAGATGAAAATTTGGTACTCGACATTGAGTCTTCCTTGCGCTTGGCGCAGCAGCAAGCGCAATTGACCAGCAGCTTGGAGCCGCTGCTGGCCGTCTTGAAAACCTCGCAAGTTCGCCTACAGCGAGCCTCCAATCCCCGATTGATCAGCATTCAGCGGGCTGTTGAGCGCGATTTGGAAATGGTCAAGTCGGCGCAAATTGCTGACTTGCCAGGCATGTTGTTGGTGCTGGATGAAATGGTGGCGCTTGCAGATGAACTGCCACTGGCCAACGAATTGAATCGCAACACCGCCAGCCCTGCCAATACCGCTGAGACGGTTGCCAAACCAACAGGGCCGCAAGCTTGGTGGCAACTGGTGTTGGACCGCGTCATGCTGGAGGCCAGAGGCTTGTTACGTGTCAGTCGCATAGACAGCCCAGAGGCCGCTTTGCTGGCACCAGAGCAAGGGTTTTTTGTTCGCGAAAACTTGAAGCTCAAGTTGTTGAACGCACGACTGGGATTGTTGGCGCGTCAAAACGATGCGGCCCGGGCTGACATGCAAGCCGTCGCGGTGTCCTTGAAAAAATACTTTGACCCCAGTTCACGCAAGACGCAGCATGCCTTGCAGTTGCTTGAAAAAGCACAAGGTTTGAGCAAGGGCAACCCCATTCCGCGGTTGGATGCTTCGTTGGCTGCTTTGGCCACGGCTTCAGCAGGAAAGTAAATCTTTATGCGTGCAGCACTCTGGTTGATGAGCTTATTTGCCGTGGCGGTGGCCTCGGCTCTGTTGGCCTCTAACAATGTCGGCACCGTGTCTATCTTTTGGACACCTTATCGCCTAGACCTATCTCTCAACTTGGTGTTGTTTGGCTTGGTGGTGGTCCTGCTCACTTTGCATTGGGCGCAGCGCGCTTTAACCGCCATGTTCGAATTGCCAAAGCAGGCCAAACGTTGGCGTTTGCAACAAAAAGAACGTGCGGCCCATGCGGCCTTGATCGAGGGCATGGCGCAGTTCATGGAAGGTCGATTCTTGCGAGCACGAAAGTCGGCTGAGTTGGTGTTGGTTCGCGAAAAATCTTTAACTGAAGCGGGTGAAGTGGTGGAGCACGCGGGCGCATTGCGCTGTGTGGCACACATCTTGGCAGCAGAGTCTGCCCATGCACTGCAAGACCAAGCACTGCGTCAATCGCATTTGGATCTTGCACTCAACGAACCCGTGACAGGACACTCGTCACTTCGACAGTCCTTAATGGAAGGCACCATGCTGCGCGCCGCCAGATGGGCCTTGGACGATCGAGATGCTTCTGAGAGTTTGTTGTGGCTCGACCGATTGCCGCAAGGCGTTGCCAGAAGAACTTTGGCCATGCGTTTGCGTTTGAAAGCGTCGCGTTTGGCGGGTGAACCTTCACAAGCTTTAGACACAGCCTTGTTGTTGATCAAGCATCGAGCCTTCACCTCAGAGGCGGCAGAAAGCATGGTTCGTAGTTTGGTCTATGAACTGATTGCCAAAACGCACGAGCAGGGACAAATGCTGCGCTTGTGGCAAAGATTGGGCGAGGCACAAAAGCTGTCGCCCGACTTGGCCATTCAATCGGCACAACATTGGCTTGCACTCAAAGGGGATCCAGCAGTGGCTCGCGCTTGGCTCAAGCCGATCTGGTCGAAATGGCAACAAGGGTCGCAAAAGTTGTCCAAGCCCCAACAGCAAAAATTGGTGCAAACCTTTGACCAAAGTTTCACAGGCCAAGACAGTCCGGAAGAGCGTGATTGGCTGGTTGCTATCGAGGCAGCGCAAAAGGCCAATCCCAGAGAATCACTGTTGCAGTTTTTGGCGGGGCGCTTGTGCCAAAAACGTCAGTTGTGGGGCAAAGCACAGGTCTTGCTGGCCCAGGCAGCGCCTGCACTGGACGATGCATTGCTACGGCGATTGGCTTGGCGCGCAGTTGCCGATTTGGCTGAGCAACGAGAAGATTTGCCAGCTGCCTTGCAGGCCTTGAAAAAAGCGGCCATGGACTAAAAAATAAAGGGACCCGAGGGTCCCTTTATGTTGGTCGATGCCTTCTATCAGAAGGGCAGTTTCATCTCGCTCAGATCTTTACGAGTTTCCACCAGCACCAAAGGACCTTCGTCCAAAACCACCACAGGTGGGCGCTCACGTGGCACATGAACTGGCTTGGGTTCTGCTGCAATGGCCGCTTGCACTTGTGCAATTTTGGCAGGATCAGAGTTGACCCACTGCAAGCCAGAGCTTTCAGCGACTTGAATCAACGCATCCATGGGCAAGGCATAGCTTTGCACTTTGGGCATGCCCTGCGCCGCAGCCGTTTGAGCAGCCGGTGCAGGGGTAGACGCTGTACCAGAACTCTGGGATGCGGGCGCCTTGACGGGCTCAGCAACGGTCGTTGCTGGGGCCGCTTGGGCAGCAGGTGCTGCTTCAGTTGACGCAGTGTTGCTACCGCGGTCAAAGTAGGAGCGAGACGCGACAGGGGCTTCTTCGTTGGCAGCGCCGTCAGCTGCTGCAGCTGTTGGCGCTGTGTCGGAGGAGGCGTTGTCGTTGTTGGCATTGCGTTCGCGACGATCACGACCGTACCGATCGCGTGAGCGACGTTCTCTGCGTTCTGGTGTGCCGTTGGTACCTTCTGCGCCTTCGGCACGCTCTTGGCCTGGTGCGTTTTCTGAGGTTTTCAACTCGGTGTTGTCACCTGCAGAGGACGCGTTGGCTAAGTTGTCAGAAGCTTCGGGGGCGTTGTTGCCAGCGCCATTTTGTCGGCGTTCGCCGCGCTCATTTCGTTCACCGCGTTCACGACGACCTTCACCACGTTCACGACGACCTTCACCGCGCGGTGCGCGCTCTGTGCGGTTTTCATTGCGTGTGTCGGGCGCTTGGCCGTCTTGCATCTCTGCGCTGACATTTTGAGTGTCGACCACATTGTTATTGGCATTCTCACGACGCTCGCCTCGTTGGCCAGATCGATCGTTGCGATCGCCGCCGCGACGATTGCCACCGTTATCGCGGGGTTGACGTGTTTCGGTGTTCTCGCTGCGCTCGTTGTTGCGTTCGCCTTTGTCATTGCGTTCTGCATTGGCATCTTGACGCTCGCCACGATCGTTGCGATCACCACGACGACCACCACGACCACCGCGACCACGACGTTCGCCATTGCGCTCACCGCGTTCTGTGCGTTCGCCCTCTTTGGCTGGGCGATCGCCTCGTTTACCAACGTTCTTGGCGGGTTCTTCTGCGGGGGTGGCTGAACTGCCGCCGATCAAACGCTTCAACCAGCCAAAGAAACCGCCAGTGCTTTCGGCTTTGACTTCGGCCTGAGGGGCTTGAGGCGCTTGCGTTTTGGCTTTTGCCTCTGGCTTGGGCATGGCTGCTGGCGCAGGTGCGTCAGGCAAAACACCTTTGATGACCGGTGTTTGGCGGTTGGTCGGTTCTTGCGAGCGACGCGTGACAGTGGTGGGATCTTCCACTTCTTCCGCCATGGTGTAGCTGGCTTCGATGTTGTCCAAACGGGGATCGTCGTGTTTCAAACGTTCCAGTTTGTAGTGCGGTGTTTCCAAAGATTTATTGGGCACCAACAACACATTGATGCGTTGCTTCAATTCAATCTTGGCAATTTCGGGGCGCTTCTCGTTCAACAAGAACGAAGCCACTTCCACAGGCACTTGTGCGTGCACTGCAGCGGTGTTGTCCTTCATGGACTCTTCTTGAATGATTCGCAAAATTTGCAAAGCCGAGCTCTCGGTGTCGCGAACGTGGCCAGAGCCACCGCAACGAGGGCAGGGGATTGAAGAGCCTTCAGACAAGGCGGGCTTCAAACGCTGACGGCTCATCTCTAAGAGACCAAATTTGCTGATGGAGCCAAACTGAACGCGTGCGCGGTCTTGACGCAAGGCATCACGCAAACGGTTTTCTACATCACGGCGATTGCGTGACTCTTCCATGTCAATGAAGTCGATGACGATCAGGCCACCCAAATCGCGCAAGCGCATTTGACGGGCAACTTCATCGGCCGCTTCCAGGTTGGTACGGGTGGCTGTTTCTTCAATGTCACCGCCCTTGATGGCGCGTGCAGAGTTGACGTCAACCGAGACCAAGGCTTCGGTGTGGTCAATCACGATGGCGCCGCCAGAGGGCAGCTGCACAGTGCGTGCGTAAGCCGATTCAATCTGGTGTTCAATTTGGAAACGGCTGAACAAAGGGGCATCATCGCGATAACGTTTGACGCGCGGTGCAAACTCGGGCATCACGTGGCTCATGAATTGCTGAGCTTGTTCGTAGATGTCGTCGGTGTCGATCAGGATGTCGCCGATGTCGCTGTTGAAGTAATCGCGGATGGCGCGAATGACCAAGCTGGATTCTTGATAAATCAGGAAGGCGCCTTTGGCACCTTGTGTGGCGCCATCAATGGCGGACCACAGCTTGAGCAAATAGTTCAAGTCCCATTGGAGTTCGGGTGCACTGCGGCCAATGCCTGCGGTGCGGGCAATGATGGACATCCCTTTGGGATATTCCAGCTGGTCCATGGCTTCTTTGAGTTCGGCACGGTCGTCGCCTTCAATGCGACGGCTAACACCACCACCACGCGGGTTGTTGGGCATCAAGACCACATAGCGGCCCGCCAAGCTGATGAAAGTGGTGAGGGCAGCGCCTTTGTTGCCACGTTCTTCTTTTTCCACTTGTACCAAGAGTTCTTGGCCTTCGCGGATCACATCGTTGATGCGGGCTTGGCTAACGGGAACGCCTTCGGCAAAGTACTGGCGCGAGATTTCTTTGAAAGGCAAAAAGCCGTGGCGTTCTTCGCCGTAGTCAACGAAGCAGGCTTCGAGGGAAGGTTCAACGCGAGTCACAACGGCTTTGTAAATGTTGCCTTTGCGCTGTTCGCGACCTTCAATTTCAATTTCGTAGTCGAGGAGTTTTTGTCCATCGACAATGGCCAAGCGGCGTTCTTCAGCCTGAGTGGCGTTGATCAGCATCCGTTTCATGATGCATCCCTTCTCTATGTGTCAGCGATACCCACCCCGCCAAGCAAGGCGTTGGGGCCGGATCACCGGTTTAACAACCAGCTCTTAATGAGCCAACGGTGCCGAGACTGACGTTCGAAACGAAGGGAATTGCCAAAAGAATCCGACATTCAAGGGCGCAAAAGTGTCGCTGGAATGTGGAAAGGGGCGCGTGGAGACGTCGAGGCTGTGAGCGCGCGCAGGCAATGGTGTCTCGAGTGGCGCAAACAGCCACTGCAAAAAAGACAGCAAAGATCCTAACAACACACTCATTTCGATTTCATCCGTTCAGGAGCTGAAAAGCTGCTGAATTAAAGTATTCCGTATCTGGGTTTCAAAGCATCGGTCCAACCAAAAAGGTGGTCTGCCACTGTTGGCCCTGGCCTTCAGTCTGCAGATTTCGCTCATGGCGGCATCGAACTTACGGCGTTTGTTGGTGGAGAGTGGACTAAACTCCTGTCATCAGGAATTCATTTCCATTCAAATCAACCACTTACAGCACAACGCCGGTGAATCGCATTATAGGCCCCCAAGCCACACATTCGGCCACTTCCGCAGCCACAAATACGGCTTTGGAAGTGAAATGGTTAACCGTCGACGAAGAGTCGGCGGGCCAAAGGTTGGACAACTTTCTCATCAGACACCTCAAAGGGGTGCCTAAAACCCACGTCTACAGAATCATCCGAAGTGGCGAAGTCCGCGTGAACAAAGGCCGAGCTGCTGCCGATACCCGAATTGAAACGGGTGATGTGGTGCGCCTCCCCCCTGTGCGAATTTCAGACAAGGTGGCTGAAAAAGCAGCCCATCCAGCCCCCGGCCGAGAGTTTCCGCTGTTGTTAGAAGACGACGCTTTGATGGCCATCGACAAGCCGGCAGGTGTGGCGGTTCATGGCGGATCGGGTGTGAGCTTTGGGGTCATTGAACAACTCAGGCAGGCTCGCCCCCAAGCAAAACTGCTAGAACTGGTTCATCGCTTGGACCGCGAAACCAGCGGAATTTTGTTGGTCGCAAAGAAGCGAAGTGCTTTAAAACACCTTCAAGATCAGTTCCGTGAGCGAGAAACCGGCAAAACCTATTTGGCGTTGGTTCAAGGAATTTGGCCAGAAAAGTTGAAAGTTATCGACAGTTCGCTGCACAAATACCTATTGCCCGATGGTGAGCGCCGCGTCAAAGTGACCACGCTTGATGACCCCGATGGCATGCGATCGATCACCTTGGTGAAGGTGGCTGAGCGCTTGCAGGGCTGTACTTTGCTGGAGGTCACCATCAAAACAGGCCGCACCCATCAAATTCGCGTTCACTTGGCTTCACAGGGCCACCCCATTGCTGGCGATGACAAATACGGCGACTTTGAGTGGAACAAATCATTGAGCAAGCAAGGCCTGAAGCGCATGTTTTTGCATGCCTGGCGTTTGCAATTTACCCACCCCGCTAGCGGCAAACGTGTTGAATTGACATCTGTTTTGCCTCCCGAATTGCAACTTTATACAAACCATGCCAAACCAAAATCAACGCCCCCGGCAATTTGACCTGATTGCCTTCGATTGGGATGGCACCTTATTTGATTCCACGGCCATCATCACCCGCTGCATCCAAAGGGCTGTGGTCGATGTGGGGGGCGCTGAACCCAGCGCGGAGGCTGCCTCCTATGTCATTGGTATGGCTTTGATGCAAGCTTTGGCCCACGCTGCGCCCGATGTGCCTGTTGAAAAATACCCAGCTTTGGGCGAGCGCTATCGGCACCACTACATGGCTCACCAAAATGACTTGATTTTGTTTGAGGGTGTTTTGCCCATGTTGGCAGCGTTGAAGGAACGACATCACTGGCTCACGGTGGCCACGGGCAAAAGTCGTCAAGGTTTGAACGAGGCCTTGCATGCAGTGACTTTGAAAGGTGCGTTTGATGGCTCCCGCACAGCCGATGAAACGGCTGGCAAACCCAGTCCTTTGATGTTGCAAGAACTGATGCGCGAATTTGGTGTCGAGCCAGCGCGTACCCTGATGATTGGCGACACCACCCACGATTTGCAAATGGCACTCAATGCCGGTTGCGCCAGCGTGGGCGTGAGTTATGGCGCCCACGAACCGTCTGCTTTTCACGAACTCAAGCCCCTGTACATTGCGCATTCGGTGGGGGAGTTGACCACGTGGTTGTTAGAAAATGCCTAAGAAAGTTGCCATATGAGTGAAGCAATTCCATTGTGCAATTCGTCAGAGTTGGTGGACAGTGGTTTGGCTGTGCCCTTTGATGTGATCTATGGCGGCCAAACCTGCCGAGCCTTTGCCATTCGTTTCAAGGGGCAAGTCCATGCCTACTTAAATCGCTGCAGCCATGTGGCGATGGAGATGGACTATCAACCCAATCGTTTTTTTGATACCACAGGCCAATTCATCATTTGCGCCACCCACGGGGCCCTGTACCGCCCCGATTCTGGCCAATGTGCAGGCGGGCCTTGCAACAAGGGCTTGGTCTCAATTACCTTGTCCGAGCAAGGCGGTGTGGTTCACTGGCATACTGATTTCAATTTAAAACCTTTTGAGTTCTCATGAGTTCCGAACAACCTGAATCTTTGAACACTGCCCGCGCCACCGCTGATGAGCAGAACCGCAATATGGACACAGCTACCAATGCCACAGCATCACAAGCTGCTGCAGTGAGTTGGGAGCGCCAAACCTTGTCTGAGTTGGTGCATGCCAACTTAAAAGAGCAGCAGGCTGCCAGACGCTGGAAGGTGGGGTTGCGCTTGGCCTGGCTTTTGTTCTGGGTGGTGGTCATGTGGCAGGTTTTGTCGCACAACCAAACCAGCAGCAACATCACCACACCGCATACAGCGCTGGTCAATATCAAAGGTGAAATTGCAGACGGCGCCGAAGCCAGTGCAGAAAATGTGGTGGCCGCCATGCGCGCTGCGCTGGAAGATTCAGGTTCACAAGGATTGGTGTTGTTGATCAATTCTCCTGGCGGCAGTCCGGTCCAAGCAGGCATCATCAACGATGAAATTGTGCGGCTGAAAGCGATTCATCACAAACCTATTTACGCTGTCGTGGAGGAGTCTTGTGCCTCTGCTGCCTATTACATTGCTGCAGCCACCGACAAGATTTATGTCGACAAAGCCAGTATTGTGGGCAGCATCGGTGTGTTGATGGATGGTTTTGGATTTACGGGTTTGATGGACAAGCTGGGTGTCGAGCGACGTCTCATGACAGCTGGCGAAAACAAAGGTTTCTTAGACCCCTTCAGCCCTCAAACTGAAGCACAACGCAAACATGCCCAAAGCATGCTGAACCACATTCACTCGCAATTCATTGCCGTGGTCAAAAAAGGTCGCGGCGATCGCTTGAAAGAAACACCCGAAATGTTCAGTGGGCTCTTTTGGACGGGGCAGCAGGCCGTTGAATTGGGTTTGGCCGATGACATGGCCAGCCTAGATCAGGTGGCTCGAGACATCATCAAGGCAGAAGAGGTGGTGGACTACTCGCGCCATGACAATGTGGCCGAACGCTTGGTCAAACGCTTTGGTGCGGCTATGGGTGAGGGCGCATGGCGGGCCATGAAGTCCAGCAGCAGCACCCTTCGCTAGAAAGTCAGGGCAAGAAGCGCTGCTTTATGTATCAGACGCCCAATGCAAAAACAGCAGGCGTTTGGTTGCTCAAGCCAACGGGCAAATCGTGGGGGGATGTTGCATTTTTCAGTTTGCGCCATTGCTGCACAGTGGCACTTTGGTGGCTGGCATCCGGTAAGCTGATGCCACTGCTGAAAGACAGGCGAGTTTGAGCTTGGAGTGTTTGGACCAATGCGGTCCAAATGGCTGCATTGCGGTAGGGGGTCTCTATGAACAGTTGGGTTTGCCCCGTTTTCAAAGCCAGCTGTTCCAGCTCTTTGATGCGTTTCACACGCTCCTGCGGTTCTTGGGGCAGATAGCCAACAAATGCAAAGTTTTGGCCATTCAGGCCGCTGCTGGCCAATGCCAACAGCAATGAAATGGGTCCCACCAAGGGCACTACTGCGATGCCCAATTCGTGGGCTGCTCTGACCACTGAGCTACCGGGGTCTGCCACAGCTGGCATGCCTGCTTCACTCACCAACCCAATGTCTTCGCCTTGCTGGGCGGCTTGCAGCAAGGGCTTGGCGTCGAAGCCGCCCAGGTGATCGCCTTTTTTATGAACCTGACGTGGCAACTCTGTGATGACTTGCGATTGAATGGGTGCTTTGAGGGGCGCGCAGACGTCCACCCGTTTTAAATAAGCGCGTGTGGTCTTGGCGTTTTCGCAAATCCAATGGGTAAGTTGTGAGGCCACTTGAAGCGTACCCATTGGCATGACCTGAGGCAGATCCACTTCTTGTGCACAACCGAAATCTAGCGGTGCTGGCACCAAATACAGTTTGCCGAGATGCGAGGAGGGATGGGTCATAGTAATTTCACGCCAGCTGCACTCAGCATTTGGCAAGTTCTGATCAACGGTAAACCGACCAATGCGGTAGGGTCGTCATTTTCGATGGCATCGAGCAAGGCAATGCCCAGGCCTTCACTTTTGGCGCTGCCAGCGCAGTCATAAGGTTCCTCTGCCCTGAGGTAGGCCTCAATTTCTGCGTCTGTGAGTTGGCGGAATTTAACTTTGACGGCCGCGATGTCTGTCTTTTCAAAGCCAGTTTCGAGGCACACCACAGACAGCGCGGTTTGGAAGATCACGGTTTTGCCACGCATGCGTTGAAGTTGTAAAACAGCATTGGGGTGATTGCCTGGCTTGCCCAAGGGCGTGCCCTCTAGGTCGGCCACCTGATCAGATCCAATCACAACCGCATGCGGAAATTTCTGAGCCACGGCCTTGGCTTTGGCCAATGCCAATCGACGGGCCAAGTCTCCTGGGGCTTCGTCTTTAAAGGGCGTCTCATCTACCTCGGGTGCCGCAACTTCAAATGGAATGCGCAGTCGAGACAGCAATTCCTTGCGATAGCGCGAGGTGGAACCCAAGATGACGGGACGGCTGGCGCCTGTTGGGCGTGGTGTGGCGTGGTCTTTTGACATGGCCTAATTCTCTTACACTGCGGGCATGGAAAAAAATTTTGATTTAAAACGACTCAATGTCAAAGCGTTTGCGCGGGATGCATTGCGTCTTGAGGGGCAAAAAGCCTGGCAAGATTTTGAGCGCTTGTCCGATTTGGCATGGGGCGAAGCCTCTCCAGCGGCCGGTAGCTCACCTGTTCAATGGGAAATTGTGGGCGAAATGGTGGCAGTTGCGGGAGGCGATGCCCAAATTTGGCTGCACTTAAGCGCTGAGGTTTCTTTGCCGATGCAGTGCCAGCGTTGCATGGGGCCAGTGCTGGTCGATGTGCATGCGCAAGCGTCGTTCCGATTTGTGGCCGATGAGGCCACCGCTGAGGCTGAGGACGATGAATCTGAGGAAGATTTATTGGTCTTGACCCCAGAATTGGACATTTGGGAGTTGATGGAGGATGAGCTCATCATGGCCGCCCCCATTGTGCCAAAGCACGACCTGTGTCCTGACGAAGTTCCGATGTCGGCCGTTGATGAAGCCTTCGAAGAAGCCATGGCAGACCGCCCCAATCCGTTTGCTGCCTTGGCGCAGTTGAAGAAAAAACCACAATAAAGCTGTAGATCGCGCTCAAACTATGGGCTATAATCAGCGGCTTCGCGCCTGCAAGGGTGCGAGAATCATTACTGTTTAACCTAGCTGCGTTGGTTTTGATGTTGGTCATGGTCATGGTCATGGCCCATGTTTATGCATAAGCTTCAGGCTTATGCATAAGCTTTAGGCTTATGGCTTATCCCTGATCCGATCACTCTCTCGCGCTGCTACCAACGCCTCCAAGGAGCCATCATGGCTGTTCAACAAAATAAAAAGTCACCTTCTAAACGTGGCATGCACCGTTCGCACAATGCGCTGAACGTGCCTGGTATCGCAGTCGAGCCAACCACTGGCGAAACTCATTTGCGCCACCACATCAGCCCCAACGGTTTTTACCGTGGTCGCCAAGTTCTGAAGAATAAATCAGAAGCTTAAGCTGAGCCTTGAATACAGGCCCGATGCTACATTCAAGGTAGCCTCGGGCCTTTGTATTTCTGCCACTACAAAATATGTCATCCAAAGAGTTCTTCACCCTGTCTGTTGATTGCATGGGGGGTGACCACGGCCCCAGCATTACGTTGCCGGCGTGTCGTCACTTTCTTGAAACGCACCCTCAAGCCAAGCTTCTCTTGGTGGGTAAGCTAGATGAGTTGTCTGCTTTTAAGCACGAACGCGCAGAAATTGTGGCAGCCACCGAAGTGGTGGGCATGGATGACCCTGTCGAGGTGGCTTTGCGCCGCAAAAAAGACTCTTCCATGCGCGTCTGCATCGAGCAGGTGAAGTCGGGTGCCGCCGATGCGGCTGTATCTGCAGGCAACACGGGTGCTTTGATGGCCATTGCCCGTTACGTGCTCAAAACCATGGATGGCATTGATCGCCCCGCCATTGCAGGACAAATGCCAAATTTCAAAGGTGGTGGGACCACCATGCTTGATTTGGGTGCCAACGTCGATTGTGAGCCTGAGCACTTGCTGCAGTTTGCAGTCATGGGTTCGGCCTTGGTTTCAGTCCTTCAGGAAAATGAAAGCCCTAGCGTAGGCCTGCTGAACATTGGCGAAGAAGCAATTAAAGGCAACGAAGTTATTAAAAAAGCGGGTGAATTGTTGCGATCTGCAGGCAATTCCGGCGATTTGAACTTTTATGGCAATGTTGAAGGCAACGATATTTTCAAAGGAACTGTCGACATTGTGATCTGCGACGGTTTTGTAGGGAACGTGGCTTTGAAAACCAGCGAAGGCTTGGCCACCATGATGGGTGGCTTCTTGAAATCCGAGTTTTCTCGCAACATCTTTACTAAAATTGCAGCTATCGTCGCTTATCCTGTTTTAAATTCATTTAAAAACCGAGTGGATCACCGTCGATACAACGGCGCTGCGCTTTTGGGTTTACGGGGTCTGGTCTTCAAAAGTCATGGTTCTGCCGATGAATTGGCGTTTGGAACTGCCCTGAACCGAGCGTATGATGCAGCCAGACATCAACTGCTTAGCCGTGTTGCTGCTCGAATTGCTCATGCAGCCCCATTGCTCGCGCAAAGGGGACCTGTTGTTGAAAATTCGGCCCATGCGGCCGCTACCGAATGACCCTCTATTCTCGTATTTCTGGCACAGGCAGCTACCTGCCGCCTAGGCGTTTAACCAACGCCGACTTGGTCGCTGAATTGGCAACGCAAGGCATCGAAAGTTCTGACGACTGGATCGTTGAGCGCACGGGTATTCGTGCCAGACACTTTGTCGACGCCGGTGTGGGCAGCAGCGACTTGGGCGTTGAAGCCGCCAAACGTGCCATCGAGGCCGCAGGCTGCCAGCCTGCTGACATTGACCTCATCATTGTGGCCACCTCTACGCCCGACATGGTGTTCCCTTCTACGGCTGCCTTGCTGCAAAACAAATTGGGCATTGCGGGATGCCCTGTTTTTGATGTGCAGGCTGTTTGCAGTGGCTTCATTTATGCCATGACAGTGGCCGACGCCATGATCAAAACAGGCACCGCCCAAAAAGCCTTGGTGGTGGGCGCCGAAGTTTTCAGCCGCATTCTCGATTTCAATGATCGCACCACCTGTGTCTTGTTTGGTGACGGTGCTGGTGCTGTGGTGCTAGAGGCCTCCACTGAGGCTGGCATTTTGGCAACCGACATCCATGCAGACGGCAAGTACTCAGACATTTTGTGTGTCCCTGGGCATGTTTCGGGTGGCGCCATCTTGGGCGATCCAGTCCTCAAAATGGATGGGCAAGCTGTCTTTAAATTGGCGGTGGGCGTTTTAGAAGAAACTGCGCGTGCGTCCCTTAGCAAAGCGGGATTGACGGAAGCCGACATCGACTGGCTCATTCCCCATCAAGCCAATATTCGCATCATGCAAAGCACGGCGCGTAAGTTAAAAATGCCCATGGACAAAGTCATTGTGACGGTGGACCAGCATGGCAACACCTCGGCGGCTTCCATTCCGCTTGCGCTGGATCACGGTGTGCGTTCTGGAAAAATTACCAAAGGCCAGACCCTGATGCTTGAGGGTGTAGGGGGTGGCTTCACATGGGGCTCTGTCCTCTTAAAATACTGAAAAATTTCAAATTGAAATCATGAGCGCATTTGCTTTCGTTTTTCCAGGTCAAGGCTCCCAGTCCGTCGGCATGTTGGATGCTTGGGGTGATCATCCTGTCGTCAAAGAAACTTTGAAAGAAGCCTCTGACGCCATGGGCGAAGACTTGGCAAGCTTGATTCAACAAGGCCCAAAAGAAGCCTTGGCCCTGACCACCAATACCCAACCCGTCATGCTGGTTTCCGCCATTGCTGCCTACCGTGCATGGCTGGCTGAAGGCGGCGCTCAACCTTCTGTTGTGGCAGGCCATTCATTGGGTGAATATTCAGCATTGGTCGCGTCGGGGGTTCTCAGCTTGGCGCAAGCGGCGCCTCTGGTTCGTTTTCGTGCGGCTGCCATGCAAGATGCTGTGGCGGTGGGCGTTGGCGCCATGGCGGCAGTCTTGGGTATGGAGGCTGCAAAAGTGATTGAAGGTTGTGCGCAAGCGCAAGCCACGTTTCCATCAGACAGTGGTGAGGTGGTTGAAGCCGTCAATTTCAATGATCCAGGACAAACTGTTATTGCAGGCAGCAAAGCCGCCGTTGAAAAAGCCTGCGAAGTTTTGAAAGCCATGGGGGCCAAACGTGCCCTCAATCTGCCTGTGTCGGCACCTTTTCACTCTAGCCTCATGAAGCCCGCAGCCGAAAAGCTGAAAGAAAAATTAGCCAACACCAGTTTCGCTGCACCTCAAATTCCAGTGATCAACAACATCGACGTCACTGTTGAAACCGATGCTGATCGCATTCGTGATGCCTTGTATCGCCAAGCTTTTGGTCCGGTTCGTTGGGTGGAATGTGTCCAGGCCATCAAAGCCCGGGGCGTGACCACCGTGGTTGAATGTGGTCCCGGTAAGGTGTTGGCAGGTATGGTCAAGCGCATTGACGCTGACATGACGGGTATGCCTTTGTTTGATCCTGCCTCCATGGCAGACGTGAAAGGGGCCTTGGTATGAGCGGCTCAAGCACAGAATTCAAAGGCCAAGTGGCCTTGGTCACAGGCGCCTCACGCGGCATTGGCGCTGCCATCGCCTTGGAATTGGCCAAACAGGGCCTTCAAGTGGTCGGTACCGCCACCACCGACGAGGGCGCAGCGCGCATTTCTGCGGCTTTGTCGGCTTACCCAGGTTGCCGCGGCGCTAATTTGAATGTGAATGACGCTGGCGCTGGCGAGGCCCTGATCGACGACATCGTCAAGTCGCAAGGCGGCTTGCATGTGCTGGTCAACAACGCGGGCATTACGCGCGATACCTTGGCCATGCGCATGAAAGACGACGATTGGGATGCCGTTTTGGACACCAATTTGAAGGCTGTTTTCCGTATGAGTCGAGCCGCTATTCGGCCTATGATGAAGCAGCGTTATGGCCGCATTATCAGCATCACCAGCGTAGTGGGTGCCTCTGGCAACCCCGGTCAAGCCAATTACGCCGCCGCCAAAGCCGGCGTGGCCGGCATGACCCGCGCTTTGGCGCGTGAGTTGGGCAGCCGCAACATTACCGTCAATTGCGTGGCGCCAGGCTTTATTGCCACCGATATGACGGCGGCGCTGCCAGAAGCACAACATCAAGCCCTGATGGTTCAAATTCCATTGGGTAAACTAGGTACACCTGAGGATATTGCTCACGCAGTGTCTTATTTGGCCAGTCCGCTGGCAGGTTACGTTACGGGTCAGGAACTGCATGTCAATGGTGGCATGCATATGTCCTGATAAAATCTCATTTTTTACAACCCTCAGAGGGAATCCATGAGCGATATCGAAGCACGTGTCAAAAAAATCATTGCTGAACAACTCGGCGTTGAAGAGTCACAAGTCACACCAGAGAAAGCATTCGTTGCTGACTTGGGCGCAGACTCACTGGACACAGTTGAGCTGGTAATGGCATTAGAAGACGAATTTGGCATTGAAATTCCAGACGAAGATGCCGAAAAGATCACCACTGTCAAAGCGGCGATCGACTACGCACAAAGCAAAAAGGCTTGATCTGAGATGACCCGTCGTCGCGTCGTCGTTACGGGCCTGGGATGTATCAGCCCCGTTGGAAACACGGTGGCAGACGCATGGGCCAATCTTTTAGCAGGCCAATCTGGGATTGGTCTGATCAGCAAATTTGACACCTCCGCTTTCTCTTGCCGTATCGCTGGGGAAGTGAAGGGTTTCAATTTGGAGCAGTACATCAGCGCCAAAGAAGCGCGCACGATGGACTCTTTCATTCACTACGGCATTGCCGCAGCTGCACAAGCTGTGGAAGATGCTGGCTTGCCGATTGGCGAAGCCTTGGACGAAGAGTTGGCCACACGCATTGCCTGCGTGATTGGTTCTGGCATTGGCGGTTTGCCCATGATTGAGCAAACGCATGTTGAGTACACAGCTCGCGGCCCACGCCGTATTTCCCCTTTCTTTGTGCCAGCTTCCATCATCAACATGATTGCTGGCCATGTCTCTATGCGTTTTGGTTTCAAGGGCCCCAACTTGGCCGTTGTCACTGCCTGCACCACAGGCCTTCATTGCATTGGCGAAGCCAGCCGCATGATTGAATATGGTGATGCCGACGTGGTGGTGGCCGGTGGTTCCGAAGCCACCATTTCGCCCCTGGGCTTGGGCGGCTTTGCTGCCATGCGCGCCTTGTCTACACGCAACGACGATCCTGCGGCAGCTTCACGCCCTTGGGACAAAGACCGCGATGGTTTTGTCTTGGGTGAGGGCGCTGGTGTGATGGTGGTCGAAGAGTATGAGCACGCCAAAGCCCGTGGTGCCAAAATTTATGCCGAAGTCTGCGGCTATGGCATGAGTGCCGATGCGGGTCACATGACGGCCCCAAGCATGGACGGTCCTCGTCGTGCCATGGTCTCTGCCATGCGCAACGCGGGTATCAACGCAGATCAAGTGGGCTATTTGAATGCTCACGGCACATCCACCCCCTTGGGTGATGTGAACGAAACCAATGCCATCAAAGCCGCCTTGGGCGAGCACGCCAAGAAAACCTTGGTCAGCTCTACCAAATCCATGACCGGTCACTTATTGGGTGGTGCGGGTGGCATTGAAAGTGTGTTCACAGTGTTGGCGTTGCACCATCAAAAAGTGCCGCCCACCATCAACCTGGACAATCAAGATCCAGAGTGCGACCTTGACTACTGTGCTAACACGGCGCGCGACGTCAATATTGAATATGCCCTGAAAAACAATTTTGGTTTTGGTGGCACCAACGGCAGTTTGGTCTTCCGTCGGATCTAATTCTTTTGAATTCAAACGCCCCATCGGTCGACTACCCGGTGGGGCGTTTTTCTTTGTCTATTTGGTTGGCTTTTGCATTGGCTTTGGCGTCTATCGTGCTAATTGTTGGCGCTCTCTGGTGGGGGTATTTTTCGGATGGGCAATGGAAACTCTTGCTTCCCCTGTGGGCGATGTGTTGCTGGTTTTCATTTTCAAAATTAAAACGTGGTCAACCAAAGTGCTGGTTGTCTTGGGATGGCAGCATGTGGCGCGTTCAAACTTTGTTGCCTAATTTTGAAACTGAGCAGCCTTTACAAACCGGTTACGCAATGACCGTACATTTAGATTTTCAGCGCTTGCTATTTGTATCCTTGCGCAATCACCAAGGCGAACACCGTTGGTTTTGGTTGGCCAAAGATTCATTTCCTGACCGTTGGCATGGCTTTCGTTGCGCTGTATATTCGCGTTCCGAAGCGTTTTCTTCTTGAGAAAGTATTGGAGTTCATTGTGGTCATGAAAAAAACTGACGTTAAGACATCTCGAATTATGGTTTCAGTTGTTTTGTCTTTGGGACTTCTTTCTGGCTTGGCATTGCCACTGCAAGCCAGCGCACAACCAGCGGTTGTGAAGGGGTTGCCCGACTTCACT
>JBDLWA010000177.1:0-4285 GCA_039804505.1 Pseudomonadota bacterium
GCCAATTTCTCTAAGACATCTGCAATTAAAGCGGTGTCGCAATAAATGTCTGCACCAATCTGCAACACGGGCGTGCGACGGTAGCCGCCCGTTAAGGCGGTGAGATCTGGTTTGGGCATGATCATTGGAATGACCACGCTTTGCCAAGCCAACTTTTTGTAACCCAAGATCAGGCGGATTTTTTCTGCAAACGGTGAGGTTGGGTAATGATGAAGAATCAGTTGGCTCATGATGACGCTTTCTTAAACACGTTTTGTTTAAACCAGTTTCACCAGTTGTTTGCCAAAGTTTTGACCTTTGAGCAAGCCAAGGAATGCTTCTGGTGCAGACGCAATGCCCTGTGCAATGGTTTGACGTGGATTGAATTTGCCACTGGCAATCAGTTCAGCCAATTCAGCCAAAGCTTCTGGCCAAACTTCCATGTGCTCGCTGACAATGAAGCCTTCAATGGTCATGCGGCTCTTCAAAATCAAGGTGGGGTTGGTCATGGCCAAAGGTTCGCCGTTGTAACCGGCAATCATGCCGCACACCGCAATGCGAGAAAAGTCATTGGCGCGCAGCATCACAGCATCGAGCACCATGCCGCCCACATTTTCAAAATGGCCGTCAATGCCGTTAGGGCATGCGTCTCTGAGCGCTTTAGACAAGGAGATGTAGTCGGCATGTTCTTTGTAATCGACGCAAGCATCAAAACCCAATTCGTTGACCACGTAATCGCATTTGGCTTTGCCACCCGCAATGCCCACCACGCGAAAGCCACGCGCTTTGGCCAAAGCGCCAAATGCACTGCCCACCGCACCACTGGCAGCACTCACCGTGACAGTGGCACCCGGTTTGGCTTGAATGATTTTGACCAAACCGTACCAAGCCGTGACGCCGGGCATGCCCACAGCGCCCAGGTAATGGCTGATAGAAATCTTCTCTGCATTGACATGCTTGAGCGCACCGACCGCATCGGCATTGATCACGCTGTACTCTTGCCAGCCGCCCATGCACAACACGGTTTGACCTACCGTGAATTTAGCGTGCTTGCTCTCCACCACCTCGCCCACTGTGCCACCAATCATGGCTTCGCCTAAAGGCTGAGGTTGCGCATAGTTTTTGCCAGCATTCATGCGGCCTCGCATGTATGGGTCCAAGCTGAGGTAATGGTGCTTGACCAGCACTTGACCTTCTTGAAGTGCAGGTGTTTCTGCTGTGATCAATTTGAAATTAGAAGCTGATGCTTCGCCTTCAGGGCGGTTGTCTAAAACGATGATGTTGTTGCTAGGCATGTTTGTCTCTTGTGATTTAAATGATGAACACAGAATTGATCAATCTGTGGAAATGGGCGCTGTGACTGAAGGCGTTCGTTTGACGTACTTGAAGGTGCCTGTGGCGTGAGCACACAATTGACCCTCAGCGTCATAGACCTTGCCATCTGTAAATGCCATGGTTTTGGTTCGGTGCAACAACAAGCCTTTGGCCACCAAGTGCTGACCTTCAGTGGTTTTGGCTGGACGCATGAAACTGGTTTTCATTTCAATGGTCACCACGCCCATGTCCTGCGCCACACTTCGCGCGGCTGTGGCCATGACCACATCCAGCAATGTCATCACGGCGCCACCATGGGTAATGGCAAACGAGTTGTGATGTTCGGACCGTGGGCTGAAGTGCAACTCTGAGGTGCCGCCTTCAAACTTTTCCAGCGTGAAACCAAGGTTGGCCACGAAGGGAATGTTGACGCCAAATGGAATGCTCATAGAAATGTTTATCCACCAATGATGGCACTCACACCACCATCCACCGCCAACCATTGACCCGTGATGTGTTTGCCGGCTTCGCTGGCGTACAACAGGGTCAAGCCTTTCAAATCCTCGTCATCGCCCAAACGGCGCAAAGGTGCATGGCTGGCCATCTTTTCTGCGCCCATTTTCTCGAGCAGACCATAAGTCATTTTGCTCGGGAAGAAGCCTGGGCAAATGGCGTTGACGGTGATGCCATGTTGGCCCCACTCACCGGCCAAGGCTTTGGTGAAATTGACCACAGCACCTTTGGAGGTGTTGTAAGCAATGGTTTGCATCTCGGGTGGATTGCCAGCCAAACCTGCAATCGACGCCACGTTCAAAATGCGACCACGCCCATTTGGGATCATGGACAAATTGGCCACTTCTTGGGCCAAGATGAAATAACCACGCACATTGAGGTTCATCACTTTGTCCCAAGCAGACACGGGGTGCACTTCTGCCGCAGCGCCCCAAGTGGCGCCTGCATTGTTCACCAAGATATCAATGCGGCCCATTTTCTTGACCGTTTCTTGAGCCAGGCGGCGAATGTCTTCTTCTTTGCCGCAGTCTGCGGCAATGTAGTCGGCTTCAATGCCTGCGGCCTTCAGTTCATCAACCGCTTCTTGCAAATCATCTGCCTTGCGCGAACTCAACATCAAGCGGGCACCAGCCTCACCCAATGCATGCGCCATTTGCAAACCAAGGCCGCGAGAGCCACCGGTGACCAAAGCCGTTTGACCAGTTAAGTCGAAGAGTTGTTTGACGGTACGTGTCATGTTCAATCCTTTGTAAAAAATTAGTTCCAAAAATCCATGCACTGTCGTTGCGCAACAATGGCTTTCATGAAGGGTTTGATGGCGATGTGATCGGGATGATTTTGATAGGCTGTTAAGGCGGCTTCGTCTTTGAACACAGAGTTCAAAACGACATCGCAAGTGCAATCAAGGCCATCTGATTTCAGCCCCACTTCAAACAGTTCAATACCAGGCACCAAAGCAGCGCAGCTCATGAGCACCTCACGCGCTTTCAGCATGTTTTCAGCTTTGGTGCGTCCTTCCGCTTCGTCTTTTAAGGTCCACATCACAATGTGACGCAGACTGGTATTTGTCTTGCTGGGCTGATTCATCAGAAAGCCTCTTCGGACAAATTGGCGCAGGTCATATCGCGTTGGCCCACCACATGGAGCCAGGCATCAATTTTGGGCAATTCGTAGCGATAGAAGTATTTGGCGGCGGCTTGACGGCCCGTTTGTGCAGGTGAAGCCTCACCGCGGCAAGACGCACTGACATCCAACCAAACCCAGGCCAGCACCAAGTGACCAAACGCTTGCAAATAAGGCACGGCGTTGGCCAAGGCTTCTTGAGGTTGGCCGGTAGACCATGCCATTTGTGTGGCTTGGGTGACCTTTTGAAGGGCTGCCATCAAAGCTTTGGCATCGTCGGCCAAATCTGGCAAGGCTTGTGCTTTTTGAGCGGTGGCCATCATCCGTGCAGCCAACAATTTGACGCCTCTGCCCTCTTCCATCAACACCTTGCGACCCAGCAAATCCATGCCTTGGATACCGTGGGTGCCTTCGTGAATCATGTTCAGTCGGTTGTCACGCCAGTACTGCTCAACAGGAAAGTCGCGGGTGTAGCCATAACCACCGTGAATTTGAATGGCCAAACTGTTGGCTTCAAGGCACCACTCGCTGGGCCAGCTTTTGGCAATGGGCGTTAAAACTTCAAGCAATAAACGAGCTTCATCGGCATTGTCTGCAGAACCTGTATGTTGTTCATCGACCAATTTGGCGCAATACAACTCAAGTGCCAAGGCACCTTCGCAATAGGACTTTTGGGCCAACAGCATGCGCTTGATGTCGGCATGTTCAATGATGCGCACTTGTGCTTGCGCAGCATCTTTCACCACCTTATGAGTGCCACCGGCCACAGGGCGGCCTTGCGGCCTATTTTTGGCGTAGGTCAAACTGGCTTCATAGCCTGCCATGCCCAACATGGTGGCCGCCAAGCCCACGCCAATGCGTGCTTCGTTCATCATGTGGAACATGTAGCCCAAACCACGGCCCGGTTGACCCACCAGGTAACCCACGGCACCTGAGCCGTCTGATTCGGCGTTGTCAGTGGCAACTTTAAATTTGCCTTCTCCAAAATTGAGCAGTGTGTTGGTGGTGCCTCTCCAGCCGCACTTGTGATTCAAACCGGCCAAGGCAACATCGTTGCGAGCCCCTGTGAGTTGTCCTTCTGTGTTAACCATTTTCTTGGGCACAATGAACAATGAAATGCCCTTCACACCGGGAATCAATTTGCCATCGGGGCCGGGTATTTTGGCCAACACCAAATGAATGATGTTTTCGGTGAGTTCATGCTCGCCCGCAGAGATCCACATCTTGTTGCCTTTGAGGCGATATCGAGCACCCAAGGGGTCTTGCTCATAGGTCGCACCATCGGGTGTGGCACGTGTCATCACGTCGCTTAAAGAAGAACCCGCTTGAGGCTCTGACAAGCACATGGTGCCCGACC
>JBDLWA010000178.1:0-6584 GCA_039804505.1 Pseudomonadota bacterium
CCGTAGTTGTGCCAATCAAAAGCCGCGGAGGTCATGCGTTGCCACAATGACATTTGAGGGTTGTTTTCGCCGTACTCCATTTCATTGCGAACCACGGAGAACTCGGTCTCTAAATCGGTGCGAGCTACCGAACTGTTGACCATTCGATCGGCTTCCATTTCCAAAGCCCATTTCAAGTTGTCGGGGTTGGCTGGAAAGGTTTCGTAGTAGTTGGTGCGATCGTAAAACGTGGTGCCATTGAAACTCATGCCGCGCTTGCCCAACTCTTGCATGATGTTGCCGCGAGAAGGGGTGCCTTTGAACACCATGTGTTCTAGCAAGTGCGCCATGCCGGTTTCGCCATAGTTTTCATGGCGGCTGCCCACCAAGTAGGTGATGTTGACGGTGGTGGTGGGTTTGGAGGCGTCGGGTGCCAACAAAACGCGCAGGCCATTGGGCAAGCGGAATTCGGAAATGCCTTCGACGGAACTGGTGGCCTTCAGGCCGGCAATGCTCAAGGCTTGAGCGGCGGGTCCCTGGGCTTGAGCTTGAGCTTGGGCATAAGACCCCATAGAGGCCAGCAATGCTGCACACATCAAGGTCACTGGAAAGAACTTTGTACGCATAGAACTTCTTTGAAAACAGGAAAGTAATCTTTATACACCTGCTTTAGAATACCCCTCGAATAGCCGCGTGCCGAAGGCTATTTATTTTCTTTAACTCGGTGCCATGTAGAGGACTACCATGTACAAAAACCTCGCAGCCACGCTCGTGGCCGCCTGTTTTATTTCTCCCTTTTTATCGCCCTTGCAATTGCTTGCTGCTGAACCGTCAGCGCCCGCAACAACGGCTGTTGCGTCCAAGCCTGTCAAAGCCGCATTTGTGTATGTCACACCGGTGTTAGAGGCTGGCTGGACAAGGCAGCATGACGAAGGCCGCAAGGCAGTTGAAAAGGCCTTGGGCGACAGCGTTAAAACCACGGTGGTGGCCAACGTGGCCGAAGGCGTCGATGCCGAACGTGTGGTTCGCGATTTGGCGCAGCAAGGCCATGACGTCATTTTCACCACCAGTTTTGGCTACATGGAACCCACCTTGAAGGTGGCCAAAGAGTTTCCAAATGTGAAGTTTGAATCCATCACGGGTTACAAAACGGATGTGAATGTCTCGGTGGCCAATGCGCGATATTACGAAGGTCGCTATTTGGCGGGTGTGGCCGCAGGGCGAATGACGCAATCCAATGTGGCAGGTTATGTTGCGGGATTTCCTATTCCTGAAGTGCTGCAAGGCATCAATGCGTTCACTCTGGGCATGCGATCGGTCAACCCTAACGCGCAAGTGAAAGTGATTTGGTTGAACGCATGGTTTGATCCCACCAAGGAACGAGATGCTGCGTTGACTTTGTTCAATCAATCGGCCGATGTCGTGACCTTTCACAGTGCGACCAATGCGGTGATGGTGGCAGCACAGGAAAAGGGCAAGATGGCCATTGCCTATCACTCAGACATGCGCAAAGTGGCCCCAGATGCACAGCTGTTGGCGGTGACGCATGAGTGGGGCAACTACTACACTCAACGTGTGCGCGATGTCCAAAAAGGGCAGTGGCGCAGTGGCACCGTTTGGGCTGGCATCAAGGAGGGCATGATTCGCGTGGGCGATTTTGGCCCGAAGGTTCCTGCCAAAGTCCGTTCTGAAATAGAGCAACTTCAGAAAGACATCGCTCAGGGCAAACGCCATCCCTTTCAGGGGCCAATTGCGGACAACGAAGGTAAGCCGGTGCTGGCCGCTGGACAAAAACTGAGCGACCCTCAAATCCTCAACATGAACTATTTGGTCGCAGGCGTCGTCGGCAAAGTCGGCCCCTAAAGGCCAAACCCGCAGGCTTCAGCACAACTTGTTTTAGCTGTCCAATTGAATATTGCGCGCTTTGGCCAGTTGGGTCCAGCGCGCCAAATCGGCTTTCATGTAGGCGGCAAATTCCGTGGGTTTCATGGGCATGAGCTCAACCGCTTCAGAGCTGAGTTTTTCTTTGAAATCGGGTTGCGACAAAACGTTCAACATGGCTTCGTTCAACATTTTCACAATGGGCGCGGGCATGTTGGCAGGGCCCACCACGCCATACCATTGCTGTGCATCAAAGCCCTTCAAACCAGCTTCCTCTAAGGTGGGGATGTCTTTCACTTGTGGGTGACGCTTGGTGCCCGTAACAGCAAGGGCGCGAATGCGGCCGCTGCGAATATGCGGCAGGGCAGCAGCCAAACCCGGGAACATCATTTGTGTTTGGCCACCAATCAAATCGGTGATGGCAGGTGCAATGCCTCGGTAGGGAATGTGCACCATGAAACTGTTGGTTTGCAGTTTGAACAACTCGGCCGTCAAGTGCGTCAAGGAGCCCGCACCTGCAGAACCGTAAGACAAGCGTCCTGGATTTTGTTTGACGTAGTCTAAGAAAGCTTTGATGTTTTGCGGTGGCAAACTGGTGTTGATGCACAGCACATTCGGCGTCGACCCAATCATGCCAATGGGTGTGAAATCCTTTTCTGCGTCGTACGGCAACTTGCGTGTGGCAGGCGCGGTGCCATGCGTTGCCACATAACCCTGCATCAGGGTATAGCCATCGGGCGCCGAACGGGCTGTATTTTGAGAGGCAATGACCCCGCCGCCGCCGCCAATGTTGTCAACCACCACCGACTGGCCCAAGACTTTGGCCCAACGCTCGCACAAGGCGCGACCCACCATGTCAGAGCCACCCCCTGCCGCCACGGGCACGATGTACCGAATGGGTTTGTTGGGGTAGGCCGCTTGAGCCTGACCGATGGACGGCAGGCCCAGTAATAACGGGCTGGCTTGGAGGAGGGTGCGTCTTTTCATGGCTCGTCTTTTTAAAAGGGGCAATTGGCGGAAAGTTTAGCCCAGCGTCTAAATCCATGTTGGGGCAGACCACTTTACAATGTGTGCTGGATTCAAAGACTGTTGGAAAGACTGAGCGATGAGCATCAAAAGCGACAAATGGATTCGCCGCATGGCGCAAGAGCACGGCATGATCGAGCCTTTCGAGCCTGGGCAGGTGCGACAAAATGCAGCCGGCGAGAAAATCGTGAGCTACGGCACCAGCAGTTATGGCTACGACATTCGCTGTGCGCCAGAGTTCAAGGTGTTCACCAACATCTACAGCACCGTGGTCGATCCCAAAAATTTCGACGAAAAAAGCTTTGTCGACATTCACTCTGATGTGTGCGTCATCCCCCCCAACAGTTTTGCCTTGGCTCGCACAATGGAGTACTTTCGTATTCCTCGCAACGTCTTGACGGTCTGTTTGGGCAAGAGCACCTATGCCCGCTGCGGCATCATTGTGAACGTCACCCCCTTCGAACCCGAGTGGGAAGGCTACGTCACCTTGGAGTTCAGCAACACCACGCCGCTGCCCGCCAAGATCTATGCCGGCGAGGGTTGTGCCCAGGTTTTGTTCTTCGAAAGCGACGAAGTGTGTGAAACCAGCTACAAAGACCGAGGTGGAAAATACCAAGGTCAAGTGGGCGTGACCTTACCCAAGACTTAAAGTGCGACAATAGTGGGTTAATGACCGCCTCTTTTTCAAATCTATCGCTGGCCGAACCGCTAGCACGTGCCGTAGCCGAAATGGGCTACGAATCCATGACCCCCATTCAAGCTCAGGCCATCCCTGTGGTCTTGACTGGGAAAGACGTGATGGGCGCTGCGCAAACAGGTACCGGCAAAACCGCTGCCTTTTCGCTGCCGCTGCTCCAGCGTTTGCTCAAGCACGAAAACACCTCCACCTCGCCTGCGCGCCACCCCGTGCGCGCCTTGGTGCTTTTGCCTACCCGTGAACTGGCCGACCAAGTGGCACAGCAAATCAAGATGTACGCCAAGTACACCCAGATGCGCAGTGCCGTGGTGTTTGGTGGCATGGACATGAAGCCTCAAACCATTGAGCTTAAAAAAGGCGTCGAAATTTTGGTGGCCACACCTGGCCGATTGCTCGATCACATCGAAGCCAAAAACGCTGTGCTCAATCAAGTGGAATATGTGGTGCTTGATGAAGCCGACCGCATGCTCGACATTGGCTTCTTGCCCGACCTGCAACGCATCTTGAGTTTCTTGCCCAAGCAGCGCACCACGCTGTTGTTCTCGGCCACGTTCTCGCCCGAAATCAAGCGCTTGGCCGGCAGTTACCTGCAGGACCCCATCACCATTGAGGTCGCCCGTCCCAACGAAACAGCATCGACCGTAGAGCAACGTTTTTACGCAGCCCAAGACGATGACAAGCGTCGTGTGGTCAAAGCAGTTTTGAATCAGCGCGGCATCAAGCAAGCCTTCATTTTTGTGAACAGCAAATTGGGTTGTGGTCGCTTGGCGCGATCTCTCGAACGTGAGGGCCTCAAAACCGCTGCATTGCACGGAGACAAGTCACAAGACGAACGCTTGAAAGCGCTCGAAGCTTTCAAAAAAGGCGAAGTTGATTTGTTGGTCTGCACTGATGTGGCTGCACGTGGTTTGGACATCAAAGATGTGCCCGCTGTGTTTAACTTTGATGTGCCGTTCAATGCCGAAGATTACGTGCACCGCATTGGCCGTACGGGGCGTGCTGGCGCATCAGGTTTGGCCGTCACCTTGGTGTCGCCGTCCGACATGCGTTTGGTGGCCGACATCGAGAAGCTGATCAAGAACAAGTTGGAAGTTGAAACCTATCCCTTGGAGAACGAGGGTTCACGCAACCAGTTTGGTGAAGGCCGTCGTGATGAACGCCGACCCGAAGGTCGCGGCGATCGTCGCGATGATCGCCGTGAAGATCGTCGCCCAGACCGCGGCTTCGAACATCGTCGTGAAGAAGAGGGCGACCGCCGTAGCAGTTTCCGTCCCCCTCAGGTTTCCAGAGACCCGTTCTTTGAGAAGCCCTATGAAGCGCAAGCGCCTGCTTTGGCGCAAGGTGGCCCTGCCTCTTGGGAGGCCACACCCAAATCTGTGGCAGCACGCCCCGGACTGTCTGCCAACATCAAGCCAAAGCGTAAAGTTGCCGCCTTGTTCAAGTCTGGCGAGTAATCGCGTCATTCACCCCAAATGCCTCGGGTGAGGTTTTCCCGAAATAAAACCTTTACATTCCCCTGTCAAAATGGGGGGATGAATTTCAAACAACCTGCCGTCCTGGCCCTCGTTTCTTTAACGTCAACTTGGGGCTGGACGCAACAAACGCCTCCACCCAACACGCCCGTCCAAGACATGGGCCGCGTTGAGATTAAAAGCAACCGCGACAACGACACCGAAGAGCGCCGTCAATCGACAGCGGCCAAGATTGTGATTGGTCGCGAGGAGCTCGACAAGCAAGGCGATGGCACCTTGGGCGAGGTGCTCAAACGTTTGCCGGGTGTCACCATTCAAGGTGCCCCTGGACGCGGCGGCGCCATTCGCATGCGGGGTTTGGGCGGTGGCTATACCCAAATTTTGATGGATGGTCAGCGGGTTCCGCCCGGCTTTTCAATTGACTCGCTCACGCCCGAGATGATTGAAAAGGTGGAGATCCTTCGCGCACCGACGGCCGAAACGGGTGCACGCGCCATTGCAGGCACCATCAACATTGTGCTGCGTGAAGGTCTGCGTGCCAATCCGGATGATTTGAAAGTGGGGACTGCTTTTGAAAACGGACATCGCTCAGAGGGTTTGAATTGGGTTCACAACATCAAATCAGAAGCCCTGAACGGTACTTTCACAGTGTCGGCCATGAACCAATGGCGACCCGAAGACAACACCACCCTGACCGACACCGATGTGGATGCACTGGGCAAAATGCCTGCATGGTCTTCGCACCGAGAGCGGCACACAGAATCTTTGGGGCAACGACAAGGCTTGAACGCCAATGCTCGGTTGATGTGGCGTGGTGAAGAGGGTAAGACATTGGTGCTGATGCCATTCATGGTTTATTCAGAATTCAGCAGTGCGGGCCATGTTGATTTAACAGAGAACAAGTCCATTGGCGGCCTCGTTCAGCCTGTTGCGACAGACAGCGCCAACACCACCAACAACACCCGATTTGTCATGACCCGCCTGAACGGTCAATGGAATCAGCGCTTTTCTGCAGACACGCGTTTTGAATTCAAATTTGGTTTGGGTGAGTCACACTTCAAATCCAAATTCAATCAATTGGCGTTGGGTTCCACGGGCTTGCTGAACACCCTTGAAGAATCGCAAAGTTTTAAAGATCTGTCGCAGTCTTGGAATGGCAAATTGACACAGGTGCTCAGCAATGGCCATCAAATGGTCAGTGGTGTTGAGTTGGAAGGCGTGCGTCGCACTGAGGATGCTGTGGCGGAGGTTGCAGACGATGCAGGCAACATGCGTGCGCGTACGCAACGTTGGGCCATTTACACGCAAGACGAATGGTCGATCAACCCCAATTGGAGCGCACATGCTGGACTGCGCTACGAAAGCATCCTGACTGAAGGCGTGAATGAAGAGGGTGAGAAGCGCAACAAAAGTGGCGTGCTGACGCCTTTGTTGCATGCCGTGTGGAAGCCTGTGCCTGAAAGCCGCGATCAGGTTCGCATGAGTCTCACGCGCAGTTACAAAACGCCAACCTTGTTCAATTTGGTAGC
>JBDLWA010000179.1:0-6822 GCA_039804505.1 Pseudomonadota bacterium
TTGGCGTGGGCCTTTGGTGCTTTGGGCCAACAAGACCGTGCCCGTCATTTGGCCACTTTGTATTTGAACGATTTGGCCGATGTGCTGCGCGATGCTGTCGACAGTCGATTTGAATTTGTACGCTACGGCGAATCCTTGGCGGGCAGTCAGGCCACATTTGAGCCCCTGGCCACTGCATTGGCCGCACCACTCACCTTGATGGACGAGATGCTGCAAGACCTCACACTGAAGGCCATTGCACTGCACCAACCCAGCTTGGTCTTGTTGTCTGTGCCCTTCCCTGGCGCTGTGTATGCGGCCTTCAGAATTGCGCAGTGCATCAAACAGCACCATCCGCACATTCGCATTGCTTTGGGCGGTGGCTTTGTGAACACTGAACTTCGCGAACTCACCGAGCCACGCGTGTTTGATTACGTCGACTTTGTCACCTTAGATGCGGGTGAGCGTCCTTTGCTGGCCCTGCTCGAACACTTGCAAGGCCAACGTTCTGCTTCGCGTTTGGTCCGAACCTTTGTTCGAAAACCAGATACAGGCACCGTTCAATTGATGAACTGGTCAGAACCCGATGTGCCCTTCGAAGAAGTGGGCACGGCCACTTGGGATGGCTTGCCCTTGAACGATTACTTGTCCTTGTTGGACATGCTCAACCCCATGCACCGCCTGTGGAGCGATGGTCGTTGGAACAAGCTGACAGTGGCCCACGGTTGCTATTGGAAAAAATGCAGCTTCTGCGATGTCAGCCTTGACTACATCTCTCGATACGAAACCGCATCCGCTACTTTGTTGGTCGATCGCATCGAACAAATTGTGAAAGAAACGGGCCAGACAGGTTTTCACTTTGTGGACGAAGCAGCGCCGCCCAAGGCCCTCAAGGCATTGGCTGAAGAATTGATTCGCCGGAAGGTGCATATTTCTTGGTGGGGCAACATTCGTTTTGAAAAAACCTTCACACCCGATCTGGCTGAACTGTTGGCAGAGAGCGGTTGCATTGCCATGTCGGGTGGACTAGAAGTGGCCTCAGACCGTTTGCTCCAGCTCATGAAAAAAGGCGTGTCCGTTGAGCAAGTGGCACAAGTCACCAAAGGCTTTTCGGAAGCAGGCATTCTGGTGCACGCTTATCTGATGTATGGCTTCCCTACGCAAACGGTGCAAGATACCGTCGATGCTTTGGAGTATGTGCGGCAGCTCTTTGAAAACGGCTGCATTCAAAGTGGCTTCTTCCATCGCTTTGCTTGCACCGTTCACTCACCCGTAGGTTTGAAGCCAGAGGACTACGGCATTGAATTGATTCCCCTGCCCCCCGTGAGTTTTGGCAAGAACGACATTGGCTTCATCGACCCAACGGGCGTCGATCATGATTTGCTAGGACTGGGTTTGAAGAAGGCCATCTACAACTACATGCACGGCATTGGTTTAGAAGTCGATGTGCGCAGTTGGTTTCAAGACGCGCTCATTGAGCATGCGGGAGGTCAGAGTCCCGCTTTTAAAATTCCCAAAAGCACAGTGTCTCGACACAAAATTGCACACGCACTTCAGCGCTAAGGAGATCCAGAGTGTCAAAGCATTTCATGATCTTTGTCATCGATGATTTAACCGGTTCTGGCACCCCCGAGGAAATGGTGAACATCGATGCCTTCAATGACCAATTGCGAGCAAAGGGTCACTGGGTTTTTGCGGGAGGATTGTCAGCGCCCTCACAGGCCAAAGTGATTGACCATCGGAAACAGGCCAATGTCTCGACTGGCCAATCTCTCTTCAACGCCCCAGAAAATTACAGTGGCTTTTGGCTGATCAAAGCCGACAACTTAGACACTGCCACACGCTTGGCTTTTGAAGGCTCGCATGCTTGCAATCGTCGTGTCGAATTGCGCCCGCTGCTTTGAAAGTTCGGGCCTATTAAAGGCCATCGCTGCTGAAGACTGTCTTGAGCCTTGGTTTACGCAGTTGCCAAGTTCATGAACTTTGACAAGTCAAAAACAGAGTTGGGCGCAACTGGCATCAAGCCCTTGGGCAAAGGTTTGAAATTGAAGGGCAAGCTCGGTTTTGCCACTGCAGCACCTTGTGAAGGTGTTTCTACTTTCAGACTGGCTAGCGAGTAGTCTTTCAAAAAATCCTTTTCGATTTGACAGAATTGCTCGTACACCAGGTCCACCAACAAGGCTTCTGGGCTAGGACGTTTGCTGGGTGACGCCTCTTCTGTCATAGCGAAACACTTCGCAACATCCCAGGCCGACAATTCAACCAAAGACTTTTTCAATTGGTAACCGCCACCAGGGCCACGCGTTGAAATGAGCAGCCCATGCTGCTTGAGTACTTTCACCAAACTCTCTGTGTACGAAACAGAAAGATCTAAATGTTTTGCAATGCTGGCCACTGTCACCGATTGATGTGCGGGTGAGTTGGCGACATGGGCGATGGCCAAAATACCTTGTGAAGCGCGTTGACTGAGCATAAAGAGCCTTGTTCATGTATTGAATAAATAAAATTTAACATACCTATTCAATAAAAGACTAAAATCTTGTAAATATCTTCATTTATCTACTCAATACCTACTCAAAATTCATATTTTGAGTTAACAAAACATGAATCTCCACAAAATTGGCGCGGTTTCAAGCTTAAGCGGTGTGCCCACGGCAACCCTGCGCATTTGGGAAGCACGCTACCAAGCCTTCAGCCCCATGAAGTCAGATTCACGCCACCGCCTTTATTCAGACGATGACGTTCTCAAAGCCACACTGATCAAAAGACTGACCGATCAGGGACACGGCATTCGTCAATTGGCGCAATGCAGTTTGCAAGAGCTCAATCAATTGCTCCAACAGCACAAATCTGCGGCTCAGTATTTATCGGCCAGCACAGCGATTTCGGCTTCTTCAGGTGTGGCCATTGTGGGCTTGGCATTGGCCAGCCGAATTGAGTCGCCTAAATTCAAACAGCATTTGACACCCAACACCATTCACATGACCGACATCTTTGCCAAGATGGAAGACTTGTTAAAGGCGACACTTCAAGAACTGCCCCAACTTTTGTTAATTCAATGCCCTTCTTTGCATGCGGGTGTACAAAACGACATCCGTCGCTTGGTCGACAAAACACAGGCCAAGCACGTCATCGTGCTCTACAGTTTTGGACAAGAGGCTGTCATAGAAAGCCTCAAGCAATTGGGCATGGTGGTGCGCAGAGAGCCTTTGCCCGACCTCGATTTGAGTGAGCTGATCAAGTCTTCTCTCATGCGCAATCTGAGATCAGCCAGTACCCCACATTTGCCTAATAGCAGCATTCCGCCGCGCAAATATGACGACCTGGCTTTAATGCGCGTTGCTGGCATTTCTACCAAAGTGCTTTGCGAATGTCCTCATCACGTTGCCGAACTCATTACCCAATTGGCACGATTTGAACAATACAGCTTTGACTGCCTGAACAAATCGTCCGAGGACGCGCGCATCCACGCCCATCTGAGTGCGGTTTCTGGCACCGCCCGCGCACTGTTTGAAGAGGCGCTAGAAATGGTGGCGCAACACGAAGGCATCGACCTGCAATCTCTCGTGAGCTAAAACAGGTATGTCAGAAAACTTCTCGGGCGCAGGCGTCATTTATTGGTTCAGAAACGACCTGCGTTTGCACGATCAGCCGGCCCTTCACAAGGCCATTCAACTGGCAGCGCAACACCAAACTTGGCTTCTTCCCATTTACATTCACGACGAAGCGCTTGATCAAAACACCCAGTGGGGATTTGTCAGAACGTCTGCTGCCAGAAAAACATGGACAGCCATGGCCCTGCGCGATGTGTCCCTTCAATTGCAAGCATGTCAGAGTGAGCTGATCCAACTCGCTGGCAATCCAGTGACCGTTCTGTCGGCTTTGTGTCAAAGGCTAAATCCCATACGGGTCATTTGCGAAGACATTGCAGCGCCCTACGAACAACACCACATTGCACAATTGCAAGCGGCACACATCCCCATTGAAACCATCTGGCAATCCACATTGATGGCAGCTTCAGACCTGCCGTTTGACGTCGACAAAGTGCCCGACACCTTTACCAACTTCAGGCATGCGGTGGAGAAACCTGGACTAAAAGTTCCAGCACCCTTGGCTAGCGTGACGCAACTAAAAAGTCTGCCACCTTTGCCACCTCTGCAAGTGGTCAAAGCATTTCAAGCTACTATTTCTGTACTGCTTGAGCACACCACCAGCAGCGCTGACTTGCCCGACCCACGTGCAGCATTTCCTTGGGGCTTGCCTGAATTTGATGGCGGTGAAACCTGCGCCTTGGCTCACCTTGCCCGTTACTGCAACAGCGGTCTGCCGAGTACGTATAAACAAACACGCAACGAACTGGTCGGTGTGGACTACTCCACCAAATGGTCACCTTGGCTGGCCACGGGTGCCTTGTCTGCCAGGCAAGCATGGACCGCCCTTAAAGCCTATGAGCAATTGCACGGTGAGAATGAAAGTACGTACTGGATTGGTTTTGAATTGCTGTGGCGCGATCACTTTCGATGGCTGCATTTGAAACATGGCGCCAAAATGTACCAAGCACAAGGGCTGTCTAAAGAAGTATTGCCGCCGCCACCACACAAGCCCCAACTGTTTGAGGCTTGGTGTCATGCCAACACGGGCCATGAATTCATCGATGCGGGCCTGCGCGAATTGAAGTTCACAGGCTATGTCTCCAATCGCATGCGCCAGAACTTGGCCAGTTACTTAATTCATGACCTGGGCTGCGATTGGCGCGCAGGTGCAGCGTGGTTTGAGTCCCAATTGATTGACTACGACGTCTACAGCAATCAAGGCAATTGGTTGTATCTCAGCGGCAGAGGCACCGACCCCAGGGGCAGCAGACGCTTCAACCCCGACAAGCAGGCCAAGGACTACGATCCAGACGGTCGCTATCGCGCGTTATGGCGGCACTGAACTTGATGCGGCGTAAAGCTCTTTAAGGACTGGGGTAAATTTTGTAGGACAAGAGCCGCCCTTGTGGGCTGACTTTGGCCAACACCATGTCGCCCGAACCCACGTTTTCGCCCATGAACTCGGCAATGTTGACGTGGTGTGTCACCAAAATCAAAGCCTTTGAATTTTTGCTTTTCAGCTGAGTCTCGATGAATTTTTGCAAATTGGCATTGCTTTGAGGCCCTTGCCGCAGGTCATCAAAAAATGAATTCAAAGCGGCTTCATGCACAGGTGTGTCCAAGCCTAACTTCTCTGCTGTCTCTTTGCATCGACACCATGCACTGCTAAAGACCAGGGCTTCCCGCACCCCTTGCGATTTCAACCACTGGCCGATGCGTTGAGCCTGGGCACGTCCCTGCGCATCCAAATTTCTTTGCGATTTGCAGTTGTCCAGTTGATAGCCAGCAGGGTCACCTACACCCGGCGCCAAAGCGTGACGCATGAGCAAGACATGGTCATTGCCTTTGAGCAACTCCGACAACTCAGAAGCATTCGAATGACTGCCGATCACACCCAGCACACAAACCAGCGCCCATTTTAAAAATGGCGTCATGCCAATACGCTTCAGAAACAGGGTCATGGTGTATCTAAAGACCGCTGAAGTGTCGATGCGTTTGGGTCATCGCCTTGCGCTGCCGGTGCATCCAACTTGGGCATCGACATTTTTTCACCATCCCATTGCTGACCACACCAGCATCGACCCTCAGGGTCAATGATGCAGGTGCCCGTGCCACAACATCTTGGATCTTCACTCATACATTTCTCCTAAGAGCGCTAGTTGAACTACCATGGGATGGATTGTCCTGCGTAGTCAATAAATTGTGCACGCCCCGTTGGTTTCAAGTCAAACATTGCGGTCATCATTTTTGACACAGCGTCAGCTGGCGCCATCGCATCTTGCGCTGCCACAAATGAGGCAGACAAATTTGATTGCACTGTGCCCGGCTGCAAGGCTGCCAACACAGCCTGTGGCCTTTTACGCGCAACTTCAATGGCCGCCGTTTGCAGCAACATGTTTCGGGCGGCCTTGGCGGCTCGATAGCCGTACCATCCCCCTTTGTGGTTGTCTTCAATGCTGCCCACTCTGGCCGACAAGGTGGCGTAGCAAGCTGTGCTGTGTGGCAGTAGCAAAGGCACAAAATGTTTCATGAGCAATGCGGGGCCCACGGCGTTCACTTCAAACTGTCTGAGGAGTTGCTTGGCATTCAAGGCATCAATGCGTTTCTCTGGACCTTGGCCGTCAATGGTCAAAGCGCCTGTGGCATCAATGATCCATTTAAATTCGCATACGCCATAAGGACCTGAAGCACTGCGTAACGCTGCGGCACATTGGGCCATGCTGTCTTCGTTTTCCAACGCAAACGACAACTCAGTATGGCGAGACAAACCCACTGCCAACTCGCACGCTGGATCGTTTTGAAAATACGCCAGAAATGCATTGCCAATGGCCCCACTGGCCCCCAACACCAAAGCTTGATAACGGCTCATGAATGACGTGCGTCCCACTTGAGCAAATATTTTTGCACGGTGGGTCGAATGGGTAAAAACATTTTGTAGCCCACGTTGATGGCCCAACTGAAAGGCCACACAGAAAACAACCGCCCCGCCATGCGCCAGCCACGCAGCTCTAGCCAAAGGCGTGCAAAGGCTGCACCCCCCTCAAACAATTGGCCTTGCGCATCACGCACATGGAAGTAAGCCATGGCACGCTGGCAGCTAAGGCCATCGCCCAAACTTGAATCGTCGTTGGCTTGAAAATTCACACTGACGTCGTGCCACACCAATTGGGCTGCATCGGGATTGCTTCTGTAGAAAGCAATTTCGCGCCTGCACAATGGGCAACTGCCATCGTAGTAAATGGTCAATGGC
>JBDLWA010000180.1:0-7005 GCA_039804505.1 Pseudomonadota bacterium
CCCACATCTGGTTCCTCAAATCGCTGCCATCGCGTTTGGGCTTGGTGCTCGACATGACGCTGCGCGACATCGAACGTGTGCTGTACTTTGAAGCGTATGTCGTGACCGATCCCGGCATGACGCCGCTCAAGAAGTTCGGCATCATGAGCGAAGACGACTACGACGCCAAAGTCAAAGAGTACGGCGACGAATTCGTGGCCAAGATGGGTGCCGAAGGCATCAAGGAACTGTTGCAAAGCATCGACATCGAAAGTGAGATCGAGCGCTTGCGTGGTGATCTGACCGGCTCCGAACTCAAGGTCAAGAAAAATTCCAAGCGACTCAAAGTGCTGGAAGCTTTCAAGAAGTCCGGCATCAAGCCCGAGTGGATGGTGCTCGAAGTGCTGCCCGTGTTGCCACCGGACCTGCGTCCTTTGGTGCCACTGGACGGCGGCCGCTTTGCGACCTCCGACCTGAACGACCTGTACCGCCGCGTCATCAACCGCAACAGCCGTCTGCGCCGTTTGCTGGAATTGAAAGCGCCCGAAATCATTGCACGCAACGAAAAGCGGATGCTGCAAGAAGCCGTGGACAGCTTGCTGGACAACGGTCGCCGTGGCAAGGCCATGACCGGCGCCAACAAGCGCGCCCTGAAGTCCTTGGCCGACATGATCAAAGGCAAGAGCGGTCGTTTCCGTCAGAACTTGCTGGGCAAGCGCGTGGACTACTCCGGTCGTTCCGTCATCACCGTGGGTCCAACACTCAAGCTGCACCAGTGCGGTTTGCCCAAGTTGATGGCGATCGAGTTGTTCAAGCCTTTCATCTTTGCGCGTCTCGAAGCCATGGGCATCGCGACCACCATCAAGGCTGCCAAGAAGGAAGTCGAAGCCGGTACACCGGTGGTGTGGGACATCCTGGAAGAGGTCATCAAAGAGCACCCCGTGATGCTCAACCGTGCGCCTACGCTGCACCGTTTGGGTATCCAGGCTTTTGAGCCGCTGCTGATCGAAGGCAAGGCGATTCAGTTGCACCCCCTCGTTTGCGCGGCCTTCAACGCCGACTTCGACGGTGACCAAATGGCCGTTCACGTGCCATTGTCTGTGGAAGCGCAAATGGAAGCCCGCACCTTGATGCTGGCCTCCAATAACGTGCTGTTCCCAGCCAACGGCGAACCTTCTATCGTGCCGTCACAAGACGTGGTGCTGGGCTTGTACTACACAACCCGCGAACGCATCAACGCCAAAGGCGAAGGCATGATCTTTGCCAACATTGCAGAAGTTCAATCTGCTTTGGACGCCAAAGTGGTTGAATTGACCACCAAGATCAGCGTGCGCATTACCGATTGGATTCTGAACAAAGAAACCAAAGAGTTCACAGCATCGACCAACATGGTTTACACCACGGTGGGTCGTGCCTTGTTGTCCGAAATCTTGCCCAAAGGCTTGGCTTTCGAGAACATCAACAAAGCACTCAAGAAGAAAGAAATTTCTAAGCTCATCAACACCTCTTTCCGCAAGTGCGGTTTGAAAGAGACCGTGGTGTTTGCCGACAAGTTGTTGCAAAACGGTTTCCGTTTGGCCACACGTTCCGGTATCTCCATTGGTATTGACGACATGTTGGTGCCGCCAGAGAAGGGCGCCATCATTGGTGACGCCGAGAAAGAAGTCAAAGACATCGAGCAGCAATATGTGTCGGGTCTGGTCACTTCTGGCGAGCGTTACAACAAGGTCGTTGACATCTGGGGCAAAGCGGGTGACGCTGTGTCCAAGGTGATGATGGACCAACTCCGCAAAGAGAAAACCACCGACCGTCACGGCAAAGAAGTTGAGCAAGAATCGTTCAACTCCATTTACATGATGGCCGACTCGGGTGCTCGCGGCTCTGCAGCGCAGATTCGTCAGCTGGCAGGTATGCGTGGTTTGATGGCCAAGCCTGATGGCTCGATCATTGAGACACCTATTACGGCCAACTTCCGTGAAGGCCTGAATGTGTTGCAGTACTTCATCTCAACACACGGTGCACGTAAAGGCTTGGCCGATACGGCTTTGAAGACGGCCAACTCTGGTTACTTGACACGTCGCTTGGTCGACGTGACGCAAGACCTGGTGGTGACCGAACTCGATTGCGGCACCACCGACGGCTCACAAATGCGCGCCATCGTTGAAGGCGGTGAAGTGATTGAATCCTTGCGCGATCGCGTGTTGGGTCGCACCTTGGCCGACGACGTGTTGCACCCTGAGTCGCGCGCTGTGGTGGCACCTGCCGGCACCTTGCTCGACGAAGACATGATTGAAATCTTCGAAGCTGAAGGCGTGGACGAAGTTAAAGTTCGCACAGCCCTCACTTGCGCCACACGCTTTGGCTTGTGCGCCAAGTGCTATGGCCGTGACTTGGGCCGCGGTGGCTTGATCAACAACGGCGAAGCCGTGGGTGTGATCGCTGCGCAGTCCATCGGCGAACCCGGTACACAGTTGACCATGCGGACCTTCCACATCGGTGGTGCGGCCTCACGTGCAGCGGTGGCCTCTAGCGTCGAAGCCAAGTCCAATGGTTTGATTGGCTTCAACGCCACCATGCGCTATGTGACCAACTCCAAAGGTGAGTTGGTGGTGATTTCTCGCTCTGGCGAAATCGTCATTCACGACGAACACGGCCGTGAGCGTGAGCGTCACAAGGTGCCTTACGGCGCGGTCCTCACCGTCAAAATTGACCAAGCCATCAAGGCGGGCGCTATTTTGGCCAACTGGGATCCACTCACACGACCCATCATCACCGAGTTTGCGGGTCAGACCAAGTTCGAGAACGTCGAAGAAGGTTTGACAGTGGCCAAGCAGGTCGACGAAGTGACCGGTTTGTCCACCTTGGTGGTGATCGATCCGAAGCGTCGTGGTGCAACCAAAGTGGTTCGCCCTCAAGTGAAGTTGATCGACGCCTCTGGCAAAGAAGTGAAGATTCCTGGCACCGATCACTCTGTGACCATCGGTTTCCAAATCGGCTCACTGATCCAAGTGCGCGACGGTCAAGATGTGGGCCCAGGCGAAGTCTTGGCGCGTATCCCTGTTGAAGGTCAAAAAACCCGAGACATTACCGGCGGTTTGCCACGTGTGGCCGAATTGTTCGAAGCTCGCAGCCCCAAAGACAAGGGCATGTTGGCCGAGATGACCGGTACCGTGTCGTTTGGTAAAGAGACCAAAGGCAAGGTTCGTTTGCAGATCACCGATCCAGACGGCAAAGTGTGGGACGAACTCATCCCCAAAGAGAAGAACATCGTGGTCCACGAAGGCCAGGTGGTCAACAAGGGCGAGAGCATTGTGGACGGCCCCGCCGACCCACAAGACATCTTGCGCTTGCTCGGTATGGAAGAGTTGGCTCGCTACATCGTCGACGAAGTACAAGACGTTTACCGCTTGCAAGGCGTGAAGATCAATGACAAGCACATCGAAGTGATCGTGCGTCAGATGTTGCGTCGTGTGGTGGTGGAGAACATTGGTGACTCCACTTACATTGCTGGCGAACAAGTTGAGCGTTCAGAAATCTTGAACACCAACGACGCATTGCGCGCCGAAGGCAAGATTCCTGCAACCTTCAGCAACTTGTTGTTGGGTATTACCAAGGCTTCTTTGTCGACCGACTCGTTCATCTCTGCGGCTTCCTTCCAGGAAACCACCCGCGTGCTCACCGAAGCTGCCATCATGGGCAAGCGCGACGAGTTGCGTGGTTTGAAAGAGAACGTCATTGTGGGTCGCTTGATCCCTGCCGGTACAGGCTTGGCTTATCACAAAGCACGTGCCGCCAAAGACGCGATGGACGAGGCAGAACGCCGCGCCATCACAGAAGCTGAAGCCGTTGAATTGGCCGAAGCCCAACAGTTGACCGAAGACGCAGCCAACGCTGCCGATTCCAACTCCTGATCCAGCGCCGGCTTCGGCCGGATGCTTTGAAAAACGCCTCTGAACCGTCCAACGGCCAGGGGCGTTTTTTTTGAAGAAGTTTTGCTTCACAATGACGAGACCATGTCACTTCTGATCTTCAGCTCAGTCCTGGCCGTTCTATTTTTTTGGGCGGTGGGTGCCTACAACCGTTTGGTGGTGTTGCGCGCCAGCGTGGCCAAACAGTTTGCGGCTGTCGATGCGCAGTTGTTGCGCGTCTTGGTGTGGATGCAGGGCAATTTACCTGCGTCCATGCGCGACATGCTGAGTGAAATGGAAGAGGCGGCCTTGCCCGAGGCCTTGTTGAAGAACGAACGTGATTTGAATTTGCTCAAAATTTTGGAAGACTTGTCCGACAGCTTGGACTTGGCCCGAACGCAGCCTTTGTCGGCCAGTGCCATGCAAAAAGTCAATGAAGACCGATTGGCCTTGGCCGCCTGGGCCAAAGCCGAAGTGCGTGCAGGGCAAAGTGGCGAGGCCACTTGGTTCATCGATCCGCTGCCGTATAAATTTGACCGCCTCAAAGCGCAGGCTTGGCCCCTGATGGACGCCTACAACCAAGCCGCCTTTCAATACAACGAAGCCGTGAACCAGTTTCCTGCCAGCTTGTTGGCCAAGCAAGTGAATTTCTTACCGGCCCACATGTTGGACAACGCCGACTTGCTGGCCTGATTGCATGGCCACCACGCAAGCAGCATCGAATTTGCAAGCGCCCTTGTGGCAATTGCTTCAAGCAACGGCATCTGTGGCACAGGCGGTTCACCATGGCCGCTCCATGACCGCGGCCATAGAGCAAGTGCCCAAAGACCTGCGACCGGGTGTGCAGGCTTTGTCGTTTCAAGCCATGCGCTGGTGGGGCCGTGCAGTGGCCCTGCGCAAACAATTGGCCCGCAAAGCACCCCCCGCAACCGCCGATGCTTTGCTGTGCACGGCATTGGCTTTGTCTTGGCGCGATGACTTGGCACCCTACGCTGTGCACACCTTGGTGAACCAAGCTGTGGAGGCGGCGCGGCGCCACAAAGACATGCGTGCACAAGCCCCGTTTGTGAATGCTTGCTTACGCCGTTTCTTGCGTGAGCGCGATGCCCTGCTCACCGCGACTCAAGACGATGTCACCGCCCAATGGAATCATCCGGCTTGGTGGGTGAAGCGCTTGCAACACGATCACCCAGATCGGTGGACCACCATTTTGGAAGCTGCGCAAGTGGCCGCCCCCATGACATTGCGTGTGAATTCACAGCATCACACTGTGGCCCACTATTTGGATGCATTGCAGGCACAAGGCATTGAGGGCAAGGTCATCACCGCTGCAGAACAGCCCTCAGGTGTTCAATTGGACAAGGCGGTGCCTGTTCATGTGTTGCCTGGTTTTTCTCAAGGCCATGTGTCGGTGCAAGATGCCGCAGCGCAATGGGCGGCGCCTTTGTTGCTGACAGGTTTGAATGCTGCCGGCCCCCAACTGCGTTTGTTAGACGCCTGTGCGGCGCCGGGTGGCAAGACGGGTCATCTGCTCGAGTGCGAACCAAGCGCCCATGTGCTGGCCTTGGACGTCGACCCACAGCGGTGCGAGCGCATTCAACAAAATGTCGACCGCTTGCAAGTGCGCGCACAAATTGTGGCCGCCGATGCCGCTGATCCCGCCAAGTGGTGGGACGGTCAAAGTTTTGATGGCATTTTGTTAGACGCGCCTTGCACGGCCTCGGGCATTGGCCGTCGCCATCCCGATGTGCGTTGGCTTCGCCGTGAGAGCGATGTGGCGCAACTGGCCGCCATTCAGGCCAAGTTGCTCAAAGCCCTTTGGCCCCTGGTCAGACCTGGGGGCCGCTTGTTGTATTGCACCTGCTCGGTTTTCAAGGCCGAGGGCGAAACGCAAATCCAAACGTTTGTTCAACACAACACTGATGCCCTGATCTTGCCCTCTCCTGGGCATTTAACACCCTCAAATGTCACTTCTGATGCCAGTCTCCGCGACAATGGCATGGGTGAACATGACGGTTTTTATTACGCACTGTTGGAAAAGCGTTCAATGTGAGTTGAATGGCAGAGGGCGCACAGGCTTTTGGCTTCGTGCGCTGTGCGTGTTGACCTGGCTGATGGCCTTTGCTTGCTTGCCCGCCTCGGCGCAAACCTCGGCCAATTCGGCCGTGGAAATTACCGAGCTCAGGCTTGAGAGGGCCGACGGCGCCTTGTTGCTCCAAAGCAGTTTGCGGATAGACCTCAGCAGCACGGTCGAAGAGGCGCTGCAAAAAGGCATGCCCATTTATTTTGTGACCGAGGCCGAGCTGACGCGCGACCGTTGGTACTGGTATGACAAAAAAGTGGGTGCCGTCAGTCGCCACTACCGTTTGGCCTACCAACCCCTCACACGTTTGTGGCGCTTGAATGTCTCGCGCGATCCTATTGGCGCAGTGGGTTTGGCCAGCAGTTTGTCGCAAACCTTTGAAACTCTGCCCGAGGCCATGGCGGCCATTCGGCGCACCGTGAATTGGAAGTTGGCTGATTTGGCTGACTTTGATGCCGACAACAAATACACCCTCATTTTTAAATTCCGTTTGGATGTGTCGCAATTGCCAAGACCCTTCCAAATGACGGCCGGTAGCCAGGCCGAATGGAACTTGAACACGCAAAAGACACTGCGCATCACCGCCGACCTCGGTCGCTGATGCGCTTCGTCAGCGACAATTGACCCCATGAGTCGGAACCCACAAGATTTGATTGCCACTGGCGCCCAACCGTCTAAAACGGTGCGCTGGTTGGTTGGCTTGGGCGTGGTGGTTTTGCTTGCCATTGGCCTAGGCTTGCTGGTTTTGCTGACCCAGGCCACCAGCAACCGCGCCCTGTACGATCAAAATTACGAGCGCCTGTACTTGGTCAATACCGTGGTGGCAGGCTTGCTGTTGTTGGGTTTGCTGTGGGGCTTAACCCGTTTGGTGATTCGGGTGCGTCAAGGGCAATTTGGCTCGCGTTTGCTGGTCAAGTTGGCCGCCATTTTTGCGCTGGTCGGTGTGGTGCCTGGGGTCCTGATTTATGTGGTCTCTTATCAGTTCGTGTCACGCTCCATTGAAAGCTGGTTTGACGTCAAGGTAGAAGGCGCCTT
>JBDLWA010000181.1:0-20202 GCA_039804505.1 Pseudomonadota bacterium
TGAAGGCCACCGACAAGTTGGAAGATGTGGTGCTCTTGCCAATGCCGCCTTTGCCGTACACGGCAAAAACTTTGGCATTGCCAATTTTGACAGTGGGGTCCATTTGGAATTGAACGCTGCCCTCGCCATCAAGTTTGGAATTCTTTTTGATGCTTTGCACTGGGATGCTGGTCGTTTCGATCATGCTGGTTGTCCCTCTTTAATGCCTTCAAGGCGGTCTTCAAGTTCCTCGCCGGCGCGCAGCAAGGCATTCATAGTCTCAGCATCGGGTTTCCAATACTCGCGACGAGAAGCTTCGATCAAGCGATTTGCAAGCTTGGCCGATGATGTGGGGTTCAGTTGGGCCATGCGTTCACGCATGGCGGGGTCGAGCACAAAGGTTTGTGCCAACTGCTGGTAGACCCAAGGTTGAACTTGACCGGTGGTGGCCGACCAGCCCATGGTGTTGGTCAGGTGCACTTCAATTTGGCGCACGCCTTCGTAGCCGTGTTGCAACATGCCTTCGTGCCACTTGGGGTTGAGCATGCGCGTGCGTGTTTCAAGGGCCACTTGTTCAGTCAGGCTGCGCACCACACCATCGCCCTGAGTTTGATCGACGATGTACACAGGCGGCGCAGTCGCTGCATCACCATCACGGTCGTGTTTGGCTTGCAACACCGCGCGGCTAATGCCACCCAAGGTGTCAAAGTAAGTGTCGATGCTGGTCACACCCAGCTCCACTGAGTCTAAGTTTTGATACGTCAATGACACATCAGCCAATACACTTTTGAGCAACTGGTTGTTGCGAACGGGTTTGCCTTCGCGGCCATAGGCAAAACCTTTGCGAGCTGTAAAGGCATCGCCCAGTTCGTCCTCTTGTTGCCAAGAGGAGCTGTCCACCAGCATGTTGACGTTCGAACCGTAGGCGCCTTCGGTGTTGCCAAACACACGCAATGACGCTGCTTCAATGTCGCCACCGTGCTCGGCCATGTACGCCAATGCATGTTTGCGGATGAAGTTCATCTCAACGGGTTCATCGGCGCTGGCTGCCAAGAAACTGGCCTCTGCCAATAGCTTGATTTGCATGGGCAATAAGTCGCGGAATATGCCTGACAAGGTAATGACCACATCGATGCGAGGACGCTGCAGGACATCAAGCGGGATCAATTGAGCGCCGGCCAAACGACCATAGCTGTCGAACCTTGGCGCGGTGCCCATCAAGGCCAAAGCCTGGGACATGGGGCCCCCTTCGGTTTTGAGGTTGTCGGTACCCCACAAAACCATGGCGATGGATTCCGGCAGACCTGAGCCGTCTTGTGCGTAGCGTTCCAGCAATTTTTGCGCTTGCTTTTGGCCATCGCGCACTGCAAAAGCGGTCGGTAACTTGAAGGGGTCAAGTCCGTGCAAGTTGCGACCTGTAGGCAAGACATCTGGATTGCGCAACAAGTCACCACCCGGTGCAGGAAGTGCATAACGGCCATCGAGTGCGCGCAACAAGCCACTCAGCTCACTCTCTTGGCTCAGTAAGACATTGGATTCAACCAACTGATGCAGCGCATCCCGTTGCGCTTGCGTCAGGTGCTTGGCGGAGCGATTGAGTTTGTCCTCGCTCTCGCCATCCACCAAGTGTTCAAGCAACTCGGGCTCTTCCATGCCCATGGCTTGCGCCATGGCTTTCAAAGTGGTCAGGCGCTGCGCACGGGTGGGCAATTGGCCAATGACGTGCAAGCCTTCTGGAATGAGGGAGTACTCCATTTCGAGCAACTGATCGACCAGTGAATTGATCCAGGGCTCCACCACTTGTGCTGTGGCCTCAATTTGGGCGGGCACTTTCAATTCCAGCTCGAGCGCTTGCTGGTGAATCATGGCGGCCAAGTCGTTGCGCTCTTCGCTGCCTGCATCGTCCAAGGTGCGCCATCTGTCCAAGGTTTGCTTCAAGTCCAACAGGCCTTTGTACAAACCGGATTCAGCGAATGTTGGTGGCAAGTAGCTCACCAAGGTGGCACTACCGCGCCGTTTGGCAATGGCGCCTTCTGACGGATTGTTAGAAGCGTAGAAATACAAATTGGGCAAGTCGTCAATCAAGCGATCGGGCCAGCAATTGCCAGACAAGCCAGACTGCTTACCAGGCATGAACTCCAAAGCGCCGTGGGTGCCAAAGTGCAACACGGCGTCGGCTTGGAATTCTTTGCGCAAGTAGCGGTAGAACGCACTGAAGGCATGGGTTGGCGCAAAGCCGGCTTCAAACAGCAAGCGCATCGGGTCGCCTTCGTAACCAAAGCCAGGCTGAATGCACACCAAGGCTTGACCCAATTGCACGCCCTGCACAAACAGGCCTTGACCGTTGGTCAGTTGCTTGCCGGGGGCAGGGCCCCACTGCGCTTCAATCTGTTTCAACCAACGCTCGTTCTTGACATGCTCAGAGGCTGGAATGATGTGATGCACATTGGCATCGGCGCCATACATTTCGCGGTTACCGTTCAAGACCATTTCGCGCAGCACGTCTGCATTGGCCGGCACCTCTACGTTGTAGCCTTCGTTGGAAAGTGTTTTGAGGGTGTTGAACAAAGATTCAAACACCGACAAGTAGGCGGCTGTGCCCACATTGCCACTGTTGGGTGGAAAATTGAAAATGACCAAGGCCAACTTGCGCTCTTTGCGTTCTTTCAAACGCATTTGAACCAATTTCTCAACGCGCCTAGACAACATGTCGGTGCGTTCGGCACAGGTGAACATGTCTTGCGTTTGGTGTTCTTTGGTGAAGGTGCAATTTCGCTCGCAACCTGTGCAACTGGTGCCGGCAGCACCTGGGCGTCCGCCATAGACCATGGGGATGGTGGAGCCGTCCAACTCAGGAATGGCCACCATGATGGTGCTCTCGACGGGCATCAAACCGCGCTGAGAGCTACCCCATTGTTCGAGCGATTGAAACTCAACAGGGTGCGCTGCAATGTAGGGTACATCGAGTTGCGCCAAAATTTGCTCAGCTGCTTTGGCATCGTTGTAAGCAGGGCCACCTACCAAGGAAAACCCAGTGAGCGACACCAAGGCATCGATTTGGCTTTTGCCATCTTTGATGAAAAAATTCTCAATGGCGGGGCGTGAATCTAAGCCGCTGGCAAACGCCGGAATGACCCGCAAGCCACGCGCCTCAATGGCTGCAATGACCGCATCGTAGTGAAGTGCGTTGCCCGCCAACAAATAGGAGCGAAGCAGCAACAACCCCACCGCAGGTTTGCCTTCTGCACCGCGTGGCAAATTGTCCAAGGTTTCCGAAATCTTGACCTTCATCTTGGGGTGATAAAGGCCTACTTCTGGATACTCAATGGGTTCATCTGCATCGGCCAACTGGCGGTAGCCTGCGCGTGTGGGCTTGGCATAGCGTTTGACCAACATCAAGATCATATTGGTGATGTTTTGCTCAGATCCAGCCAGCCAGTAACGCATGGTCAAGAAGAAGTAGCGCAAATCTTGTGCGGTGCCAGGGATAAAGCGCAGCAATTTAGGCAAGCGACGCAGCATGGCCATTTGCTTGGCACCTTCAGACTTGCCGGATGCTTTTTCTTCTGCGTTTTCTTTGGCTTTGGGGCGCAGTTTTTTAAGCAATTCCATCAGGCCAGAAGACTTGCCGCCCATGGTCAGTTTGCCCATGCGTGTGAGTTGCATCACCGGAGGCGCCGACATGATGCAGATCATGGCATCGCAGTGGTCACGTCTGGCTTTAAGGGCTTCGATCACAGGCAGGTAGTGGTCTTCCATGAACAGCATGGTGGCGATTACCATGTCTGCGCGTTCGATGTCGTGCAAGCATTTTTGCAGGGCATCGTCGCTGGCCCTGTACTCACTGGCCGCATGCAATCTCAATTCCAAGCCTGGCATTTTTTGCGCCAGACGCGCCGCAGAGCGATGGGCCGCACTCGACAAATGCGTGTCGAGTGTCAGCATCACCACACGCATGTGCGAGGGGTGACTTTTTGACTCAGCGGCTGTAGTGAGCTTTGGCATCGTAAAGTGTGTCCACAGTGATGGTTGCGACGCCTTGGTCGAGGGCATATTTCTCGGTGTTACGCCGAGCTTTGCCTCGTACAAAAAATGGAATTTTTCCGAGTTCTTTTTCAGCCTCAACGCTCCACGTGGCTTGGTTAGAGGCAGGGCGCTGCGTCACTTCTTCTTCAACCTTCATTTCGACAGGCCGTGCGCTGCCCAAGTGCGAAGGCGATGCGCCAGCGTGAAATTCAAAGTCTTGGCGGAACATGCCCAAGAGATGTTCTTCTAGGCCCATCATCAAAGGGTGAACCCAAGTGTCAAAGATCACATTGGCGCCTTCAAGGCCCATTTGCGGCGCGTAACGTGCTGGGAAATCTTGTACGTGCACTGGCGCAGAAATGACAGCACAAGGAATGCCATGGCGCTTGGCAATGTGGCGCTCCATTTGCGTGCCCAAAATAAGTTCGGGCTGCAACTGGTTAATCTGAGTTTCCACCTCTAAGTAGTCGTCGGTGATCAGCGCCTCAACGTTGTATTTCTTCGCGCAATCGCGCACTTCGCGGGCAAACTCACGGCTGTAAGTGCCCAGGCCCACCACTTCAAAGCCCATTTCTTCGCTGGCAATGCGCGCAGCGCTCACCACGTGGGTGGCATCGCCAAACAAGTACACCCGTTTGCCAGTGAGGTAAGTGGAGTCGACTGATTTGGCGTACCAACGGGCACGTGCCGTCATGTCTTCAGACGCAGGCACTTCAATGCCGGTGATGGCACACACTTCGTGAATGAAGTCGCGTGTGGCGTTCAAACCCAAAGGCACGGTTTTGGTGAAGGGTTGATCAAACTGACGGTTCAGCCACAACGCAGCTGTCATGCCAATTTCAGGGTAGAGCACCACGTTGAAATCGGCTTGGGCCAATTTTTGAATGTCGGCCACGGTGGCTTCTAGAGGCGCTGTGACCAGCACATCAACGCCCAGCTGTTGCAACAATTGGGTAATTTCTTTGATGTCGTCGCGGTGTCTAAATCCTAAGGCGGTGGGGCCCAGCAAGTTGCAAGTTGGACGCGCTTTGGGTGTTTTCTCACCTGGCTTTTGTACCAAGTGGCGGCACAGTTGGTAGAAAGTTTCGCTGGCGCCCCAGTTTTCTTTGCGCTGGTAAGAGGGCAACTCCAAGGCGACCACAGGAATGTCAAGTTTCAGCGCTTGCGCCAAACCGCCCGGATCGTCTTGAATCAATTCAGCGGTGCAAGACGACCCCACCAACAACGCAGCCGGTTTAAAACGCGCAATGGCTTGGCGCGCTGCATCTTTGAACAACTCTGCGGTATCGCCACCCAAGTCGCGGGCTTGGAAGGTGGTGTAAGTAACGGGCGGCCTTCTGGGCAAGCGCTCGATCATGGTGAACAGTAAGTCGGCGTAGGTATCGCCTTGGGGTGCGTGCAAGACGTAATGCACGTCCTTCATGGCTGTTGCAATGCGCATGGCCCCAACGTGTGGGGGGCCTTCGTAAGTCCAAAGCGTGAGTTGCATGGGTTAATTCCTAAGCGGCCAGCTTTTCGCGACGACGGAGGGGGCGACTGAACAGACCGGCCAAATCGGCAGCTTGCTCGTAGCCTTGAATAGGGGTGAAGACCAATTCGATGGCCCACTTGGTGGTCATGCCTTGGGCTTCCAAGGGGTTGGCCAAACCGAGGCCGCACACCACCATGTCGGGGGCATCTTGAATGCAGCGATCAAGTTGCAAATCAACGTCTTGGCCTTCGCTGATGCGCGTGCCAGAGGGCAACCACGCCAACTCAGGCGCCATGTGTTGGCGGTGCAAATACGGTGTGCCTACTTCGACCAAACGCATGCCAAGTTCACGGTGAACAAAGCGTGCCAAAGGAATTTCGAGCTGTGAATCTGGGAAGAAGAAAATGCTTTTGTCTTGCAGCATTTGACGTTGTACGGTCAATGCTTTTTCGGCACGCTGCCTTGGCGCCATGGTGGCTTTTTCAAACAGCAGGGGCGACACACCAAAGGCAGTGGCCGCCGCTTGCAACCAGGCTGTGGTGCCTTCAACGCCCAAAGGAAATGCCGCTGGCAAGTGTTGAGCGCCGCGATCTTGCAAGGCACGCGCTGTGTCGGCCAAGAAGGGTTGTGCCAACAAAAACTGTGTGTTGGCGCCGACTGCAGGCATCTCTTGACTCTTGCGAGGTGGGAAGAATGTCACGTTGATGCCCATCTGATTGAGCAGATGTTTCATCTGGTCTTCGACCACATCGGCCAAGGTGCCTACCACCATCAACTGCTTGGCTGGGTTGTTTGACTTTGGTAAGCCAGGCACCATTGATGCAAGACAAGCGTCTTCACCTTGTGTGAAGGTGGTCTCAATGCCGCTGCCCGAATAATTCAACACACGCACGGCGGGGTGGTGATGTTGATTCAAGCGCTCAGCAGCGCGCGACAAATCCAACTTGATCACTTCAGAGGGGCAAGAGCCCACCAAAAACAACAGGCGAATATCGGGGCGGCGTGTCAGCAGTTGATTGACCACCCGGTCGAGTTCTTCGTGCACATCGGCTAAGCCCGCCAAATCGCGTTCGTCAATGATGGCGGTGCCAAAACGGGGCTCGGCAAAAATCATCACACCGGCGGCCGACTGAATCAGGTGAGCACAGGTGCGTGAACCCACTACCAAGAAGAATGCGTCTTGAATTTTTCGGTGCAACCAAATGATGCCGGTGAGGCCGCAAAACACTTCGCGTTGGCCCCGTTCGACCAAGGGCACCACATCGGTACAGCCAGAGGTGGTTTCGGCGCGAATGGGAATCACTGGGCTCATAAGCTCACCTGTGCGCCCGAAGCGGGCGAATGTTGTAGGGGTTTTTGCAAACGCGCCATGCGCAATTTGCGGATGTACTGCGCTGCGTTGATGCCGTAGGTGGTGTAAGCGGTGAGGGCCAGCAGCAGTTGATCGTCTGCCGACCATTTGCCCTCCCACCACACCCACAAATAGGCGGTATGAAGCGCCATGACCAGGGTGCTGACCACGTCTTCCCAGAAGAAGGCCGGTGCAAACAGGTACTTGCCAAAGACGACTTTTTCCCAAATGGCGCCGGTGATCATGATGGCGTAGAGCACCACTGTTTTGACAACCACTGAGAACAAGGCCCAGTCGGTGTTCTCGCCTGTTTTGAGGCTGGTGACCACCAAGTACAAACTGAGTAAAAAGATGAAAAACTGAATGGGCGCCAAGATGCCCTGAACCAGCGTCCAGCGTGTTGCATCACGCCGAGCACGCTGCTCGGGTGTGTACAAAACCTGTGGCTGAGAACCTGACATGGACGACCTTCTTGGAAAAGAACTGATCAGACTTTAAGGTTTGATCTGACAAGTGTCAACATAAATTGACAATATATATGTTATGTAGGGTTTACACCAAATAAAAACTTCGTTAAGCTCCCCGACACTTGAACGGTCAAAAAAGGGAAATGGGTAACGACCTTGGCGCAATTCAATCGAGAGAGATCAGGTCCTTCGGAGGTGACGCAGTGGGCGTCAGAGGGCCAGTCGTCGGCGCAGCAGAAGGGTGTTGCGTCGGGTCCTCGCTTGGTTGGCGGTACCCGTTTTTCAAAAACCAATGGCTTGGACCCTGCGCAAATTGAGTTGTTGGCAGAAGCCAGCCTCAAAAGCCTAGAAGAAACGCGCAAGGTGATCATTGCCTGGCAGCGGCAAGGTCAAACATTGGCTGACATTTACCTGAATGGCATCGCGCAAAGTGCCAAAGTTCTCGGGGAGCGCTGGCTCAGCGATGAAATGGATTTTGTCGACTGCACCATCGCCTTTTCTAGGCTGCACCGCACTTTGCACGAATTCAGCGCAGAGTTCTTGCTCGAGGGTTGCACCGAGCCCAATGGCTTCAGCGTCTTATTAATGAGCGAGCCAGGGTCTCAGCATGGCTTTGGTATTTTCATGTTGAGCGAGTTTTTTAGGCGAGCAGGTTGGCATGTGACGCTGGCTGCGCCCCAAGACATGTCTGATTTCAAACGGCATTTTCAAACGGATTGGTTTGATGCCGTTTGCTTGTCCATCTCTTCTGACCGTCATTTGGAAGACATTGCCATGGCCTTACCAGAGCTGATGCAAGAGTCGGTTAATTCTCGCTTGAAGCTTTACGCCGGTGGCCCCATGGCCCAATTTGCCCCGGACCAGTTGAACATGCCGCAAGCAGAGGTTCTCAACCACAATGCGTTGAAAACAGTCGAGGTGGTGACGCAAGCAGTGACGTCACTGGCGAGTCAATTTGATTTGACACAAAAGCCGTAAGCTTATGCCCATCACAAAAGGGAATTACCACTTTTCTGACACTTTTGAGTGTATGCTCGCGCATCAGTCAAGCTGTCAATTTGGCACCCCTGAACCATGAGCAGTACCCGTCGATGAACATCACGAACCTAGAAGCGGCAACCTTTTCCAAGTTATTGGGGGTGGTGTCGGATGTGAGTTTGATCATTGACCAGCAAGGGGTCATTGAGGACGTGTCTACGGGGCAGGAGACCATGGCCGCGCTTGGATGTCAGGCTTGGATGGGCAAACGTTGGCTTGACACGGTCACCGTGGAAAGTCGCAAAAAAATTGAGGAATTGTTGCAGGTTACGCCTGACACCATCACGCTCAATTGGCGCCACGTCAATCACCCCACACCGTCTGGCGGCGAAGCGGCCATTCAATACGTTACGGTGGCCTTGAAGGGCCAAAAAATATTGGCCGTTGGGCGCAACCTGGAGCGTCTCGCAGAGCTCCAGCGACGGTTGGTCGAAACGCAACAGTCCGTTGAGCGCGACTACCTCAGGCTTCGTCACATTGAGGCGCGGTACCGCGTGTTATTTGAGTCGTCGCCTGAAGCGGTCATCATGGTCGACGCCAATTCGTACAAATTGTTAGAGGCCAATGTGGGGGCCCAAGCGCTGTTCAAAGATGCGGGCAAACGCTTGGTTGGTCGAGATTTTCGTGAGTGCTTTGAGGTGGACAGCCAGTCGGAAGTTCAAACACTCCTGCGGACGGCATTGGCCACAGGCCGCATTGAAATGTGCTCTGCTTTGGTCGCCGGATCGCCTGCAATGCTCACGGTTTCTGCCACAGTCTTCCGGCAAGAGGGCGGCGCACAATTTCTCGTCAGGCTAACCAAGCGCGAAGTATCGGCCGCGACCAGCCTTCAGGCCGAGTCGTCTGTGGTCTTGAGCGAAGCCATGGAGCATTTCCCAGATGGCTGGTTGCTCACAGACCCATCGGGCACTGTGAAAAGCATCAATGAAGAAGGCATGGCCCTTCTGGGGCTGACGGCATCGTCCCAGGTCATTGGTCAGTCCTTTGAGCGGTGGTTACAACGGGGCTCGGTCGACTGGGGCGTTTTGAATACCTCCCTCAAACAGCAATTGCCTGTTCGCAACTTTGCAACCGAAGTTCGAACCCTGTCTGGCATGACCTTGCCCGTTGAAGTTTCGGCGGTGTACTTGTCCAAGCCGGAGCCTTTGTACGCGTTCTTTGTGCGTGACATGGACCGACGCATGCAATCCGGCCCGTCGGGCACGCAAGCGCAGCCCCATCCCTTTGCCGAGTTGTCTCAGTTGGTGGGGCGTCGGCCTATCAAGGACATTGTGGGCGAGACGGTCGACACCATCGAACGCATGTGCATTGAAGCCGCCCTGGAATTGACCCACAACAACCGCGCCTCGGCGGCTGAAATGCTGGGGCTTTCGCGCCAAAGCCTGTATGTCAAGCTGCGGAGGTTCGGTATCTTGTCTGAAACCGACGCCGATCCAGATACCGTTTAATCGCGTATTTGTATTTTTAAATTGACACTTAGTGTCAATCCTAGTTGACATTTATAAAACTCTCCTCACAATGGGGGCATGGACCATCCAAGTCTCGCCCTAACGCATGCGCCGCAGCGACCCAGCCTGCGCACGGTTGCTGAACTGCTCAAACCCATCACCTGGTTCCCACCTGTGTGGGCCTTTGCGTGCGGTGCGGTGTCGTCGGGCCAAAGCCTGACCGAACACTGGCTGTTGATTCTGTTGGGATTGATTCTCACGGGCCCCTTGGTCTGTGCCAGTAGTCAGGCTGTGAACGACTGGTTTGACAGGCACGTCGATGCCATCAATGAACCTCAAAGACCCATTCCCTCTGGCCGCATGCCGGGCCGTTGGGGCTTGGGCATTGCCATTTTGTGGACGGCATTGTCGTTGGCATGGGCCACCTTGATGGGTACATGGGGCTTTTGGGCTTGCGCGCTGGCCATCGCATTTTCTTGGGCTTACAGCGCACCCCCCGTGCGCCTGAAAAAAAACGGATGGTGGGGCAACGCTGCATGCGCTTTGAGTTACGAAGGCTTGGCATGGCTCACGGGAACTGCTGTGATGTTGGGCGGTGCATGGCCAGGTTTTTACGCACTCAGTTTGGCCATGCTCTACAGCTTGGGCGCGCACGGCATCATGACTTTGAATGACTTCAAGGCCATTGAAGGTGATCGGCAAATGGGCGTTGACTCCTTGCCTGTTCAGCTAGGCGCACACGGTGCGGCGCGTGTCGCATGTTTGTTCATGTGGGTACCGCAGGTGGTGGTCGCTGCGTTGTTGTTCAACTGGGAATTGCCCTGGCATGCCCTGGCGGTGCTTGTCTTGAGTTTCATGCAGTGGCCTTTGATGTGGAAATTTTTAAAGCAACCCGTTGAACGTGCTTTGTACGTCAGTGCGTTTGGCGTGCCGATGTTTGTCAGCGGCATGATGGTCAGCGCTTGGGGCTTGCGTCAGTTGAATGCATTGGGGGTTGTATGACAAAACCGTTTGGTTGGTTTCAAATTATTCGACTGGGCTTGATTCAGGCGTGCTTGGGTGCCGTGGTGGTCGTGACCACTTCAACCTTGAATCGAATCATGGTGGTGGAGTTGGCATTGCCAGCGCTGTTGCCTGGTCTGTTGGTGGCTTGGCATTACGCCGTGCAGATGGTGCGGCCCCGCATGGGCTATGGCGCGGATCAGGGTCGTCGCAGCACACCTTGGATGATGGGCGGCATGATGGTGTTGGGTGTGGGCGGCGTCATGGCAGCTGTGTCCACCATTTGGATGGCCACTGCACCCATGAGCGGCATTGCACTGGCGGTGCTGTCGTTCAGTTTGATTGGTTTGGGGGTTAGCGCTTGCGGTACTTCATTGTTGACTTTGATGGCCAAGCAAGTGCCAGACAACCGTCGCGCACAAGCGGCCACTACTGTGTGGTTGATGATGATCATGGGCTTTGCCATCACCGCTGGTGTGGTGGGCAAATTGATTGATCCCTATACGCCCGAGGTTTTGCTGAAAGTGTCTGTCAGCCTCAGTGTGTTGACCAGCCTGATCACTGCCGTGTGCTTGTGGCGTTTAGAAAAACCAGGCCTTGCTGCCGTCAATGAAGAAAAAAAATCTGCAGCAGATTTCAAACAAACTTTCAAAGAAGTGTGGTCAGAACCCAAGGCCAGAACCTTCACCATTTTTGTGTTCTTGTCGATGTTGGCCTACAGCGCACAAGACTTAATTTTGGAGCCCTTTGCAGGCGCCATTCACGGCATGTCACCTGGTAAAACCACACAGTTGTCGGGCTGGCATCACATGGGCGTGCTCATTGGCATGCTGTCGGTGGCAGGCGCCAGTTCGCGCTGGGTTAAAGGCCGGTTGGGTTCCGTTCAAGCTTGGATGGTAGGCGGTTGTTTGTTCTCCGCTGTTGCCACAGTGGGCCTGTCGTCGTCGGCAATGGCGTCGATTGATTTTGCATGGCCACTCAAGGCCAATGTGATTTTCTTAGGCATTGCCAACGGTGCGTTTTCTATCGCAGCCATCGCCACCATGATGCGCCTGGCGGGCGAGGGTGGTGAGGGCAGGGAAGGAACTCGAATGGGGCTGTGGGGTGCTGCGCAAGCCGCTGCTTTTGGCCTAGGCGGCATTGTGGGCACAGGTGCGAGTGATTTGGCGCATGCCCTGTTACAAGACGCGCGCGCCGCTTATGGGGCGGTGTTTGCATTTCAATCTTTGATGTTCATTGCGTCTGCTTGGGTGGCGCTGCGCATGCGTGCTGGCGCAGAACGCACAGCGCATGCGCCAACGGAAGAATTAATTGATCGTGGTGTTTACTTGAAAGGTGGGTCACTCACATGAGCCAAACCGATTTTGATTTTGTGGTCGTGGGCGGTGGCCCTTCTGGCGCAACTGCGGCGCATGATCTATCACGTGAGGGCTGGCGCGTCTTGTTGTTGGACCGTCAAGGTCGACCCAAGCCTTGCGGGGGTGCCATTCCGCCAAGGCTGATCAAAGACTTTGAAATTCCAGACCATTTGTTGGTGGCCAAAGTGCGCTGCGCGCGCATGATTTCGCCTGCAGACAACAAGGTCGACATTCACATCGACAATGGCTTTGTGGGCATGGTGGACCGCCAGGACTTTGATGAGTTTTTGCGAGCCCGTGCTGCGCAGTCGGGTGCGGTTCGTCAGCAAGCTATTTTTGACAAAGTGCAGCACGACGATGCAGGAACATTGTGGGTCCATTACACCCCTGTCAACGCCAAAGAGCATGCAGCTGCTGAGCATGCCAAGCCCCTGAAGGTCAGCACGCGCATGGTGATTGGTGCTGACGGTGCCAAATCAGAAGTCGCCCGTCAACAAATCCCCAATGCTGAAAAAACGAAGTACGTTTTCGCCTATCACGAGATCATTCAAGCCCCTGTTGAAAAACCTTCGCACGATGGTGAGCGTTGTGATGTGTATTACCAAGGCGAAGTCTCGCCCGACTTTTACGGCTGGGTATTTCCACACGGCAAAACCATGAGCGTGGGAACGGGCAGTGCTGACAAAGGGTTTTCGTTGCGCACCGCCACAGGTCATTTGCGAAAAGTCGCGGGCTTGACCAATGAGCCGACCCTGAGGCGAGAGGGTGCGCCCATTCCTTTAAAACCACTGCCGCAATGGGACAACGGTCGCGATGTGTTGGTGGTGGGCGATGCTGCAGGCGTGGTGGCGCCTTCGTCAGGTGAAGGTATTTATTACGCCATGGACTGCGCACGCACCATGGCACGTGCTGCGCATGAGACCTTAAAAACTGGCAATCCGGCTTGCTTGAAAAAGGGTCGCAAGAAATTCATGAAGCAACACGGCAAGGTGTTTTGGATTTTGGCAGTCATGCAATATTTCTGGTATCAAAATGACAAGCGCCGTGAAAAGTTTGTCAAAATTTGCGAAGATCGCGATGTGCAAAGACTCACCTTTGAGTCTTACATGAACAAAGAATTGGCCCGACGCGATCCAATGGCCCATGTCCGAATATTTTTGAAGGACATGGCCCATTTACTGGGTCTGGCCCGAACATAAAGAACTCGTTTTGCAAACCAATTCAGCAGCCCTTAAAACCTACGCGATTGCGTTTGCATTCAGTTACCTCACAGCCGGCATTGGTGGCGGACTGACCGAACTCGGGCCTTGGTACTTCGCTTTGAAGCACCCCGAGTGGAAACCACCCGACCCTTACTTTGGCGTTATTTGGAGCACTATTTTTACTTTGTGCGCCATCAGCGGCGCGATGGCATGGCAGGCAGCAGGCACTTGGCAACTTCAAAAACGCGTCTTGGTGTTGTTTGGCGCGAATGCCTGCTTGAACATTTTGTGGAGTGCCATTTACTTCAAACTGCAAAGACCCGACTGGGCTGTGTTCGAAGTGGTATTTCTTTGGCTTTCCATTCTTTTTTTGATCATGGGCCTTTGGGGCATCTCTAAAAAAGCGGCCTTCTTGTTATTCCCCTACTGGGTGTGGGTGAGTATTGCCACTGTTCTCAATGTTGAAACAGTGAAGCTGAATGGCCCTTTTATCAATTAAAAAGGATTCAAAATTAACAAATTTGTAAAATTAATTTCGGATATTCGCCTGCAAGCAAGGGTAATGGAGGGTTGATTCTCCGGCCTTAAATATTTATAAACAAGGTTCTAGTAGCGGATCGGCATGCTATTTTGCTGGCGAAGTAATGCCCCGATCACCCACTCTGGTTGGCACGCTATCCCTTGCAAGGAAAATGCATGTCTAATTTCAATGGCAGTGAGAATCCCTCACCTCGTTTGAGTTACTCAAACGCTGCCAATGACGAGTGCAAGGAAACTTTGTTGGATGTGATCGAAAAAGAGATCATTCCAAGGCTTCTCAACTCACAACAAAACCTGAGCCAGATCAACCCTGTTGCCACAGAGTTGAGCATAGGTGAACCTGTGCCAGAAATGCTGGCTTTTACAGACTACTGCGTCAAAGGTGATGCCTTGAACGTGACCCAAATCGTCGATCAATTGATCGATCGGGGCTTGCGTCAAGACAGAATTTTTCTGGAGCTGATCACGCCCGCTGCACGACATTTGGGCGTGCTCTGGGAAAAAGACGAGTGCAGTTTCAGCGACGTCACGTGCGGTTTGGCCATGATGCACCAAGTGACTTACCGCTTGGGCTATGGCTTCAGTGATGCGCCCATAGTTCAAGGTGAAACCACGCGGGTGATGTTATCGTGTGCACCGGGATCTCAGCACTTTTTGGGCTTGACCATCGTGGCCGACTTCTTCCGCCGAGAAGGTGCCAATGTGGTGATTGAAATTTCTTCGACCGAATCAGAACTGATGCGTGCGGTGGCCAACGAATGGTTTGACGTCATTGGCATTTCTGTGGCCATTGAAACGCAATTGCCGCAGCTCAAAAAACTGATTGCCAATTTCCGCAAAAACTCTGGCAACCCGCATGTGCGCATCCTGTTAGGGGGGCCCATCTTCACAATTCAAGACCATACGGCAGAACAGTTTGGTGCAGATGCCATCTCCACCGACGCCATTGAAGCGGTCGCGCTTCTCAAAAACTATTCAAACAAATGAGGCTTGACGCGTCGGCGTCAAACCACACGCGTTGAATAACAAAGCGGCGGTCCCATGGGGGTCTTCTTCATGCGCCAGATGACCCAGGTTCGGTTGCTTGTGCAGGCGCGCTTGTAGCATGATTCTGCAAGCCTCATCGGCCATGCTGGGCGGCACGGTGCCATCTTCCAAGCCCACCAAGATGTCGACAGCATTTTGAATTTTGTGCAGTGAACTCGAGAGGGGCGACAACTGCCATGCCGCCATCATGTTCAAGACGCTGTGCACATGGCCCGAATGGCTAAAGACTTGTTGGTACAGCGCCATGCCCTCTGCATCCAACTTGGATCCTGTCTGTGCGATGGATTTGTCGATGGTGCTGGGGCGCTTGGCAAACTTTGCAGTGGCCCAAGCAGAGATAGGATTGATGGCCGCCAACTTGGCGGCTGGCCCAAAAATCCAAGAGGGTAGACCTGGTAAGGGCAGCCACGCTGGGTTCAAGCCAATCAGCTGTGTGGCGTGAAGTGAGCGCTGTTGCAACACCAAGTTGGCCGCAATGGCGGCACCTGCTGAATGGCCCGCGATCACCGCTGGCGTTTGGTTCAACTGCAACAGCAATGCCCTGATGCCTTCGGTCATACCGTTTAAAGACAAGCTGCCGTCAGGACCTCTGCTGGTAAATGCATGCCCAGGCAAATCGGGCGCAATGACTTTGAAATGTGCGCTGAGCAAAGGCATCAAGCCGCGCCAACTGAAACTGCCAGAGCCCGTGCCGTGCAATAGCAAGAGGCAGGGTCCTTCGCCCATCGTTTGAACATGCCATCTGATGCCACCCGCTTGCACGAATTGGCTGCAAGCCGCATGGGGCCAAGTGTTGGCGTGATTGGCCCACTGCATGGTGGGGTACAAATTGTCAAACATCAGGCCGCCTGCTGGCGCAAGTTGTTCATGGCAGAGGCCATGCGTTGCGACTGTACTTGGGGCATGGGCATGTAACTGCCACCCATGGTGTCGGCCAACTTTTGAACTTGTGGGTCGGGCTGAATGGACGTGTCAATCCACAAAGAGCGGTGCCCCGTTAAGCGCCATTGCGTGCCCCACTGCGCCGCTTCGGCTTGCGCTTGTGCACGGCCCCCCAATCCTTGAAGGGTGACATTGGCGCGGCCATCACTCAGTACCACCAAGATGGGGGTGACGCCTTGTCTGTGCAATTGTGTGGCTTGCTCGCATGCCATTTTCAAGGCCATTGCCAACGGCGTGCCACCACCGCCAGGAAGGCCTGTCATGGCGCGTTTGGCGCGCACCAATGAGCGCGTCATGGGCAACAGCAACTGAGCTTGGGCCCCTCTGAAAGCCACAATGCAAACACTGTCGCGCCTAGCGTAGGACTGTTGCAACAACAACTCCACTGCACCTTTGGCTTCTGCCAAACGTTGCAAAGCGGCAGACCCTGATGCGTCCAATGCCAAGATCAAACAGCTGGCGCTGCTCTGTTGGAAACGGTGCACATGAAAGTCTTCAGAACGAATGGCCACACGACCTTGTTGTTTGGCGCCTCGAAGTTTTTGCTTGGGTGCCGCAGCCCGCAATGTGGCCAAGACGTGCAATCTTGCATGACCGCCAGGTCGGCCAGGTCGGGGGGGCAGGGGTCTGCCACGCTGCGCACCTGCTCTGAATTGCCCGCTGCGTCCCGAGGTATTGCCTTGGCTCTTGCCTGTGGTGGTCATCAAAGCGTCCAGCACATGCGGCGGCAAACTGGCCAGTGCCGCGGCCACCATCATCTCTTGCAAGTCCTCTTGCGTCGGTTCTTTTGGGGTGGATTTCTCTGAATTATTTTGATCGTCAGGCTGCTCTGAATGTTGTTCAGGGGGTTGGGTCTCTGGCTTGTCAGGCGCTGGTTCTGATGTGTCTTCTGACTCGGGCTGTGAATCAGTTTCTGGTTGCGCTTCGGCACTGCTTGGCCATTGCGTGGCTCTGGGTGCTAGAACACGCCTGGCTGCAAACGCCAAGTCTTCATCGGTGATGTGATGCCGCAAATTCATGGCTGCATGACAGCTGGCAACTTTCAGGGCCAGCGTGGGGATTCGCAGTGAATCAATGCCCAAACGCAAAGCGCTGACGCACAGAGCGGTTAAGTGATCGTGCGAGCATTCAATGTGTGGCAGCAACTCACGCATCTTTGTCAGATCACTGGCCTTGATTCGAAGTTTTAAATGCGGTGCTTCACCTTGTTCGTCATGCGCTTCATGCCCTTCCAGGTTTTCTGAAATGGCCACTTGTAAATCGTGCACCTCTGAAGGGGGCAATGCTTGCAGGTCAAGCCACAAGCCCAGTCTTTCTTGCAGGCCTTGGCTTAAGGGGGGCTCGTCGCTCAAGGACTCATCCAAAGCCACCACACCAAATGTGGCGGGCACACCTGCGCTTGAATCGTCAGACAATGTCAAAGCAGGTACCGTGTGGGTGTCCATGGCCTGGGTGATGGGGGCTACAAGGGCTGTTGGAAAACGCTCCGCCATGCTGATGCACACCACGCCTTGGTTGGCTTGTTGGAGTAACCCCGATTGCATGTGCAAGGTGCCGGTTTGCAAGGTGCGTGACAAATCAATGCCGCCCAACAGCCGTTCTAAGTCGACGCTGCCCGGAACCTTCACTGTGTTCAAACCCAAGCTCATCAAGGCTTTGAGCCATTCCTCACGAACAGGCCCAAAGGGTGCGCGCAACCAGATGCCGCCAAATCCTGCGGGATCAATTTGAAGAAGTTGCAACGATGTCAGTGCATCGTGCCAAGTTTCAAACTCTTGAACGTCGTTTGACATGGCGCTGGTGTCTTGAGCGTGATGAGCGTGAGGGACGGGATGTACTTTGTGTACGTTCGGTGTGTTTTTCAAGTCCTGCAATCACGCAGCAAGAATTTCTTGCAGACTTCTGTTCACGCGTTCGCCGGAGTCGGTGTCGTCGAGGGGATTGCGGCGCAAGCGGTGTCGCAAGGCCAAGGGCGCGATGGTTTGAAGGTGTTCAGGCTTGACCACTTTGCTGCCTTGCATGGCGGCCAAGGCGCGCGTTGCACGCAGCAGCGTGAGTTCGGCGCGCAGACCATCGGTACCCAGTTGCTGGCACAAGCGTGCGCACAAGGTGAGCATGTCGTCACTGACCACCACAGACTCAAGGAGCTTTCGGGCTTTGACAATGCGCTTTTGCAGCTTGTCACTTTCTTCTTGCCATTGGGCTTTGTACGCGACGGGGTCTTTGTCAAACGCATCGCGGCGTTTGATGACCTCCACGCGCAGGGCGATGTCTTGCGGTGTACGCACTTGAACCGACAAACCAAAACGATCAAGCAGTTGAGGACGCAGCTCACCTTCTTCGGGGTTGCCACTGCCCACCAACACAAAGCGGGCGGGGTGCCTGATGCTGAGGCCTTCGCGCTCGACCAAGTTTTCGCCGGAGGCGGCAACGTCGATGAGCAAATCAACCAGATGGTCGTCCAGCAAGTTGACTTCGTCGATGTACAAAAAGCCACGGTGCGCTTGCGCAAGCAGGCCTGGCGAGAATTCTTTGATGCCTTGCGACAAAGCTTTTTCTAAATCGAGCGCACCCACAATGCGGTCTTCTGTGGCGCCCAGTGGCAAATCCACCACGCTGACTGCGCGTTGTTCAATTTGAGGTTTGGCTGCCTTGACTGTTTTGCCTTCTACTGCGGAGGCAGAGCAAACGGGGCATGCTTGGGCTGGTTTGGCGGGGTCGCATTTGTAGGGGCAGCCCTTCACCACTTGAATGGGGGGTAGCAAATCGGCCAAAGCCCTGACGGCCGTGGATTTGCCTGTGCCTCTGTCACCCAAGACCAGCACACCGCCCACGCTGGGGTCGATGGCCACCACTTGGATGGCCAAGGTCATTTCGTCTTGTCCGACGATGGCTGCGAAAGGAAAGCTGAATGCCATACAAATTCCACTGAACTGATACGCCCCATCATCGGAAAGCTGAGGCGAACTGTCAAGTTAAATTTACAGTTTGGTGCTTTCGGGTGGGTCTTGTGTCAACCCGTACGGACGCACCAGGTCCCAAACATGGCTGGGAACCATGTTTTTCATGCGTGCAGGGGCTTCTCGGCGCAAGTGGAGGATGGTTTCAATGGCCTTCATTTCCACACGCGCCCTGGCAAACTCCAGGCCCCGTGGCCCCACCTTGGGCATTAACCAGTTGACCAAAGGTTTCACCCATTTCGGCATGCGCCTGAGGGGCAAGCCGCCGGCCGCTCTTTCGGTATTGGCCATGAAACCTTTGACGGGCCCTTCGCGTTTGCCTTTGCTGACGGGTTGTTGGGTGGCCACTTCGTCCAAGACATTGGACAAGATGGCTTGGCCGGTGTCGTTTCGAACCAACAACCACTGATCACCGTTGCCTCCCATATAGCCCACCGTGATGTCGGACAGCACGTTGGTGTAGTCCACGCAAGTGCGGCAAGTCAGTGGAAAAAAGTCCGGTTTCAAATTCGACAAAGGCAAATTCAAAAATGGAATGAGTCTGTGCTCACCCTGGTCGGTTCTGATTTCTACTTTGTAATCGGCTCTAAATTCAAGGTAGCCAATGTCTTGCGGCTGATCGGACAGCAAGCTTAAAAAATGGTGAAAGTTTTCAGTGGTGGTGTTGTCAGAGCAGGGCGTCCCAATCACAAACAATTTGGTGAGACCGTGCTTGGCTTCCAGCTCTGGTTGGATGGCTCTGAGTGCATAGATTTGGCAGGGAATACCAATCACCGCCAATCGTTTGTGCCCTTGCGCCAATGCGGGCTCTACCAAAGACAGCAGCGGGGCATAGCCCATGCGCATGCCTCGGCATTGCTTCATGTCTTCTGCACGCGTCACCACAATGGGCATGGGGCGCCATCTGTCCTTGGGATCGGGGGCCATGGCAATGACCGCATCGACTTCATTGTTTTCAAGCAGTCGTTCTGCCAAGCGCGTGGTGATGCCCGTCCACTGCGCACCTTCCAACGGTTTTTTTAGACGTGCGCTGTACAAATTTTGATGCGGCCCAAAATACAACTCGTCGTTTTGATGCACGCGCTGGCGCCCATGAACCCTTTGCTCAAGCGAGGGGTAATCGGGTTGAATGAACTGACACGCCGAAGCACAACGCTGCGGTGCATCGGTGCGCGAGATACCGCAGTCGGTGCAGAGGCGGCGGTGAGGGACGACTTCAGTCATTCAAATTTTCAGGCAAGTCATCATGTCGATGGCTGAAGCTTGATCGCTCTATTTGGCTTGACGCAAGGCACGCGAGTGGCTGTGCACCGCATTGACCAATGCGGTGACGTGCTCGGGTGGCGTGTGTTGGCTAATGCCATGGCCTAA
>JBDLWA010000182.1:0-4771 GCA_039804505.1 Pseudomonadota bacterium
GACAAATAAATCGCTTTGATGCCGGCCTTCACTTGTTGCATGGCTTGACCGCCTGTCAATGCACCCAAGCAATTGATGTAGTCCTCAGTGTGCAGCAAGCTCCACAACTTTTCTGCACCACGGCGAGCCAAGGTGTGCTCGATGGGGAAAGAACCGCGCAAACGCACGACATCAGCGGCTGAATAGCCGCGCTTGATGCCTTTCCAACGGGGGTTGGTGGCCCAATCTTTTTCCAAGGCTGCGATTTGTTGTTCACGGCTGAGTTGCTCAACGAGGTTTTGTGGCATGACGATTTCCTTCAGAGTGGTTGATGTTTCGGCTAATTCTTTGGTGAGAAAGTTTCAGCGCTGACCAGAATTCTAAGTCTTATAGAAGACCAAGAAAATATCTTATGTCTTATATAAGACATTTATTTTTACCAATAAAAACATAGTGTTATGGAATTGGTTTCTCATTACGAAAACCCATCTCTCATATTGAGAAAAAATGATGCATTGCAACAAGCAAATATTTCATAATACAAAAATCAATTTCCAAATTGAAATGTGCTGACGCATTGTTTTTTTCGACGCAAGTTTGAAGTGGTGTCAAACACCTTCTTCCACAGAGAGAAAAATCTGCAACATCAGCTTGAAAAAAAACTTCACTTCCCCTTGGAAACAAGCTCTTTCTCCAGTAGCATGCGATTCAGCCGGATAAATAAGTTTCCGGCTGCGAACCAACTTCCGACTTAAGGAATTTCAAAATGGCAACTGCAAAAAAAACCCCGGCAAAAAAAGCTGCTCCTGCAAAGAAGGCAGCACCCGCCAAAAAACCAGTAGCGAAAAAAGCTGCACCAGCTAAAAAAGCTGCGCCTGCTAAGAAAGCTGCTCCCGCTAAAAAGGCTGCACCTGCTAAGAAAGCTGCACCCGCTAAAAAGCCTGCTGCTAAAAAAGCACCTGCTAAAAAGCGCACGCCTAATGCAGCCTTCATGAAGGCTTTGACGCCTAGCGCCGCTTTGGCTGCTGTCGTGGGTGCTGCACCCCTGCCACGCACTGAGGTTGTGAGCAAATTGTGGGTCTACATCAAGAAGCAAGGTCTGCAAGACAAAGTCAACAAGCGCAACATCAACGCTGATGACAAACTCAAAGCTGTCTTTGGCAAAGCCCAAGTCACTATGTTTGAGTTGGCCGGCTTGATCGGCAAGCACTTGAAGTAATTCAGTGCTTCTCCCATAAAAAAAGCCGGGTCATCCCGGCTTTTTTTATGGCTAGCGCAAGCCTTCAAAGAGGCCTGTGCCGCCTGCATTGCCTCTTGGTTTGACTCAGCCCTTGGCGGTGTTTTTCAAAGCGTTTTGTGTGATCGCCGACAAGGTGCCACGCGTGGTAATCACCTCAGGGTCCAGCATGATTTCTATCAAAGTGCCCTGCTCTCTTTTCAAGGCCGCCATCAAAGCGGGTTCAAACGCTTCGGTTCGCGAAATTCGAATGCCTTCATAGCCGTAGGCCTTCGCCAAATTAGCAAAATTTGGATTGTTCAAATGTGAACCCATGTTGTGCGTTGGGAAGTCGCGCTCTTGATGCATGCGAATCGTGCCGTACATGCCATTGTTCAACAACACCACAATCGATTTAGCGCCATGCTGTGATGCGGTCGCCAACTCTTGGCCGTTCATCAAAAAGTCACCATCACCGGCAATGGTAAAGGCCACCCGCCCCGAGACGATGGCGGCAGCGATGCCCGCTGGCACACCATACCCCATGGCACCCACGGTGGGCGCCAATTGCGTTTTGAAGCCTTTGCTTAAGCCATGGTGCTGGTAATACCGATGCACCCAGCTGGCAAAGTTGCCAGCGCCATTGGTCAAGACAGCGTCTGCGGGCAAATGGCGCTGCAAAGCGGCAACCACCTCTGGCATGTTGACCAAACCTTTTTCAGAATCCTGCGGCAAGCCCGCTAAAGCTTGCGGCTGAATGTTGGCAAGGTAGTCGGCATGGGCCTGCACAGTTTCCTGAGTCCAGGGCAAAGTTGCGGGGGCCGTTAAGACCTCTAAGCTGCGAGCTGCGGCATTCATGGTGGCACAAATGGCCAAGTCGGCCGAGTAAACACGGTTGAGTTCTTCTGCACTGGCATGAATGTGAACCAACTTCTGTTTGGGCTTTGGCACCTCTAGCAAGGTGTAACCGCTGGTGGTCATTTCGCCCAAGCGCGGGCCAATGGCCAGTATCAAATCACTGTCCTTGATGCGTTGCGCCAATTTGGGATTGATACCAATGCCCACGTCGCCAGCATATTGGGGGTGGAAGTTGTCAAACGTGTCTTGAAATCGGAAAGCGTTACCCACCGGCAATTGCCAATTTTCGGCAAAGCGCTGAAGTGCTTGCGCCGCTTGGGGTGTCCAGCCGCCGCCCCCTGCAATCACAAAGGGGCGCTTGGCCGCTAAGAGCATTTCGCGCAATTGGCGCAAACTGCCAGGATCACTCCAGGCTTCAACGGGCTCCAGCTTAGGCAAGGGCTTGGCAGACACCTCATGGGTCAGCATGTCCTCGGGCAATACCACCACGACAGGGCCGGGACGACCATTCATGGCTGTGGCAAAGGCGCGGGCTACGTACTCTGGAATGCGCTTCACATCGTCAATGCGTTCAACGCGCTTGGCCATGCCTTTGGTACTGGGCCCAAAGAAGGAACAAAAATCAACTTCTTGAAAGGCTTCACGGTCTCGCGTCTCTGTGGCAACGTCGCCCACAAACAAGACCATGGGGGTTGAGTCTTGAAACGCCGTATGAACGCCGATAGACGCATTGGTGGCGCCAGGGCCTCGGGTCACGAAACAAACGCCAGGGCGGCCCGTTAATCGCCCCTGTGCATCGGCCATGAAGGCAGCGCCACCTTCTTGACGGCACGTGACGAACTGAATCTGTTCTTGGTACTTGTGAAAACCATCCAAAACGGCCAAATAACTTTCGCCGGGTACGCCAAAGGCATGCGTGACGCCCTGTGCAATCAAGCACTCCACCAAAAGATGTCCGCCCATTTGAGACGAATTGTCTGGCATGCTGGCGTGATGGCTGGATTTGTCGCTTGAAACGTCGGTTTGATTGCTCATACGGCCTCTTGTCATAATGGCCGCATGATACTTTCAAAGTAAAAGGGTCGCACCCATGGGGGTCACCTTCAGGTCACCTGGAGGTCACCCTTGGGCCCTGCAAGGAGGCGTTCCCCTTGCAAGGCATTTACTGAGTGGCCACCACTCGATCAAACTTGAAGACGCCGGGCTCTTTGACAGGGTCAACGTCCACAGGAATGATCGACTTGGGCAAGAACTTGCCTTCCAACAAAAGCTTAGAAAGCGGATTCTCAATTCTTTGCTGAACCGCACGCTTCAAGGGGCGAGCGCCAAAGACAGGGTCAAAGCCCACTTTGGCCAACTCGGCCAAAGCCGCTGTGGATACCTCCAAGTGCAAGTCCATCTTGGCCAATCGGGCTTCCAAAATTTGAAGTTGAATTTTGGCAATGGACTCGATGTGTTTGGCATCCAAACTGTGAAACACCACGGTTTCGTCAATGCGATTCAAAAACTCTGGGCGGAAATGGTTCTTCAATTCACCCCACACCGCTTCCTTCACGTCGTCATTGGACTCGCCCACCATCGATTGAATCAGGTGCGAGCCAATGTTGGAAGTCATCACAATGACCGTGTTTTTAAAGTCCACGGTTCTGCCCTGACCGTCTGTCAAACGGCCATCGTCCAACACCTGCAGCAGCACATTGAAAACATCGGGGTGCGCTTTTTCAACTTCATCCAACAGCAGCACTGAGTAAGGCTTTCTGCGAACCGCCTCGGTCAAATAACCGCCCTCCTCGTAGCCCACATAGCCGGGGGGCGCACCAATGAGACGCGCCACGGAGTGCTTTTCCATGAACTCACTCATGTCGATGCGAATGAGGTGATCTTCGCTGTCAAACAAGAAGCCTGCCAAGGCTTTGCTCAATTCGGTTTTTCCCACACCTGTGGGGCCTAAGAATAGGAACGAGCCTGTGGGTCTTTGTGGATCGGACAAACCAGAGCGTGAACGACGAATGGCATGCGAGACGGCCGCAATGGCTTCGTCTTGTCCCACCACACGCTCGTGCAACTTGACTTCCATCTGCAATAATTTTTCGCGCTCACCTTGCATCATCTTGGACACAGGAATGCCAGTGGCACGGCTCACCACCTCTGCAATTTCTTCTGCCCCCACTTGTGTGCGCAACAAACGAGGCGCAGAACCAGCCGTTGGATTTAACTCCTTGGCCTGGGTTTCTTTGAGCAGTTTTTCTAGTTCAGGCAGCTTGCCATATTGCAGCTCTGCCACTTTGTTGAAATCGCCTTTGCGCGTGAGCTCTTCAATTTGTTGGCGCAAATGATCAATTTTTTCGCGGACGTTTTGACTGCCCTGCGCTTGCGCTTTTTCTGTTTTCCAAATTTCTTCTAAATCGGCCGCTTCTTTTTTGAGCGTGACAATTTCTTCATCAATCAAACTCAAGCGCTTTTGAGACGCTTCATCGGTTTCTTTTTTCACGGCTTCGCGTTCAATTTGCAATTGAATCAAACGGCGATCCAGTTTATCAATCACCTCAGGCTTGGAGTCAATTTCAATTTTGATTTTGGACGCCGCTTCATCGATCAAATCGATGGCTTTGTCGGGCAAGAATCTGTCTGTGATGTAACGATGACTGAGCTCTGCCGCCGCCACAATGGCAGGGTCGGTAATGTCCACGCCATGGTGAATTTCATACTTCTCTTGCA
>JBDLWA010000183.1:0-9791 GCA_039804505.1 Pseudomonadota bacterium
GATATCAGCAAGATTGATGCCAAATCTGATTGCCGTTGCAAATCGATGCCAATCAACCTAACTTAGATCACCAACAACTCGGCACGCAGGCTGCCTGAGCTTTTGAGGGCTTCCAAAATGGCAATCAAGGAAGAGGGGGAGGCGCCCACCTGGTTCACAGCGTCGACAATTTGACGCAAGTCCACACCTGGTTGGAACAAGAACATGGGTTTGTTGGGCTCGCTCACCTTCACTTCGGCGTTTTGCACAGCGGCCGTTTGACCGTTGCTGAGGGGGCCAGGTTGAGAAATTTCGTTGGTGGCCGCAATGGCCACAGAAATGGTGCCGTGTGTCACAGCGGCGGCGGTCACACGCACATTGCGGCTAATGACCACCGTACCGGTACGTGAGTTGATCACCACCCGTGCAGGGGGTTCGCCAGGCAAGACGTCCATGTTTTCGATCATGCTCATGAAGGCCACGCGTTGCGTTAAGTCTTGCGGGGCTTGTAAGGTGATGGAGACGCCATCAAGAGCGCGTGCCACATCGGCGCCAAAGCGGCCGTTGATGGCGCTCACAATGGCGTTGGTGGTGGTGAAGTCGCTTTCGCGCACATTCAAAACAATGCGCTCGGCTTTGTCAAAGGGGTTCTCCACAATGCGCTCAACAGAGGCGCCGCCAGGAATGCGAGAGGCTGTGGGCACGCCAATGGCCACTTTGGAACCCGCTGCGCTGGCATCAATGCCTGTAGCAGTCAGTGAGCCTTGGGCCAAGGCGTAAATTTCGCCATCCACACCGCGCAAGCTGCTGAGCAACAAAGTGCCGCCGCGTAAGTTGGTAGCTTTGCCGATGGCCGATACATTGACGTCAATTTTTTGACCGGGCTTGGCAAAGCCTGGCAATTCGGCGGTCACCATCACAGCGGCCACGTTTTTAATGTCCAACTTGCCAGAGCCTGAAGTGGTTTCAAAGTCTGACAAAGGGCCTTCCATGCTCACACCCAAACGGCTGAGCAAGGTCTTCATGCTTTGCGCTGTAAACGATACATCGGAGCCATCGCCTGTGCCTTGTAAGCCAACCACCAAGCCATAACCAATCAATTGGTTAGAGCGCATGGCCGCCACTGTGGTCAGATCTTTGATGCGATCGGCCATGGCGCTGGTGCAGCCGAGGCCAAGCACCAGAAGAAGTGACATCCAAGGTTTGAAGAGTTTTTTCATGATGGACTGCTTGATGTAAGTAGATCGGTAGCGCTAAATGGAGAGTGCAATATGTAGAGTGAAATGTTGACGCTTAGAAAGGCCACAACTTCAACAAGGCACTGGTACCCCAGCCAGCTCGGGTAGCATTGGCCAAATCGCCAGAGCCGCGATAAGCAATCTGTGCATTGGCCAAGCGGCGCGACTGCACGGTGTTGTTGGGGGCCACATCGTCAGGACGAATCACGCCGGCCACTTGAATAATTTCTGTGCCTTCAGTCAGCGCCAATTGCTTTTCACCGCGCAAAACCAAGTTGCCGTTGGGCATCACTTCCACCACAGACACAGCCACTGAGCCGTTCAAACTGGCGGTTTGGTCGGCCGTGCCAACACCTTTGTTGCTGATGTCGGTTTTAGAAAAGTCGGTACCCTTCATCACGCCACCCAACTTGTTGCCCAGCACCGCTAGGCCTGGTGCCAACATGTCGTTGGTGGAGTTGCGGGAGATGGTGCCGGCTTGGCTGCGAGCCGCTTGTGTCGATTCATTCAGCAGCACAGTGATCACGTCACCGACTTGGAAGTTACGGCCTTTGCCGAACCAGCTGTCACTTTGACGGCCCACATAAATGGCCCCTGTGGCCGCAGATTCACGCACATTTTGAACAGGGTAAACCGGTTCAAACTGGGGCGAGTGCGCCATGGGCTGGGGGGGCATGACGTTGCAACCTGTCAAACCCAATGAGAGGGCGGAAGCTGCCAGCAAGGTGATGCGGCGAGTGCTGACGCAAGTAGCGATGTGCTTCAAAGCATTATTCAAGTTCATGATGATTCGCCTTAGAGGTTGTTGTTAATGAACTTCAACATGCCATCCACTGCAGAGATGGCTTTGGAGTTGATTTCATAAGCACGTTGGGTTTCAATCATGTTGACCATTTCTTCCACCACGTTCACGTTGGAAGCTTCCAAGGTACCTTGCATCAAACTGCCAGCGCCGGTCACGCCGGGTTGCAACACTTGAGGTGCACCAGAAGCTGGTGTTTCTTTCAACAAGTTTTGGCCTTTGGATTGCAAACCACCTGGATTGACAAAGCGTGCCAATTGAATCTGGCCAATGATTTGTGAACCACCTGCAGCCAATTCAATCGACACCGTGCCATCGCGACCAAAGGTCACGCTAGAAGCGGTGTTGGGAATGGTGATAGCGGGCTGGAGCAAGGCGCCGTTGGCTGTCACAATTTGACCGGTATTGGAGAGCTTGAAATTGCCATCACGTGTGTAGGCAATGGTGCCATCGGGCTGCGCAATTTGGAAGAAACCTTCACCCGCAATGGCCATGTCCAATGGGTTTTGGGTGTTGACCATATTGCCTTGGCCGTGTTGTTTCTCGGTGGCAGAAACGCGCACACCGGTACCCAACATCAAACCTGTAGGCGCTTGGGTGTTGGCACCTGTTTGGCCACCCGCTTGGCGAATGTTTTGATAGAGCAAGTCTTCAAACACAGCGCGGTCGCGTTTGAAACCCGTTGTATTGACGTTGGCCAAGTTATTGGAAATAACGTTCATGCGCATTTGTTGCGCATCCAAGCCAGTTTTGGCAACCCACATGCTAGCGTCCATGGCAAGCTCCTTTTATTTGTTCAGTTGTTCGTTATGAAATGAGATCGATTAAGAAGAGGCGCGCATCATGCTGCCGCCCGACTCATCAACGTCTTTGCTTTGTTTGATCACGTTCACTTGCATTTCAAATGAACGGCTCTGGTCCATCAACTTCACCATCACTTCCATCGCGTTCACATTGGAGCCTTCTAAGGTTTCAGGTGATAAGGTGGTTAACTTGCCAGTAATGGGAATGTCTTCATTGGGTTTGCCCACAACACGGTACAAGCCATCTTCGCGGCGCTCTAAAGCCGTTTGACTGGCATCACGCAACAAGATGCGATCGATCAACACAGGTGCGGCAACGCCGGGCTGACCTGGGTTGGTGGCAAACACTGCGCCATCTTTGTTGATGTTGATTAAAAAGCCTGGTGGAATGGTGATGGGGCCACCGTTTTGACCGCGGACCATGGCACCCACGCCGGTTTCCAATACGCCATTGCCATTGAGGCGCAAGTCGCCGCGGCGCGTAAAAGCCAGTTCACCATTGGGTGCCGAGACACCCATCACCGCTTGCTCATCCATCGCCACATCCAAATCGCGACCTGTTTTTAAAACAGTGCCAGGTTTCATATTGATGTTGTCGCTTGAGTAGGCTTGTGGCTGCAAACGAGATTCAAAACCAGCGCCTTGAACTTTCAAAGTCATCATGGCCGATTCAAAGCTTCGCTTAAAACCAGGTGTGGCAACGTTGGCCAGCTCGTTGGTTGTCATCTGGCGGCTGGTCCGCATCTCATTGATGGCAGCCGCGGCGTTAAAGGCTAAACGATCCATGGTGGTGTCCTGGTATTAAGGCGTTGCTAAAAAATGACTTGGCTTATGAGCGCAAGTTAATGATGGCCGAAGTCATCGTGCTAGAAGTTTCAATGGCCTTGGCATTGGCCTGGAAGTTACGCTGAGCGGTAATCAAGTCCACCAATTCTTGTGTCAAGTCCACGTTGGCACGTTCAGTGGCACCAGCACGCAAAGTACCGAAACCAGCTGAACCAGGCGTGCCCAAAATAGGTTTGCCAGAGGCTGCAGAAGCTAAGAAGCTGGAGTCACCAATCTGACGCAAACCCACAGGGCTTGAGAAGTTGACCAACAAAATTTTGGCCAATGATTTTTGTGAACCGTTTGAGAAGGAGGCACTCACCAAGCCATCGTTGCCGATGGTCACGCCCACCAAGTCACCCTCTGGCGCACCATCTTGTGACTGAGACAAAACAGCAAACGCTGATGAGTACTGTGTTGAGGCGGAGTAATCGATGTTGATGGTCAAAGCACCTTTACCACCTGCCAGATACACAGTTTCCAACTGAGTACCTTCTACAGGCGACACCAAGTTACCGCCAGTGTCAAAGGTCAGCTCGCCCTTGTCGAGGTACACGGGTGACCAGGCTGGCAAACCAACGTAGCCATCGGTGCTGGTTGTTTCGTTGCCTTCGCCGTCAATGTATTTAGGTTGGGGCGTGCCGTTGTTGTAGTCAACGTGCTGAGTGGGTTGAATCCAGGTGGAGGTAGAACCACGACCTGCTTCCACCGCCGACAGACCCCAGACGGGTTCGCCCGAAATCTTGATGAAAGAGTCAGCGCCTGTGGTGCCGCTGGTAAATTTGAAGGCCTTTTTGATGGGGTCAAATTCAACCTTCACACCATTGATTTCCTTGGGTGTCAGGCCGTCGGTGCGAACCTCAGTCATTGAGTTGATTTTGTTTTGCAAAGCGGTGGTGAATTCAGCAATGGAATACTCACCTTCTTTGACATAAACCGTTTCTTTGATGCCATCGACCGTCACAATGAATTTGTTGTTGGTGCTGTCAACGCTAAAGTTGGTACTGATGTTCACCGTTGGTGTGGTGCCATAGGCCGTAGCGGGTGTAGACACAATACCGCGCGTTGCTTTTGTTTCTTGTGCAACTTCTGCAGCAACCAGTCCCATAGCGCTGGCCGCACTTGTTTTGATGCCTGAGACCGCAATACTGGAGGTATCACCTGTGGTGCCAGATTGAACGACAAACTTTTTGTTCACTGCATCAAACACTACCTTCATGCCGTAGCGTTCGCCGCCGTTTGTCACCACGCCTGCTGCGTCTGTGGAAGTACGTGGCACGCCAAAGCCTTTGATCAATTGATTGGTGGCTTCTTCGGCAATCATGTCGCCAGTGATCTTGGTGCTAGCAGGCAAGGTTGCTAATTTTGAAAGATCCACTTTGACAGGTACACCACTGTCGTCGACGTCCACAGCAAAAGCATCAGCCACTAACAATGCAGTCAGCTCGCTTCTCGCTTTGCCGTCAACCCAGTTGTAAGCGGTTTCATCAACGGCGTTACCAGTCACTTCAGCTGCCAGCGATGTTTTCTTGGCGGTCAATTCATCCAATGAAAACAATTGTGTTTTAGCGGTGGTCAGCTCGTCTTTTACTTGGCTGTAAGGCGCGGTTTGACCGTACTGATTCACATAAATTTTTTCATTGTTGGCATCTGTGGCCTGCACCAAAGAAGCGTCCACTTGGTCTTCACCAATGAACACATGGGTTTGCCATTTGTTGAAGGGCACGTTCTGATTGGCGTTGGCTGTTTTGACGTAATAGATGGTGGCCAAGTAACCATTGCCACCGTTGTCATACACAGTAAAGGCCGTTGATTTGTTGTACGTGGCTGGGTTGCTGCGATTGAATTGGTCTGTGATCACTTCCGCATCGGCGGGGAAGTTCAAGCCCAAAGACACCAATGAGGTTTGTTTGGCATCACCAGAAGTCTTTTGAGGAATGGTCAACACCACACGTTCATTGACGTTCGCAGAACCGGTCGAGTCAACCGTCGCAGCCATCAAACGCTGACCTGAAGAGTTCACCACGTTAAATTGTTCATTCAACAAGAACGAGCCGTTACGTGTGAACAGTTCTTGCAAACCATCGGCTGAGCGCATGGGGAAGAAGCCGTCACCCGTCACGGCCAAGTCCAATGCGTTGGATGAGAAAGAAATATTGCCCTGGCTAAACTCTTGCGACACTTGTTTCAGAGACACACCCTGACCCACAGTAGAAGAAGCTTTTTGCAGTGGCGATGTGGCAAAAATGTCACCGAAGTCGGCGCGTGAACGCTTGAAACCTGTGGTGCCCACGTTGGAGATGTTGTTACTGGTCACGCCCAACATGGCGGTAGCAGCATTCAATCCGGTCAGCGAGGTATAGAAAGACATGGTGAGAAACTCCTAGGGTGAATGGGGTTTGCGTTTGAAAATTAAATTGGGTGTCTGTTGGCTTTAGTGGCTCAAGTGGCTAACTTGCCTTAAGTGCCTACACGTTGAACGTCGGTCAACTTCACCGACTTGCCACCTGCAACTTCCAGCAACAGGGTTTTGTCGGCTTGTTGGTTCACGCCCGTTACGGTGGACAGCACATTGACCACGGGGTTTGTCGTTTTGCCTTGGCTAATGACGGTGGCCTTGAAGCTGTAGCTGCCATCGGGCACTTTGGCGCCTGAGTCGCTGGTGCCATCCCAAACAAAAGGCATGTCGCCAATACTCTGAGAGCCCATAATTTGGCTGGTGACCAATTGGCCTTTGTCGTTGAAAACTTCCAACTTCACACCTTCGGCGCCAGTTGGCAAATTGACAAAGCCTTGAGCGGGTTTGCCACCTTCGGACATGAATGCAGAAGCGCCTGGCACGGCCACTGTTTTGCCAATCATGCTGGTGCTGCTCATCATGCGTTCACCAGCCATGCTGTCGACATAATTTTTGAGCGTGTCAGACATGCTGGTGGTGGCTTCAAGTTGAGAGAACTGTGCCAACTGGGCCACGAAGGCTTCGTTCTTCACAGGGTCTAAGGGATCTTGGCATTTCAACTGTGTGGTGAACAAAGTTAAAAAGTCTTTCTGGCCCATGCCAGCTGAAGTGCCAGACTTGGCCGTTAAGGCTTCATTGGCAGCTTGCGCAGTGGTTTTGACGCCCGCGGGGGCGTTGATGTTTTTGCTTGCGTTGGCCGATGTGGCGGCTGCATTCAAGCTGTTGTTGGTTGATAAAAACATGGTGTCAGATTCCTAAATACGGGGCATTAAGTTTTGATGATGTCGATGGTGCGCATCAACATCTGACGTGTGGTGTTCACCACTTCCACGTTGTTTTGATAAGAGCGGGCCGCCGCCATCATTTCAACCATCTCGGTCATCTCGTTCACGTTGGCCAGATAGACGTAGCCGTCTTTGTCTGCCATTGGGTTTGAAGGGTCTGACATTTTTCGAATGGGGGAGGGGTCGTCCATGATCTTTTCGATGCGAACGCCACCCGCGAAGCCTTGTTCGTGGGCTTTTTGTTGGCCTTCCATGATGGTTTTGAACATGGGGCGCTTTGCTCTAAATGCTTCTGCTTCAACACCCGTCACGGTGCCCGCATTGGCCAAGTTAGAGGCGGTGGTATTCATACGCGTGGTCTGCGCATTCAGCGCAGAGCCAGCAATGTTGAAAATGCGATCAAGTGACATGACGATTAATCTCCACGCAGAGCACGGCGAATACCGCTGACGCGGTTTTCTAAAATATTCAGAGTGGTTTGGTAATCAGAAGCGATCTGACCAAACTTGGCTTGCTCAACGTTCAGTTCAACGGTGTTGCCGTCAAAGGAAGCATTGAAGGGCACGCGGAACTTTTCACCATCGACCGACTCGGGCATCGGAATTTCGATGTGAGCGTTGTTGGTGGTGCGCAAAGCGTCGTCGCGGGTTTGCTTCAACACCGACTTGAAGTCGATGTCCTTGGCTTTGAAGTGAGGGGTGTCGGCATTGGCAATATTGCGCGCAACCACTTCCATGCGTCTGCTGCGCATGCCCAGTGCTTGAGCGTGTACTCCAAGAGCGTTGTCAATCATGTCCATGTTGAAACCTACCTTCGCCAATAGCGCTTTGCTTAAATTGCCGGTTTACCGACAGCCCAAAGAATTAAAGTTCTTTGCAAAGCTTTCGATTGCAAGAGCCGTGCCATGTATTTCCGACTCTTTAGCGATGGGTTTTTGACGCACCACTAGGTCAATTTGCTAGGAAATATGCGGGTTCCAGGCCATTGAGGCATTGCGCCCCGAAAAATGCGAAAGCGGCAAGACCTTGCCGCTTTGAGAGTTTTTGCGTGAGTGACGGCTTAGCGCAGCCAGACTTTGGGGGCTTCTAAAGCTTCGTAGTCAGCTGCTTTTTGAATTTGCAAGCGAATTCTGGCGGCCGAATTGGCATCCATCGATCCATTACTAGAACCTGGCGAAGACACATTCATGGGACCTGTCTGGTTCATGGAGATGGGTGAGCTGGGCAGGCCGGGTGCTGGACTGGCCGGTTTAGCAATGAGCGGGGATGTGGCCGAGGCCTTCAAGCTCTTCAAGCCCATGCCCAGACGCTCGGCTGCGTTTTGAACCAAGCCTTGTGCGATCGACACGCGAGTCATGGGGGCTTCGGTGTCTCGGCCTTCATAGAGGTACTTGGCTTGTTTGCCTGGAATGCCCAAGGGTTCCTCGGGTCGTTTTTCACCGCGTGCTGCCGGTTGCAGCACGGCTAAATAAAGCTCATCCAAAGGCACTGGGCCCTGGCCTTCTTTCTTCAGGCCCACTTTGTCAAAATAAGTGTCGACCAAATGCAATTGTTGGTAAACGCTCAAGCCCAGAATTTGTTTGGGCGCTTTGCCAAATCCCACTTCTGCGGCGCCTCGGGCAGGCCCGTCACAAAACTGAATGATGCCGTGGCACCGTGTGTTGGTCGCTTGGGGGTTCATCCCGTCGCTTTCCATCAGGGTGAGGCGTGCAAAGTCGTCGGGCGAAAACTTGTGCTTGTTGGCAACTTGTAATACTTTGTTGTACACATCTTGCTTTTCCACTTTGGGGATAAAGCCGCGAGCCACAGCTCGGTCTAGCGTTTGACTGAGGACAGGATGCGCAACAGCGTTGATGTAGTTGCCTTTAGACAGCGCCACGGCCGTGGTGGGGGTGGGGTTGTTGGAGGCCGTGGCATTGGTAGACGCGTTGCCCGCAGGTGCGTTGGTACCCGCAGTTGAATTGGGTTGAAGTTGTCCCTTTTGCCACTGGGCCAACATGCCTTCGAGTTGAATCTTTTGTCCTGGGAAAATGGCGTTTGCGTTTTTAATGCCGCTGTCTGAGGCCAGTGCCTGCGCCCACCTAAATTCTTCGGAGGGGCTGAGTTTGACGCCTTGTTGCTGCGCCTGTTCACGAACAATGCTGGTGAGCGTGTCGCCCGGCTGAATCACTTTGAAGGAGGGCTGCGCGGCAGGTTCCATCACCTTTTCAAGGGTTTGAGAAAAACCGGGGCGTGACAATGTCACCGCAGTCGAGGCAGAATTCTCGTAACTGGGTGTAGCGCCGTTCACAACGGGTGACGCTATGCCTAAAGGGGCATTGGGTAACGTAGACTCAATTCTCATGATGATGGCATCTTTATTGCATGAACTCCGGTATGTTCAAATCAAGTGTCAAAACAACTACACCTGCATGGCCTGTCATGCAAAACCTGTGCCTGACGGTTTTTTGGCTGATCACTGTGGTTTTCTCTTTAGGAAGCCCAGCCCAAGCTCAGCCGTCACCGGCCGACAGCATGAATCAGCAAGTGCGCCAATGGCTGTCGCAAACACACAGCGTGGCGGCCAAAGATGTGGTGATTGCACCTCTAGATGAACGTCTCAAAGTGCAATCCTGTCAGAAGCCACTGACGGTGGACCACCCTTTTGCTTCCAAAGAAACGGTTCGAGTGCGCTGCGCAGAGCCTTCATGGCAGCTCTATTTGCAAGTCAGCATGTCGAGCGCATTGCCCAAGACAGCTGCCACAAGCGCTGCAACCGACAATACCAAGGCTGCGACCCGAACCGTGGTGGTTGCCAAGCGGCTATTGCAAAGAGGCACAATTTTGCAACCCGACATGCTCGAAGAAGCTCAAGCTTCCGCCAATCAGGTCGATACTCAGTTGCTGACCAGCTTAAAGGACG
>JBDLWA010000184.1:0-5753 GCA_039804505.1 Pseudomonadota bacterium
TGGGCAACGTCACAGAGCTCAAGCAAGTCAAAGACACGCCCCAAGCTTGGCACATTGGTGCCGTGGTGTCGCTCACAGAAGTGGAAGCTTTGGTGGCCAAGGCCTATCCAGACTTTGCCGAAGTGTTGCGTCGTTTTGGCTCACCGCCCATTCGTTCTACCGCTACCTTGGCTGGCAACATTGCCAACGGTTCGCCCATTGGCGACTCTATGCCTTGCCTGATGGCATTGGGCACCACCTTGACTTTGCGCTGTGGCGACAAAACTCGCACAGTGTCTTTGGACCAGTTCTACACCGGCCAAAAACAAACCGTGTTGAAAGCGGGCGAGTTCATTGAAGCGGTGGTCTTGCCCAAGCCCGTTGCAGGTCAAGTGTTCCGCGCGCACAAAGTGAGTAAGCGTTTTGAACAAGACATTTCTGCCACGTGTGCCGCCATCACTTACACCTTGAAGGACGGCAAGCTGAGCAACGTCAAGTTGGCCTACAACGGTTTGGCACCATCACCTTGCCGTGCGCCTAAGTTGGAAGCCGTGTTGGAAGGCAAAGCGCCTGCCGATGTGAAGGAGTCCGACTTGGATGCCGCCATTGCCGCCAGCTTTGTGGCTCGCGATGGTTTGCGCGCCACATGGGCCTACCGCTCTTTGGTGGCTCGCAACTTGGTGATCGATTTCATTGAACAACAAACGACAGAGGTGGCCTAAATGAACGCGCCTATTTCTTTGCACAATTTATTGCCTGCTTCTGGTTTGCAGCAGGGCACCGATGTCATTCACGAGTCTGCGCACTTGCACGTCACCGGCGGGGCAACGTTTACCGACGACATGCCCGAGTTGGCCGGCACGCTGTACGCCGCCATCATCAAATCACCCGTCGCCCATGGCGAACTCATTGGCGATGGCATTGACCGTGACGCCATTCTCAAAGAACACGGTGTGGTTGCTGTGTACACCGCCAAAGACATTCCAGGCGAAAACAATTGCGGCCCCATTGTTCATGACGATCCCTTCTTGGCCGTTGGCAAGGTGGAGTTCATTGGCCAGGCGGTGGCGGTGGTGGTGGCGCGCGACATGCTTTACGCACGCGAAGCCGCACACAAAGCCAAGGTTTTGGTCAAAGAACTCAAACCTATTTTGACCATTGACGAAGCCATGGCTGCGCAAAGTTTTGTCATGCCCGCCAAAGGCATCACACGGGGCAATGCTTCAGACGCTATTGCCAATGCGCCTCGCAAAGTGAAGGGCAGCACCGAAACTGGTCAGCAAGAACAGTTCTACATGGAAGGCCAAATTACGTATGCCGTGCCCCGTGAAGATGGTCAACTGACGCTGTACTGCTCAACACAGCACCCCGACGGTAATCAACGTGAAGCTGCATCAGCACTGAACCTCACCACCAACGACGTGGAAGTGATTTGCCGTCGCATGGGCGGTGGCTTTGGTGGCAAAGAAGGCAATGCCAGCATCTTCAGCCAGAGCGCTGCGTTGGCCGCGTTCAAGTTGCAGCGCCCCGTCAAGTTGCGTGTGAACCGCGACGACGACATGATGATCACCGGCAAGCGCCACGATTTCCGCATCGACTACGAAGTGGGCTATGACGATGAAGGCCGCATCTTGGGCGCCGACATCACCCTCATGTCGCGCTGTGGTTACAGCATCGACTACTCTGGTCCTGTCAACGACCGTGCCTGCTTGCACATCGACAACTGCTACTACATTCCCAATTTAAAACTCATCAGCCACCGGTGCAAAACCAACACGCAAAGCGCTACTGCGTTCCGCGGCTTTGGTGGCCCTCAGGGTATGTTTGGCATTGAGACTGTCATTGAGCAAATTGCCAATGACATCGGCAAAGATCCTTTGGATGTGCGCTTGCTCAACATCTACAAAGACCCCGCAGTTTCTGGCAATCCTGCCACCATGGTGACGCAATATGGCCAAACCATTGCCGACTGGGTGGGCGACAAGGTCATTGACCAAGTGGCCTCAGAAGCCAAGTACCGCGAGCGCCGCGACAGCGTCAACGCGTTCAACAAAGTCAACAAGCGCCGCAAGCGTGGTTTGGCTTTGGTGCCTTTGAAGTTTGGCATCAGCTTTACCGCCACCATGTTGAACCAAGGCGGCGCCTTGCTCAACATTTACATGGACGGTTCGGTCAGTTGCAACCATGGCGGCACCGAGATGGGCCAAGGCCTTAACACCAAGATGGCTCAAGTCTGTGCCGATGGTTTGGGCATTGACGTCAAACACGTTCGCGTCACGGGCACCGATACACAAAAGGTGCCCAACGCATCGGCCACTTCGGCTTCAAGCGGCGCCGACATCAATGGCGCAGCCATCATGAATGCCACAGCCCAAATGCGCGCGCGTTTGGCGCCTGTGGCGGCCAACATGCTGGGTTGCAAAGACACCGACGTGAGCTTTTCAAACAACCAAGCGCATGGTGGCGGCAAGTCTGTTGAATGGACTGCTTTGGCCAAGCAAGCTTGGATGGACCGCGTTGGCTTGTCTGTCACGGGCTTCTACATGACGCCCGAAATTAAGTACGACTTTGCCACTTTGACCGGTCATGCTTTTTACTATTACTGCTACGGTGCTTCCGTCAGTGAAGTTGAAATCGACACTCGTACAGGCGAGTACTGGGTCAAGGCGGTCGACATCGTTCACGATGCTGGCAAGAGCATCAACCCCGCCATCGACAAAGGCCAAATTGAAGGGGGCTATGTGCAGGGCATGGGCTGGCTCACCATGGAAGAGTGCATCTGGGACAAGAAGGGTAAGTTCCTCACGCATGGCCCTAGCACCTACAAAATTCCGGTGGCGGGTGACATTCCCGAGCACTTCAATGTGACGCTGTTTGACGGCAGCAACTTGAAGCCCACGCCTTTTTATTCCAAAGCTGTGGGCGAGCCACCTTTGATGCTGGCCTTGTCAACGTTCTTTGCTCTGCGCGATGCCGTCAGTGCCAGTGCCGATCACAAAACCGTGGTGCACATGAGCGCGCCTGCAACGCCAGAGAAAATTTTGATGACGTGCGAAAAGGCCAAGGCCGCGGTTTAAGCCTTGCAAAAGCGCGCTTTCAGTCTTGCCCCTCCGTGAGGGTGTCAAGCTGAAACTTGCCGCTTTTGTGCCACAGCCACACGTCTGAATACACCACCTTGTTCATGTGCGCCGGAACGGGGTAGGGTGCGGCTTGGCGCACAGTTTTTTCTATTTCTTTCATCACTTCAGGGGCATGGCCTGGTGCGCGAACCCAATAGGTGCGGGTCACTTGGCCTTGCTTGTTAACTTCAACATCCAACACGCCGACGGCGTAAAGCATGGGAGGCATCCTGCCCTTGAAGATGCGCGACCCATTGAGTTGGTAGAGGTGTTTTGCCGCATCCACTCTGTATTCGTGCGCGGTCCTAGCGTTCGAGAAGGGTAATTTGGGGGCCTCAGGTTCTACCGGTTTGACCACCACAGGGGCGGGCGGCGGCGGTGCTGGCGGTGCCAGCGGCGGCGTAGGTGTGCTGCAACCCACAAGCCAAAGACTTGTGCTGAACACGACAACACCCAAAAGTGCGCGTGTGGCGTGTGCGAAAGTAAGTGTGGCCATTTGAAAAATTGTCTCCCGAGGCACTTCACGCCATTTTGTCACTGTACAGTGTGGTTTGAACAGCCCCTCTTTGAAAGTTAGCGCACGTGCATTGGATTGCTTCTCTAAAAACCAAATTGGGCCAAAGCCCCGCAGTGTGGATCACCGTCATCCAAGCAAAAGGCTCTGTGCCGCGGGGTGAGGGCACTGTCATGGCCGTGTTTGAAGACGATTTTTTGGGCACCATTGGCGGTGGTCATTTGGAGTTTGAGGCCATTGCCGAAGCTCGTCGATGCTTGAAATCCGATGTCACGCCAGTACATCAAAAATTTGAAAAAAGATTTGCCCTTGGGCCTAGTTTGGGGCAATGTTGCGGGGGCGCCTTGGTCCTTCAGTTTGAGCGCGTCGATCAATCAGACATATCCCGCTTGCTGGCTATTTTGCAAAAGCAAGCGGCAGATGCCTTTCAGCCCGTGGCCCTGTTTGGTGGGGGCCATGTGGGCAAGGCATTGGTCAAAGTGTTAGGCCCCTTGCCCTTTCAAGTTCGATGGATTGACAGTCGGGATGAAATTTTTCCGCAGGACATTGAGCCCCAAGTGGTGTGCGAACACTCCAATCCAGTGCATGCTGCGGTCCCTGATTTGGTGCCCAACAGCCGCGTCCTGATCATGAGCTTTAGCCATGCCGAAGATTTAGACATTGTGGCGGCCTGCCTTCTGCGGCAGCGCCAACACCAAGACCTGCCATTTGTGGGCCTGATTGGCAGCGCCACCAAATGGGCGACATTTAAGCGGCGTCTTGCAGAGCGGGGCTTTTCAGAGGTTGAATGCGCCCACATCACATGCCCCATCGGGATTCCAGGCATTGAGGGTAAAGAACCCGAAGTGATTGCAGTGGCTGTGGCGGCACAACTCTTGCAAACCTAAAAAACTGTATACACTTCGGTAAACAGTTTGGAGCGCTCAGATGGAAGCCTATTTGCTGGATTGGGGTAATTTGCTTTTGCGGTGGGTCCATGTGATCACCGTCATTGCCTGGATTGGTTCGTCCTTTTACTTTGTCTTCCTAGACAACAATTTGTTAAAGCCCAATTCGCCAGACTTGCTGGAGAAGGGCGTCGATGGTGCCATGTGGGCTGTGCACGGCGGTGGTTTTTACAACCCCCAAAAATACATGGTGGCCCCTAAAAAGATTCACACCAAACTGCACTGGTTTTATTGGGAAAGCTATTCGTCTTGGCTGTCTGGCTTTGCCCTCTTTACCGTTTTGTATTTGTGGAATGCCAGCACCTACTTGATCGACAAGTCATTGATGGACTGGACACCCGCCATGGCCATCAGCGCTGCATTGGGGTTCTTGGTGGCGTTTTGGTTTGTGTACGACTGGATATGCCGCTGGTTTGGCTTCAGGAAAAATGGTGAGTTAATTGTGGCGGGCCTCATGCTGTGCGTGGTGGCTTTTGCGTCATGGCTGGCGTGTCAGTTGTTTGCGGGACGTGCTGCCTTTTTGTTAGTGGGTGCCATGATTGCTACGGCCATGAGTGCCAACGTGTTTGTGTGGATCATTCCGGGTCAACGCAAAGTGGTAGCCGCCATGACCTCGGGTGAAAAATACGATGCTATGGCCTTGGCCATTCACGGCAAACGCGGCAAGCAAAGAAGTGTGCACAACACTTATTTCACCTTGCCAGTGATCTTTGCCATGTTGAGCAATCACTACAGTTTTTTGTACACCCACCCACAGCGCTGGCTCATCTTGTTTGTCATGATGTTTGCAGGTGCCCTGATTCGTCAGTTCTTTGTGCAGCGCCATGGTTATCACTTGGGTCGCGCCAAAAATCCATGGCCTTTTGCCGCAGTGGGTGTGGTTTTAATTTTGGCCGTGATTTTGTGGATGGCGCCTTGGGGCCAAAAGTCTGGCGCTAGCTCTGCGGTGAACGCGCAAGCTAAGCCGGTGGCCTTTGCCCAAGTGAAGGCCGTGATTGATCAGCGCTGCTTAAGCTGCCATGGTGAACAAGTGCAGATGAAAAATGTTCGTCTAGACTCGGTCGATGGCATTCGCTTGCACGCACAAAACATTTATCAGCAGGTCAGTGTGACGCAGCAAATGCCCATGAACAATGCCACAGGCATCACGCCTGAAGAAAGGCAAGCGGTGGCCAACTGGTATTTGGCTGGCGC
>JBDLWA010000185.1:0-4172 GCA_039804505.1 Pseudomonadota bacterium
GGAAGTTCAATACAGCTTAGTTCCAAACTGGGCTGTACTTGAAAAAAATCATCATCATTGCAGGTCCAAACGGAGCCGGCAAAACAACATTTGCCCAAGACTTTCTGCCTGCTGAAGCCAATCTATTAGTCTTCATCAACGCAGATTTAATTGCAGAACGTCTTGCTTCACACAATCCTGCTTCAGTCGCTTTTCAAGCTGGCAGGCAAATGCTTGAAGAAATCGATCGGTGTGTCACTCAAGGTGTTAGTTTCTCCTTTGAAACCACTCTGTCTGGCGTTTCATATTTAAAGAAAATTAAACGGTGGCAACAACTAGGTTATGTCGTTAAACTTTGGTTTTTGTCCCTGCCAAGTGAAGAAATTGCCTTGGCGCGTGTAGCAGAAAGAGTTAAACAAGGTGGGCACGACATCGCGGAGCATGTCGTACGCAGACGATTTAAATCTGGCTTACTCAATTTCATGAACAAGTACGCCAAGTCCGTCGATTCTTGGGCCTTTTATGACAATTCAGGACTGCATCCCAAACTTCTGGAATGGAAAGACCAATGACAAACAAAGATATTCGAGCTTCCAAGGATCCTGATCTGGCAGGTTCATTCAATGCCATTCAGCGTGCAGCAAGATCAGCACAAGAGCTTGCAATTCGCACGAACACTGGGATTGTTGTCAACGAAGGGGGTATGAATATTTACATCTCTGCAACCGAACTGGTGAAGATGCACCAATTGACTGCTCAAGAAAACACACCTTGAATTAGTGACTGAGTAACGATTACTTCAACAACCATTTGAAATCTTCAGCCAACACTTTGGCACCCGAACCATAACGGTTGAACAAACGAATGCGGCCTTGTGGGTCAAAGGTATAGCTTCCCGCAGAATGGTCCATGGTGTAGCTGGTGGGTGTCTTGCCTTCTACCCGCTTGTAGTAAATCTTAAATTCTTTGGCCACCGCAGGCAGTTGTTCAGCCGTAGGGCGCAACGCCACAAAGCTGGGGTCAAAATTTTCGACATAGGCTTTGAGCAGTTCAGTGGTGTCGCGCTCTGGATCGACGGTCACAAAAACGGCCTGCAGCTTGTCGCCATCTGGGCCTAACAAGCGCTTCACTTCTGTAAGTTCTTGCATGGTCGTGGGACACACATCGGGGCATTGCGTGTAACCAAAAAACACCACCACCACCTTGCCTGCAAAGTCTTTGAGGGTTCGAGCTTGGCCATTTTGATCGGTGAGGTTCAAATTTTTAGCGTAGTCAGCACCTGTGATGTCCACACCATGAAAGGACATTTTTTGTTCGTTGCACGCACCCAAAGACAGCACCAAGGCGAGGCTCGTCAGTAATTTAATCAGCATGTTCATGTTCATCTTCCAACCCAACATCATTTTTCAGCAACTCGGCTTCGGCTGAGCATCCAAGTTAAGGTCATCATCAAAGCGCCTGCACCGCCGGTGTGTGCCACAGCGGCCAGCAAGGGCCAATCCAACACTACGTTGGACAAGCCCGTGATGAATTGCAAAGCCAGCAATGCACCCAGCCAGCGCGACAAATCTTTCAACACACCCGCGCGCTTGAAGGTCCACAGCATGTAGATGCCATAAGAGAAAACAATCAAGGCCATCACACGGTGCACCATGTGCACAGAAACCAAGGCTTCAAATGGCAGTGTTTGCCCGGCCGCATCCACCCCTAAGTGACGCCAAATTTGAAATGCCGCACCGTTCCAAGCAGGCCACCATTGGCCATTGCAATCCGGAAAACCGGTACATGCCAACACGGCGTAATTGGTACTGACCCACGCGCCAAATGCAATTTGAATCACCAACAAACCCGCAGCCAACCACACCATAGCGCGCAACCGCGGTGCCACCACTTCTCGTTGCAATCTAGGCACCCAAGCCACTTGTGTACTGAGCAACACCAGCAAGCCAATGCCGCCCAGCAAGTGCAGCGTCACAATGGCCGGGAACAGTTTCATGGTGACCGTTAATGCGCCAAAGGCACCTTGCATGCACACCCAGAACAAGGTGAGCCAAGCCCAAAAGGGGCGCACTTGCCATGCACCGCGCGATGCCGTTTGACCTTTGAACTTTTGCCAAGTGCTCACGATGGCCATCACCAAAATTAAGAAGCCCACAGACATGGCCAAATAGCGATGGATCATTTCAATCCAAGCTTTGTTGTGCGTCACGGGGCCTGTGGGCATAACAGCCACAGCCGCATCGATGTGGGCATCAGCACCAATGGGGCTGGCATGACCGTAGCAGCCAGGCCAATCGGGACAACCCAAACCTGAATCGGTCAAACGAGTGAACGAGCCAAACATCACCAAGTCAAAGGTGAGAAACAAGGTGAGGACCACCAAGGCACGCATTTTTAAATTCACACTGCGGCCACGGTTTGTGAAGAGCGTCCACAACAATGGCACAGCTGCTATGAAAAAACCCACGCACAGCAAACGTGCCGTGGGGCTGAGGTTGTACAGGTCGACTTCAGTCATGAGTGAGATGCTTGTTTATTGCGCAGCGCGGGGTTGTTTCAACATTTGGCGCATGTCGTCCAAACCAATTTGACTTTCGGCAGCCACTTTCAAGCGCGGTTGAGGCTTAAGGGCATGACCATAGACCACCTCAAAAGTCAGCGCCAGACGGCCTTCCGTGTCTGGCTTGGCCAAAGTCATCAACACTTGGTGCAGTTGTTGTAACCAAGCCTTGCCACGTAATCCTTGGAAACGATCGACATGAAAATTGCGCCCCATGCTGCGCAAATCTTCGAGCAGTTTTTCGGGGGTCTCGTAGGTGAGCGTGATTTTTTCCATGTCCATGACGGGCTCTGCAAAGCCCGCATGCACCAGCATGTCGCCCCAGTCGTGCATGTCGGTAAATTCATGAGATGGCATGGACCAGCCCGCTGCGGCATAGGCGGCGCGCAGCTCGAGCAAGGTATCGGGGCCCAAACAAGAAAACATCACAAAGCCATTGACCGCCAGCGCTCGATGCCATTGCGCCAGCAGCGCTTCTGGCTGGCTGGCTTGATGCAACAACATATTGGCCCAAACCAAGTCCATGCTGTTGTCGGCGATGTCGCTGGTTTGCAAACGCGCTTCAAACCAAGCGGCTGGACGCCACCAGGGTTGACGCGCCCAAGATTGCACTTGTTCAGCTTCTTGCGTTCGTTGCGCTTTCAAAAAACCTTTGGCCTTGGGGTATCGTTGTTGGAGTAAGCCCAGGGCATTCAAACCGGCGCGAACAGGGTCCCAACAGACCCACGACTGCGGTTGCAATTTGATAAAAGCCAAACGCCCTTCCATGCGCCGGGCCACCTCTTCATGCAGCCAAGGCGAGCTGAGCTCAGGCTTGCCCTTCAGCGGCAGCAAGGCCCATCGACTGGCGGCGACAGGGTCTAAGCTGGGAGGGCGTTCTTGAGCCATGTGATTGTTTGAAGAGCGGGCAACAAGGTTAGAAAAATTCGATTCGATTCGTGCAGGGCAATGAAAGCCCGATGCACCGCCCATGCAAGGGGCATCAGCAATGTCCAGAAGTATATTGGTTCGTGATTAACCTTCCCAGCCAATGTGCAATTTGCAAAGCCTGGCCCGCCACCGCGGTGTGCCACGACTGCGTCAGTGCTTTTGGCCAGCCCAAATCCAGATGCCCTCGATGTGCGTTGGCCCTGCCGGCTTCGTTTTGGCACGACAGCTATCGCAGCACGCAGCACCAAGCCACCGTTTGTTCTAACTGCCTTGAACAAGCACCATCGCTAGACGCCTGCTGGGCGGCACTGTCCTATGCTTGGCCTTGGACGCAACTGGTTGCCCAATTCAAATTTGAAAAAGAACCGGCTTGGGCCAAGGCAATGGCCCTGCTCATGCGAAGCGCACCAGGCATTGAAGACGCCCTAGATGCGGCAGATGTCCTCTTGCCCATGCCCTTGTCGGCCCAGCGCTTGGCCGAGCGCGGCTTCAATCAAGCCCTGCAACTGGCCAAGGCGCTGGATGCCGCCAAAACGCAAGCCAACACCTTGCTCAAACTGATTCACACCGCCCCACAAAGTAGCCTGAAGCGATCGGAGCGACTCCAAAACTTGGCGGGTGCTTTGGCGGTGGCACCCTTACGGGCAGCCACCCTCAGAGGTCAAAACGTGTTGCTGATTGATGATGTGATGACCAGCGGCGC
>JBDLWA010000186.1:0-3773 GCA_039804505.1 Pseudomonadota bacterium
GCGCAAGCCGTGGTGGTCAACATGCTGGATCAAAAGCTGTGGAACCCCAACCCCGATTTCTTAAGTTATACCTTGTCCAAAGCTGCCCTCGAAGCTGCCAACACTTTGTTGGCACAAGCCCTCGCGCCCTTGGTGCGCGTGGTGGGCGTGGCGCCTGGCCTTACCCTCACCAGCCACATGCTGGGCGATGACAAGTTTGAACAACTGCACAAGCTCAGCCCCTTGGGACGTTCCTCTTCGGTGGAAGAAGTGGTCAGCACCGTGGTCTTTGCGGTGCAAAACCGCGGCATCACAGGCACCACCCTGTTGGTCGATGGCGGCCAACACCTGATGAAATTTGAGCGTGATTTTTCTTTGATGTGAGCACCCTATGACGGCCACCCCTCTTCACACCACAGCCGCGGCATCCGTTGCCACCAATGGCAACCAAACGCTCACGCTCACAGGCCTGCGCTTTGATGCCAACCTGGGTATTTTGGAGCACGAAAAAACGGCACCGCAACCCATTCAGGTCGATGCCGAACTCAACTTAGGCCCTCAACCTTTGTTGCCGCATGACGACGACATCAGCAACGTGCTGGACTACCGCAAAGTTCGCAAAATCATCATCGATGAATGCACGGCGGAACACGTCAACCTCTTAGAAAGCCTCATTGGCAAGCTCTCACACCGACTCATGCAACTGCATGGTGTGAAGGGCGTGCGCGTGAAGATTGCCAAGTTAGAAATTTTTGAAGATTGCGAAGTAGCCATTCGCATGGAAACAGGACAATGGTGACACCATGAATGCACCCACACAAAACAGCTGGTTAGAAACCGTGGCCGATGACGCGGATGCGCAGGCCGAACAAAACGCCAAAGCGATCAAGATTGAGCGCGAAACCCACAAGCTAGAAAAACGCTTGTGCCGCCAAGTGGGCCAGGCCATCAGTGAGTTCAACATGATTGAAGCGGGCGACCGCATCATGGTGTGCATGTCGGGCGGCAAAGACAGCTACGGCATGCTCGACATTTTGTTGAAGATGAAAGCCCGCGCGCCCGTTGACTTCGAATTGATTGCGGTCAACTTAGACCAAAAGCAACCCGGCTTTCCGGCTGAAATTTTGCCGGCCTATTTGGCCAATGTGGGCATTCCATTTCACATTGAAACGCAAGACACGTATTCCATCGTGAAAGACAAAATTCCTGAAGGCAAAACCATGTGCAGTCTCTGCAGCCGTTTGCGCCGCGGTATTTTGTACAAAGTGGCGCGTGAATTGAAGTGCAACAAATTGGCCTTGGGCCATCACCGCGACGACATGTTGCAAACCTTCTTTCTCAACATGTTCTTTGGCGGCAAGCTCAAAGGCATGCCACCTAAATTGCTCAGCGACAACGGCGAGTTCATGGTGATTCGCCCCTTGGCACATGTGGCCGAAGCCGACCTCACGCGCTGGGCCGAACACCGCCAGTTCCCCATCATCCCTTGCACCTTGTGCGGCAGCCAAGAGAATTTGCAACGCAAGCAAATTGGCAACATGATTCGCGAATGGCAAAAGAAATTCCCAGGCCGTATTGAAAATATGTTTGCCGCTTTGCAAAATGTGGTGCCTTCACATTTGATGGACACCGAACTGCACGACTTCAAGAATTTGAAAATCACGGGCATGCCCGATGAACAGGGCGACAAAGCATTTGACGAAGAGAGTTTTGAAGCGCCCAATGTGATGGCCAGCTTGCAGGGTGTGCAAGTCGTTCAACTGTGATCTTTTGTTTAGTGAACGCAAAATGAAAGTGCTCAACATGTCACGTCATTTCAAATTCAGTGCTTGGTTTATTGCAGCTTGTTGCATGGCACTTCTCAGTGGCTGTAGCTCTGTCCGCATCATTGAAAGCCAAGTTCAAACCAGTCCTCAGTGGGCAGCCGTCACGGGTGGCAGTGCCAGCGTTAGTTCGGGTGCGCCTGCCAAGGCCCTGTTTCGATTAGAGCGCTTGCCTGCCGACGTCAACAACCTGCAAGCCGGCTGGGCCGAAGTTGAGCTGGAAAACGCCCTCTTGCCTTTGGGTTGGACTCGCAACGATGTGGACGCTCAGTACAGCGTTTGGATTGGCGTGCGCACGGCCGAATTCATTGCAGACCCATGGGGCCGACCTGTTCGCGGGCCTTGGGTCAATCATGTTTTTGTGAGTGTTGGCACAGGCTATCGCCCTCGCGGCGTGGGTGCCAATGTGGGCGTGAACCTCGGCAGCCCCCTATATGTAGGCATGCGTCCAGGCTTTCCACCGCCAGTAGGCTACGCCCAAGAAGTGAGCATCATCATTCGAGATCTCAAAACCAGCCAAGTGGTTTACCAAACCAAGGCCAATCACGATGGGCCTTGGGCCGATCATCAGAATATTTTGCGCACCTTGATCACTGCTGCTTTGCAGGGCTTTCCCAACCCCACGGCCTTGAATCGAAGAGTTGACATCAGCATCCCCCGATAAATGAACGCCACCAGAATCATTGCCATTCGACATGGTGAGACGGCTTGGAACGTCGACACCCGCATCCAAGGTCAACTCGACATTCCGCTCAACGAGCGAGGTGAGTGGCAAGCCGCTCAGCTGGCTGAGGCCTTGGCCGCCCAAGACCCTCTGGATGCCATTTACACCAGCGACTTAAAACGTGCGCATCAAACGGCAACTGCGGTGGCCACTCGCATGGGTTTAACAGCCATCCCTCATGTGGGTTTGCGTGAGCGTGGGTTTGGAGCCTTTGAAGGCAAAACATTTGCCGAAATTGAACAAGACCTGCCTGAAGATGCCCTGCTGTGGCGCAAGCGCGAACCGCATTGGGCACCGCCTCATGGTGGTGAATCGCTGGTTCTGATGGAACAGCGCGTTCGCAACACGCTCAACGATTTGGCGGCGCAACACATGGGTCAGCACATTGCTTTGTTTGCGCACGGCGGTGTGATGGACTTGCTCTATCGCATTGCCACGCAGCAAGGCTTGCAAGCGCCGCGCACTTGGACATTGACCAACACAGCCATCAACCGACTGCTCTGGACGCCCGAGAGTGTGTCCTTGGTGGGCTGGGCGGACACGTCGCACTTAGACGAAATGTCGCGCGACGAGCACTGATCAGTCTTGCGAGAAACTCTTGGGCGGCGTGACGCCCAAATGGCGATAGGCCGCCAAGGTGGCAATCCTGCCGCGAGGCGTCCGTTGCAAAAAGCCTTGTTGAATGAGATACGGCTCAATCACATCTTCAATGGTGTCGCGTTCTTCACCAATGCTGGCCGCAATATTGTCCAGACCCACCGGCCCGCCATCAAAGCGGTGAATCACTGCCTCCAACAATTTGCGGTCCATCAAGTCAAAACCTTCGGGGTCCACATCGAGCATGGCCAACGCGCGTTTGGCAATGTCGTGCGTAATGTGGCCTACGCCTTTAACGTCGGCGTAATCGCGAACACGTCTGAGCAAGCGATTGGCAATGCGCGGGGTACCGCGTGAGCGCTTGGCAATTTCTTCACCACCGGCTGCATCCATCGGTGCTTTGAGCAAACTGGCACTGCGCTTCACAATGCGCGCCAATTCTTCTGGCGTGTAAAACTCTAGGCGCGACACAATGCCAAACCTGTCGCGCAAGGGGTTGGTCAACATGCCCGCGCGCGTGGTGGCGCCCACCAAAGTGAAGGGCTGCAAATCGAGTTTGATGCTGCGGGCTGCGGGCCCTTCGCCAATCATGATGTCGATTTGATAATCCTCTAGCGCTGGGTACAAAATCTCTTCAACCACGGGCGACA
>JBDLWA010000187.1:0-16901 GCA_039804505.1 Pseudomonadota bacterium
CTATTTAGAAACCACACTGCAAAACTTAAGAGACAAATGGCCTCACCAATGGCCAGGCTTGTCTGTGGTTCTCAATAGTTCATTGAAGCAGCTTGGGTTTGATCCTCAGGTCAAATTGCCAGCACGCCATCAGGCTTTGCACGACTGTATATTCTCAGTTATCGCTGCCATTGAGAAAGATGGCACGAAGCGCGCCATGCGCCAGCAAGAACCCCGCTATCACAACCGTCTGCACTTTGCCGACACTGTGGTGGCTTTGACTGTGATGTTGCTGAACCTGCGCAAAATTGCAGGGCGCTCTTTGCAAGAGCAGCCCAATCATTCAGAGTGGTTGGCCTTGCTCATCATGGTCAGTCATGATTTTTTGCACAACGGTCAAATCAATCAGTTCAGGTCTGAAATTGAAAGCATGACGGTCAAGGCACTTGAACCGCACATGAAAAAACACAAAGTGAGCGCGAAAGATCAGGCGATCATCAGCAACATCATTTTGAAAACCGATCCGGCCTTTGTCGCCGAGTCTCACCAGCACATTGAGGGCATGAATTTTGACATTGCCGATCCTCGCTGCCTGCTGGTGCTCATTCAAGAATGTGACATTTTGGCCAGCTCTTTGCCTGTCACTGGCAAATCTCTGACTCAACAACTCTCAGAAGAGTGGGCAGACATTGCCCCCGATCGTTCGATGGCGTTGCTGCCCCCTGCTGGCAGACTCTTTTTCCTCAAGCGGATGGCCTTGTTTTCTAGCCCCGCCAGTCGCAGCCTCCGCATTCAGCAAAATATCAACCGCCAAATTGCGGCCATAGAGCAGGCTTAAGCTCACACGAGACCACAGGACAACAAGGCCCCGTTTGGTCCACATGGCCCCGTGTCATCCCCCATTCAATCTGTTGGGGACGGCTCAAATTTTGAATTGATCAACTTCGCGTCGCGTGTTGTCGGCAATTTTCGACAGCTCAATCACAGTGGCCGTAATCTCCTCACTGGCCGATGCATTGGACTGAGCGATGCGGTTAAGCGTAGACACATTGGCATTGATTTCGTGAACGGCGTTGCTTTGCTGCTCAAGCGCGGCAGAGATGCGCTGCATCATGCCATCGGCGGCTGTGGCGCCTGCTTCAATGCGCTCCATGTCCAAGCTAACCTCTTGTACTGTTGCCACGGCGCGGCGAGCTTCTGAGACAGCTTGTTGAACCAACAAGGTAATTTCTTGGGTACTCTCAGCGCTGCTGGCCGCCAACTTGCCCACCTCTTCGGCCACCACCGAGAAGCCTTTGCCGTGCTCTCCGGCACGTGCTGCTTCAATGGCGGCATTGAGTGACAAGAGGTTGGTTTTGTTGGCAATGCTTTCGATCACTTCCGTGATCTTGTTGATTTTTTCGGAGTTGGCGGCAATGCCATTGACCACCTCAACCATGGTCGCCATCTTGGCTTTGCCATTGCGAACGATGGCCACTGAATCGCGCGAACTGTCGCTAGCAGCCTCTGTGTTGCGAGACACATCGGTCACGGAGGTGGCCGTTTCTTTCACAGCGTTGGCCAACTGGGCAATGCCGTGCATTTGGCTTTGAGCGCCATCGCTAATTTGGCTGATGGCTTGGCTGGTTTCATTGGCGGCAGCCGCCACTTGGCGGGTGTTGCTGTGAATGTTTCTCATCGCGGCACTCAATGCGTCCAGCGACTGATTGATGTTGCCTTTCAAGTTGGCTAAATCGCCCCGTCCGTCAGCGGTAATACGATCTGTCAAATCGCCAGAGGCCACATGGTTCATCACCTGCGTCACGTCGCTGAGCAACAATTGCATGGCTTCCATGGCTTGGTCCACTTGGCCGCGCAAATCGCCCTTGACCTGAGTTGACATACGCTGACTAAAGTCGCCGTTGTACAAAGCAGCCATGACCTCTGCCAAGGCGTCCATGGTGGACTTGACGCTGAGCGCGCTGGCATTGACGGCATCTTTCATGGTTTTGAGGTCACCTTGAAGATTGGCCTCAATGGTCACATCAAAACGACCTGCTGCCAAAGCTTCTACAGCTTTGTTCACTTCGGCAATGGCCAGTTGTTGCGCCGACATCAGCTGATTGAAAGCACGAGCGGTCTGCCCCACTTCGTCTTGACCGATGTCCTTGATACGTCGAGAAAAATCGGAAGAATTTTCAACCGAAGTGACCATATTGCGCAAAGCTTGGAGGGGTTCGGTAATGCTCTTGACTTGCCAGCGAATGACCACGCCAATGACCACCATCACCAGCAAAACCAAGATGGAGAATTGGGAGGCGTGTTGCCAGAAGATGGCATCGACATCGTCGATGTAAATGCCAGAGCCCACGACCCAACCCCAATCGTCTACTTTTTTCACATAGGAAAGCTTTTGATAAAGCTCTGTGGTCGTGCCACCGCCAGCTTGTGGTTTAGGCCAGTTGTAGGTGACATAGCCGCCACCGGCTTGTGTAGCAACTTCGCTGAAGGCAACAAAAATATTTTTCTTGCCATCTGTTTTGACCACGGGTGAATCAATGCCAAATTGCTGACTGGTGGCGCAGTTGAAGTTGGCTGCATCCAAAATTTTGCCGTCCAGGGCTGGCACTGTTGAGTGCATGACCATTTGTGGCACCGGCTTGGTTTGGTCGTTGATCCAAAAATATTCCTTGCCTTCGTAGCGCAATGCCTTAATGGCCGACTTCGCAGCGTTTTGCGCTTCTTCTGTTGTCAAGGTACCGTCTTTGGTCAAAGCTTGGTAATGACCGATCAAACCATGCACGGTTTCGACCAAATGCCGTGTTTTGATTTTGCGGTCTTCAAGCAGAATAGATTTTTCAATGAACAAAGCACTTGTTGCCACCAATACCAGGCCCACCAGGGAAAAAACCCCTCCCAAAATTAACCTTGATCTAACGTTCATTGAATATTCCTAGCGATGAAAATTGCGCATTCAGCAAGCCTTCTATTTTAGACGCTGACACTAGCGTAAACCCTTAAGACGCTCGATTAATCATGCGCAAACTTGAATTGAAATGCAGCTTCCATCGAAGCTGATATGGAACTTACGTAGATTGCAAATTCAGTACAAATTCATCGTAAGAAATTTGAAGTTTTCCCAGCGTCTCTAACAAAAACTCGGTGGCTGCTCCGAGCCCTTCATTGGGTCCCCCACTTTTTTCAATCTGAAGCATTTGCTGGTACAGCGGTTGAATGTTTTGAATTGCACGCTGACTGGGCTTGCGACGCACCGAGAAATAACCCAACAAATTATTTTGTGCATCGTATGAAGGCGTGACATTGGCAAACACCCAGTAATAAGCACCATCTTTGCGAATGTTTTTCACGAAGGCAAAAACTTCTTGACCTGCTTGAATGCGATCCCACAACAATTTGAAAACGGCGCGGGGCATTTCTGGATGTCTCACAATGTTGTGCTGCACACCCAGTAGTTCGTTTTCTGCAAAGCCCGAGTACTCAGCAAATGCGCGATTGCCATACGTAATGCGTCCCTTGATGTCGGTTTTGGAGACGATCAAATCGCCCTCGCGCATGACGATTTCTTGGTTGGTGGGCGTAATCCGCATAAATTTATGCCTAAGAGAAAATTGAGGGCTCAATTTTCTAATGCTGACTAACGCACTTAATTGATTTGGGTCAATAAAGGATGAGATGAAACCGCTCGGCAAACACCGAAGCTCAATCTCTAATAGACCTATTGCGGACCTATTGCGGACCTATTGAGGAGCTATTGAAGACCTACTGAAGATCTTTGATTTCTTGATCAATCGCGATCTGAATGCCCAGCTCTTTAGAGGCTGGCGAAGAGAAGGTGATGATCTTCAGAAAACCTTTGCGACCCGCAGGCGTGGCCACCGTTTGATGGGCTACAAAATCAATTTTTTTCCATTCGCGCGCCAAGGCTTCACCCATGCCAGTGCCAAACTTGGTCGATGCACTGGCCATCACATCGGACTCATTGAGGAACACAATGAGCCACTTTAAATCCCATTCAAATTGAGACTCTTTGACGGCCGCATGGTTTTGCTGAACCAGCGCAAAGTCGGAACGAATGATGCATTGCTCAGTCCAGTCTCGCCAGACACCAGATACACCGCACTCATCCAAAATGGGACGCAACATGTCCACCGAGTGTTTTTCAAGCTCAGATTCAAACTGATTGATGCGGCCGTTGTGACAAAAGTCATGGGCAATACAAGCCAGCAATGCACACGCCGCCCAGTCTTCATTGCGTTGTTTTGACAAATCCGATTGAATGGCAATTTGCAAACTGATGGTGGCAATGGCATCGGCAAAATGCAGGCGATTGTGATACAGCGGTTCGGCTTGGATGCCCTCTTGGGCAAACGAGTTTTCAATCTGATGCGCTACGCTGTCGGCCGCCTTGAGCATCTGTGATGCAGGCAAAGAAATGGCATCATGATTCAAGCCCAAATATTGCACGCACTGCGCCAACACGGCAGGCAAGCCCACCCATTCACCTTGCCACGAAGTGCGAAGTGCGGCGTATGTGTTTTCAAGACATTGCAACCAGCTCTGCTCATCGCGGACTAAAAAACCACTCAAGGACGTTGACTGCACTGAACAACTCCTTTTATGGTTTGCGATGACATGAGGTGAAACAGCGACACATATCAGTCTCAGTGTTTACTTGCTGTATTTGATGGCGTTGGCCATGGCTTGCTGCAACAACAAACCTTCCATGATGACCACCAGCAAAGGCGAATAACTGATCAACAGTTCGCGGGCTTGATCGTTACCAATCACTTTACAAACTGTATCTGTTTTGGCACGAATGGAGGCAGCACGAATGCCCCCCTTCAAAATAGCGGCCTCACCAAAAGACTGACCTTCAGGAATGACGGCAAACGCATCACCCGATGCGCTGACCAACTCTACGGTGCCTTGCTGCAAGAAATAGAGATGCGTGGCTTGATCACCTACCTTGCAGATGAACTGACCCGCTTCAAATGTTTCCGTTTTGAAATCGCTCATTTAAACCTCTTATGGCGTCAAGATACGCTTGATGATGGTGGCCAAAATGGCTCTGACTTCAGCAGGCAATACGTTGATGATGGAGTCCACTTTATGGAAGTCAATAATTTTGAGTTGAATAGACGTAGCGGCCACCGCGGTGTAGCGAGAAGGCAGACCCACCATGCCTTCAGACAAGCCCAAAATGGCGCCGGGGCCCACTGTGTAGGTTTTGTTTTTGTGCGTGATTTCAACTTCACCACTCACAATGAAAAACCCTTCTTCAAATTGCTCGCCCGCACGAATCAATACCTTGTGGGGCAGATACATAGTGGCGTTGAGCAAGGGCGTACTGAGCATGGAGACATAAAGACGCTCTTCGCCCTTGAACTGCCCAGATTGAATGGCCTGCATCCCTTCTTGGGAATTCAAGAAGTTAACGCCTAGCTTGCTTAATTTTTCGTTGTCGACTGCAAAAACGGGTCCGTTGCTTGCCATTCCTAAACCTTTTTTTTGGGTACGTGGGAGTGATGAAATCACCCTCGTTTGTCATTTTTTACATTCTAAACGTTGATTTTATATTTCATGTCGTTTGTAGAGGTTTTAAGGATCCCAATAGAATGGCCCATCTTTTCGGCAGGTCCTCTTTGAACACCCCCACTTCCACAGCTAAACCTCTGCCTCGGTGGGTTTGGCTTTTGTTACTTGCTTGGTTGGTTTACACCTTCACAGCAATGGGGTGGTTTGTGCTCAATGAACCTGCTTTTATGGGCAGTTTATGCAGGTCTACTTAATATGAGTTTGAAACAACAATCCGCCGGCGCCAAGCACGAAGACCAAATTTTGCAGCCTCAGCGCGCAGCTGCCGACCGCATCATGCTCAGCATGATGGTCTTTTTGCTATTGGTCTGTTTTGGCATTGCCTATTTCACATCGACCTGGACATTGACCGCTGTGGTGGGCATTCCGGCTTTATTAGTGCCTTGGGCCATCTACCAAGGCGCGCCGGGCTCCTTGGCCTCTAGGATTGCCATTTCATGCGCGCTCATGGTGTTTTCTGCCCTGAGCATTCAACAAAGCCAAGGCATGATTGAAAGCCACTTCGGCATCTTCACCCTGCTGGCCTTTTTGCTGTACTACCGCGATTGGCGCGCCATTGTGGCGGCAGCTGGCTTGATTGCTGTTCACCACGTGTTATTTGGCTATTTACAAGCCACGCAAGTGGCCGGCATTACGGTCATTGAGGGCCAGGTTCATATTGGCACCATCATTCTGCATGCCTCTTACGTTGTGTTTGAAGCGGCAGTTTTGATCTTCATGGCCACCATTTTGCGCCGTGAAGCCGTTGAGTCAGCCTTGGTCGCAGAGCTGTCGGGCCAAATTAGCGAAGGTGATTTCTCGCCCCGGGGCAAAGCCGTTAGTGCGACCGAGTCCCCCTTGCTTTACAAAGTCTCGCAGATGCAAAAATCTTTGCAGTCCACCATGCAAGACATTGTGGGCGTGATGACGGCTGTGGCTCAAGGCCACTTGGATCGCCGTGTGACGGTGGAAGCCAAAGGCGACTTGGCAGCATTGAAAGAAAACATCAACCAAAGCATTCAAGTTCAGCAATCTGTATTTGAAGACATAACCCATGTGATGCAAGGTGTGGCCAACGGCAACTTTGCCCTGCGCGTCACGGCCGAAGCCAAGGGCGAATTAGATGTTTTGAAACAAAACATCAATCAAAGTATGTCGGCCCAACAAACCGTGTTCCAAGACATTACCCATGTCATGCAAGGTGTGGCTCAAGGCAATCTGCAGCGACGTGTGGTGGCGCAGGCTTTGGGTGAACTGGACCAGCTCAAACAAAACATCAACCAATCACTGGATGCCTTGCGCAGTGCCATGACCACCATCCACGGCAATGCAAGACAAGTGGCCGTGGCTTCCGACGAAGCATCCAACGCCATCGGTCAAATTTCAGATGGGGCACGCTCACAAACCGATGCCATTAGCCAAGTTTCAAATGCAGTGCGTCAAACAGTCACCTCTGTGTCTGAAGTGTCGCAAAACACAGAACTGGCTAGCCAGAAATCTCGCCAATCTTTTGTCTTGGTGCGTGCCAGCATGGCCAAGATGGACGAAATGGTGAAGGTGGTCAACAACATTGCGACCAACTCCGAAAAGATTAACAAAATCACCGAAGTGATTGAAGGCATCGCCAACAAAACTAATCTGTTGTCACTCAATGCCGCCATTGAAGCGGCCCGCGCTGGCGAGCATGGCAAAGGCTTTGCCGTGGTCGCAGATGAAGTTGGCAAGCTGGCCTTGAACAGCGCCGAAAGCTCACAAGAAATTGCTATTTTGGTCAAACAAGCAGTGGAAGAAGCACGCAGTGCTGTGACCGCTGTGGGCGACGTGAGCAAAGACATGCTGGGCATTGAGCGTGAAACACAAGCCACTGATGAAATGCTTCAACGCATTGCAAGTGCTTTGGAAGAACAAAGCAATGCTGTAGAAAAAATCAACGCGAACCTGAACAATCTAGATCAAATTGCACAAAGCAATTCCGCTGCTTCTGAAGAAATTGCAGCCACTGTGGTGGAGTTGTCTAAGATCGCTGTGGCAACGCAGCGTGAAGTTCAGCAGTTTCAAACTTGAAGATGCCAAAGCCAGGGCAAGTTCTTTGGCAACGCTTCGTCAAGCTTGGAGGTTTGAAGCTTGCACAAAAAAATGACTGCCGAGCGTGAGGCTAGGCAGTCATTTGGTTTGAAGAATTTAAATTCTAAACTTCTCGACTTCGGCACGTGTGGAATCGGCCACGCGTGACAGCTCCATCACGGTTGCGCTGATTTCCTCAGAAGCAGACGCGTTGTTGTCGGCAATGCGTTCTAAGCTGCCCACGTTGGCATTGATTTCTTCAACGGCCGCACTTTGCTGCTCCATGGCCGCTGAAATACGCTCCAACATGCCATCGGTGGCGTTGGCGCTGGCTTCAATGTTGCGCATGTCTTCCGCCACTTGTTTCACGGTTTCAACCGCCCGTGCAGCTTCGGCCGCAGCCTCTTGCACCAACAATGTAATTTGTTGCGTACTTTCAGCACTGCTGCTGGCCAACTTACCGACCTCTTCTGCTACCACAGAGAAACCTTTGCCATGTTCACCAGCTCGGGCGGCCTCAATGGCTGCATTGAGTGACAACAAATTGGTTTTGTTGGCAATGCCTTCAATCACTTCCGTGATCTTGTTGATCTTTGCAGAGTTGGCCGCAATGTTGTTGACCACCTCAATCATGATGTCCATTTTGCCCTGACCGCTCTTCACCAAACCAATAGAAGCGCGCGAATTGGTACTGGCTTCTGCTGTGTTACGAGCCACATCCATCACCGCTGAGGTGGTTTGCGTCAAAGCGGCCAAGACTTGGCTCATGGCATGCTTTTGGTTTTGAGCACCATCGGCAATTTGTCCAATGGCCGCTGTAAATTCATTGGCCGCAGTAGCCACTTGGCGTGTATTGATGTGAATGGCTTTCATGGTGCCACCCAAAGCATACAAAGAGGTGTTGAGATTTTCTTTTAGGACAGCCAGCTCGCCCCGACCATTACCTTCTACACGCATGGTGAGATTACTTTGTGAAACGCCTTGCATTACATGGCTAATTTCACCCAGCATGCTTTGCAAGGCACCCATTGCCATGGCCGCTTGATCAAGGGCTTGCTTGAATTCGCCCTTGCCTTGCGTGTTGGATTGCACGTCGAATTGACCGTTGTACAAAGCCAGCATGAGTTTGTTTAAGCCCTGCATGGTGTTTTGAATGCCATCTGCACTTTCGTTGACGGCATTTTTCATCAATAACAAGTCGCCTTTGAGATCGGCGTGAACGCGGCTTGAAAACTCACCTTCAGCCATTTTGCCGACTACATTGCTGACTTCGGAGATGGCTTTTTGCTGCGCTTCCAATAGTGCGTTGAAGGCTTTGGCCATCAAGCCCACCTCATCATTGCCATTGATGCGAACACGGCGACTGAAATCGCCTTTGGCCTCAATGTCTTCAATGGCCGTTTGCAGTTGGGTGACAGGGTTGACAATGGTGCGTGTCACCCAATAGCTGATAAATGCGCCCAGGAGCAAACCAATCGCAGCGCCTAACATCAAGGCATTGCGGGAGAGCGTGCTGGCAGCAACGATGGTGTTTGCCATCTCGTTGGCCTCATCCACTTGATCTTGACGCAATGCGCCAAGATCTTCACTCAAGGCCTCTGTTTGTTTGTCAAAGTCGCCCATCAACTCATTGCCAGCCTCAATGCCCTTGGAGATATAAACCTCGGTCATTTTTTTGCCGAGATCGTAAAAAGCATCGAAGTTTTTGTCGAGTTCTGCCAGTTTTTTCAACGCAACAGCATCGTTCTCATTTTGGAACATCTCTTGAAATTTCGACAAATTAATTTTGAAATCTCTTGCGTATCTGTCTGCTTCATCAAAACTTTCGCGGTTGTGGGTCGCTGCTGCATCCTGCAGAAACTGCTGGACTTGCGTGACATCCAACACCATTTCATCGGCTGTGAGTGCAAAAGGCAAGCTCTCTCTTTGGATTTGCTGAGCCGCCTGCAAAGTTTCTTTTTGAAAATACAAAACAACTGACATGGCGACCAAAAAGACGCCAATGACAATCCCGAAACCGGCTGTGAGCCGTGGACCAATTTTGAGCTTAATTAACACTTTAGAACATCCATTTCAAACCGAGTGTGACCACATTTTGTTTGTTGGTACGACCAACGCTGGTGTCCAATTGCAAATCGGGTAAGACATTGAATCGTGCGCCTGTTGCAATGGTGGAAGGTTCGTTTTCCATGCCAAACTTTTCAATGTGGAAAGTGACATCACCGTAGGCACGCTCCCAAGCGATACCCCATGTTTTAACGCGCTGTGAGCTAGAGGCATTGAGCGCACCCAAATTGGTGTGCAAGCTGCCCAGCGTTTCGCTGTTGCATGAGAACAAACCATTCACATAGGGCTGTGAAGATTCGCCCTCTACACGTGCATAGCCCACCACGGCGCCAAAGTTACAACCGTTTTCTTGCGTGGGTGTCATTCTGAATTTAGCCTGGATGTTTTGCGTCAAGATGCCTGTCTTTTGTTCGCGTGACACACCTGCACCCAACTCAATGTTTTCGACGGGGGCATAGGCAGGTGCAACGGTCCAAGAACGCGCACCGTCGGCACCACGGGTGTACCAAGTTTCTACATGACCGTCGCCAACATCGTTCACATTGGCATCGTCGACTGTTAATGGACGGCCTGCCTGAGCGGGCAATGCAGCCATCATGGCTGCTAACAACACCAAAGATGAAGCGATTGAAGTTGTCTTGAAAGTATTGTTAGAAATCATGAAAAAAGAGGTTTTGACAAGTGAATATTGCCATGTACATTACCTCATATTTATGTCACTTCAGGGGGGAATTTATACCCATGATGAAATATCCTGAATACGAATCGCAGGATACTTCTTAAGTATTCTTTTACACACAACACAAGTCATTCAGCGCACAACGATGGTGCTGAATGCTAGGGACATTGCCTGGAAATAGATAAATGTTGGTTAGCCAGAAAGTTAACGGACACAAAAAAGCCCCTGACGGGGCTTTTTTGTAAATTTCAAAGTGAAATTTGGAGGCGCGGGCCGGAGTCGAACCGACCTACACGGATTTGCAATCCGGTGCATAACCGCTTTGCTACCGCGCCATTTTCTCCGACAAAAAAGGGAAGCAATTGCTTCCCTTTCGTGCTGAAAGATGTTGGTGTATCTTTCAATGTTTGGAGCGGGATAAGAGGCTCGAACTCTCGACCTATACCTTGGCAAGGTATCGCTCTACCAACTGAGCTAATCCCGCATTTGCAATCAACTTAGCATTCTATGCCAACTTGCTAGCGTGGAACGAATTGTAGCGCAATTTTTTGAGATTTTTGAAGGACCTCAAAAAATTTCTATCAATGTTTAACCGCCCCTGCTTTGCCGTCTTCTTTGGCCTCTGCAGCCACCGGTGTTGCAACAGCAACGGCCTCTTCCTCAGGCAACGCTTGCGGCATTTTTTCCAGTGCAACTTCAAGGACTTTATCGATCCATTTCACCGGCACAATTTCCAAACCGTTTTTGACATTCTCAGGAATGTCTTGCAGGTCTTTCACGTTGTCTTCCGGAATCAAAACGGTCTTGATACCACCGCGCAAAGCTGCCAACAATTTTTCTTTCAAGCCGCCAATGGCTGTCACTTCACCACGCAAGGTAATCTCGCCGGTCATGGCCACATCGGCACGCACTGGAATACCTGTCATGGCTGACACCATGGCCGTTGTCATGGCTGCGCCAGCACTCGGACCATCTTTAGGTGTCGCACCATCTGGCACGTGAATGTGCAGGTCTTTTTTCTCAAAGACTTCATCTTTGATACCCAACAAGCGCGCGCGGCTGCGAACCACAGTTCGGGCCGCTTCAACCGACTCTTTCATCACATCGCCCAAGGAACCCGTGCGAGTGATCACGCCTTTACCAGGCATGAGTGCAGCCTCAATGGTGAGCAAATCGCCGCCCACTTCGGTCCAGGCCAAGCCCACCACTTGCCCCACTTGATTGGCCGCTTCTGCACGGCCGTAGGTGTACTTTTGCACACCCAAGAAATCGTTCAAATTGTCGGGTGTCACTTGCACAGGGGCTGTCATTTGTTTGAGCAACAAACTCTTGACCACCTTGCGACAAATTTTGGAAAGCTCACGCTCAAGCGATCGGACGCCGGCTTCACGGGTGTAGTAGCGGACCACATCACGAACAGCCGCATCGCTGACGCTCAACTCTTCGTCTTTGACGCCATTGTTCTTCATTTGTTTGGGCAACAAATACTTGATGGCAATGCTGGTTTTTTCGTCTTCGGTGTAGCCCGACAAACGAATGACTTCCATGCGGTCAAGCAGCGCCGAAGGAATGTTCATGGAGTTGGAGGTGGCCACGAACATCACGTCGCTCAAATCAAAATCAACTTCTACGTAGTGATCGCCGAAAGTGTGGTTTTGTTCGGGGTCCAACACTTCCAGCAAGGCGCTGGAAGGATCACCGCGAAAATCGGTACCTAGCTTGTCAATTTCGTCTAGCAAGAACAATGGATTGCGCGTACCCACCTTGTTCAAGCTTTGCAGCACTTTACCGGGCATGGCGCCGATGTAAGTGCGACGGTGACCGCGAATTTCGGCCTCATCGCGCATACCGCCCAAAGCCATGCGCACATACTTGCGACCTGTGGCCTTGGCAATGGACTGACCCAAGGATGTTTTTCCCACGCCAGGTGGGCCCACCAAACACAAGATGGGGGCTTTAACCTTGTCGACGCGTTGCTGCACCGCGAGGTATTCCATGATGCGATCTTTGACCTTTTCAAGACCGTAGTGGTCTTCGTTCAGCACGCCTTCGGCATTGCCCAAGTCGTGTTTGATTTTGGTCTTCTTGCTCCAAGGCAAGCCTGTGAGCACTTCAATGTAATTGCGCACCACCGAAGCCTCAGCCGACATAGGTGACATGAGCTTGAGTTTTTTGAGTTCGCTGTCGGCTTTTTTACGCGCTTCGGCCGGCATCTTGGCGGCTTTGATTTTCTTCTCGATCTCTTCGATGTCAGCGCCCTCTTCGCCTTCACCGAGTTCTTTTTGAATGGCCTTGACCTGCTCATTCAAATAGAAATCACGTTGATTTTTTTCCATTTGGCGCTTGACGCGGCCACGGATTTTTTTGTCAACGTTGAGGATGTCAACTTCACGCTCGAGCTGCGCAAACAGGTTTTCGAGGCGATCGCGAATGCTGGCCAGATCCAAGACGAGCTGTTTGTTTTCCAACTTCAAGGGCAAATGTGCCGCAATGGTGTCGGCCAAACGGCCAGGCTCATCGATGCTGGAAATAGACGTGAGAATTTCGGGCGGAATTTTTTTATTCAGTTTGACGTATTGGTCAAACTGCTGCATCACCGCACGACGCAAAGCTTCAATTTCGCTGCTTTGTTCGGCTTTTTCTGCGGCCACTTCCACCGGCATGACGCTGGCCACAAAGTGGGCTTCGCCTTCGGTAATGGTTTGGACTTTGGCGCGCTGCTGGCCTTCTACCAATACTTTGACGGTGCCATCAGGCAACTTGAGCATTTGCAGAATGGTTGAAACACAACCCACTTCAAACATGTCGGTGGCTTCTGGCTCGTCCTTGGCAGCCGTTTTTTGGGCGACCAACATAATCCGGCGGTCGGTGAGCATGGCGCTCTCGAGTGCCTTGATGCTTTTGGGGCGGCCCACAAAGAGCGGGATGACCATGTGCGGAAAGACCACGACGTCGCGCAGCGGCAACATCGGCAGGTCAAGCAATTCGGCGGGCAGTGGTGTGTGTCCAGACATGAGATTCCCTAGGTTATTGGGGATAGATGGCCCCTGTTTGACCGATTTCAAGCCTTGCGTGTGTAGGGTTTTTCATCGGAGACAGGGGGTGGGCTGGAAAAAATTTAAGCTTGCTTGGCCGACTCTCGGTAGACCAACAAGGGGGCATGACTCTCTTCAATGGTGGCGGCGTCCACCACCACTTTTTCGACATTGCTGGCCGTGGGCAATTCAAACATGGTGTCGATCAGCGCCTGCTCCAAGATGGAGCGCAAACCGCGTGCACCCGTTTTGCGGATGAGCGCTTTTTTGGCAATGGCGTGCAAGGCTTCGGGACGAATTTCAAGCTCGACGCCTTCCATGTTGAGCAACTGGCCAAATTGTTTGACCAAGGCGTTTTTGGGTTCGGTCAAAATTTGAACCAAGGCTTCTTCTGTGAGTTCGGCCAAGGTGGCCACCACAGGCATACGGCCCACCAGTTCGGGAATAAGGCCGAACTTGATCAAATCTTCGGGCTCTACTTCAGTGAACACTTCGGTGAGCGAACGCTGCTTCTTGCTCTTGACCACAGCGCCAAAACCAATGCCGGAGGCTTCGGTACGGTTTTCAATGACTTTTTCTAAGCCCGCAAACGCACCACCGCAGATGAACAAAATATTGGTGGTGTCGATTTGCAAGAAGTCTTGGTTGGGGTGCTTGCGACCGCCTTGGGGTGGCACGCTGGCCATGGTGCCTTCAATCAACTTGAGCAAGGCTTGCTGAACGCCCTCACCCGACACGTCGCGCGTGATGGAGGGGTTGTCAGACTTGCGGGTGATTTTGTCGATCTCGTCGATATAGACAATGCCGCGCTGCGCACGGTCAACGTCGTAGTTACAGCTTTGCAGCAACTTAGACACGATGTTCTCAACGTCTTCACCCACATAACCGGCTTCGGTCAGGGTGGTGGCATCGGCCATGACAAAGGGCACATCGAGCATGCGCGCTAAGGTTTGAGCCAACAATGTTTTGCCCGAGCCGGTGGGGCCAATCAGCAAGATGTTGCTCTTCGCCAGTTCGACGTCTTCCTTTTTGGCGCCTTCTTTGTGCTTCAAACGCTTGTAGTGGTTGTACACCGCCACGGCCAATGTTCGCTTGGCTTTTTCTTGACCAATGACGTAATTGTCCAAATTGGTTTTGATGTCCAGCGGTGTGGGCAAACCATTTTTGGTGTCTTTGGAAATTTCGGTGGCTGGCAATTCATCACGAATGATGTCGTTGCACAAGTCAATGCACTCGTCGCAGATGAAGACCGAGGGTCCTGCGATGAGCTTCTTCACTTCGTGCTGGCTTTTGCCGCAGAAGGAGCAATACAAATTCTTTTCGGTAACTGAGCCTTTTTTATCGGCCATAAACGACGCCCTGTGGTTCTATTTTCCCAATGATAACGAAAGAAAAACGGCGCTCTCCCAGAAAGGGGGCGCCGTCTTCAAAAAACAAGGCTGAAACGCTAATTTCGGCCCTGCTGTGTTGCGTCTCAGGGACGTTTTGAGATAACTTGGTCAATCAGACCGTACTCTTTGGCCTCATCGGCCGACAAATAGTAGTCACGCTCGGTATCCAATTGGATTTTTTCCAAAGGTTGTCCGGTGTTTTCTGCCAGGATGCGATTTAATTGCTCACGTGTTTTGAGAATTTCACGGGCGTGAATTTCAATTTCGGTAGCTTGGCCGCGTGTACCGCCCAAAGGCTGATGAATCATGACCTTGGAGTTGGGCAATGAAAAACGCTTTCCCTTGGTGCCGGCTGACAACAAGAATGCGCCCATGCTGGCCGCCATGCCTGTGCACAGTGTGGAAACATCGGGCTTGATGAAGTTCATGGTGTCATAGATGGCCATGCCAGCACTGACGGAACCACCTGGCGAGTTGATGTAGAAAGAAATGTCCTTTTCAGGATTTTCGCTTTCCAAAAACAACAACTGAGCCACCACTGAATTGGCGGTGTAGTCGTTGACTTCGCCCACCAAGAAAATCACTCGCTCTTTCAGCAAGCGGGAGTAAATGTCATAGGCGCGTTCGCCGCGACCAGACGTTTCGATCACCATGGGCACATTGCCCAAAGCTTGAATGTCGAGTGAATTCATGTTGTTTCCAAACTGCAAAGTAGTTGAACGGATTAGGCTTGTTGGCCCATCAATTCGTCAAACGAAATGGCTTTTTCAGTGACTTTGGCTTTGGACAAGATGAAGTCGGACACATTGGATTCAATGACCACAGCTTCAACTTCAGCCATGCGCTGGTTGTCGGAATAGTACCAACGGACCACATCTTCTGGACGCTCGTAGCTAGAAGACAGTTCTTCAATGTGGGCTTTGATCTGAGCTTCTGTGGCGTTCAAGGCGTTGGCCTTGACCAATTCAGCCACCACCAAGCCCAAACGAACACGGCTTTCGGCTTGTGGGCGGAAAATTTCGTCAGGGATGGGGGCTTTGTCGGCGTCTTTGATACCGCGCTGTTTGAGGTCGGCACGAGCGCCCTCTTTCAAGCGCTCTACTTCGCTTTGCACCACAGACTGGGGCAAGTCGAGCTCGGCTTTTTCGACCAACGCATTCATGGCAGCTTGTTTGTTGCGGCCTTGCAATCGGAACTTGACTTCGCGCTCGAGGTTTTTACGAATGTCGGCGCGCAAGCCTTCGACGGATGCGTCGGCAATGCCCAAAGATTTGGCCAATGCTTCGTTCACTTCGGGCAAATGTGCGGCTTCAATTTTCTTGACGGTGACCAAGAAGTCGGCTGTTTTGCCAGCCACGTCTTGACCGTGGTAGTCGGCAGGGAAAGCCAATGGGAAAGTTTTGCTTTCGCCATTTTTCATACCGCGAACAGCTTCTTCAAATTCTTTGAGCATTTGGCCTTCGCCCACCAAGAATTGGAAGTCGGCAGCTTTACCGCCTGAGAATACTTCACCGTCAATCTTGCCTTCGAAATCCACTGTGACGCGGTCGCCATCGACAGCGGCTTCAGCAGCAGGACGCTGTGAGAAAGTTCGGCGTTGCTTGCGCAAGATGTCGACAGTTTTGTCGATGGCTTCGTCGGTGACTTCGGCGTTGAGTTTTTCAACAGAGGCTTCAGCCAGGTCGCCCAGTTTTACTTCTGGGTACACCTCGAAGATGGCGTCAAATGTCAATTCGCCATCTGGCGCGCCTTCTTTTTCGGAGATGCGGGGCTGGCCAGCAACGCGCACTTTGGCTTCGTTGGCGGCAATGGCAAAAGCCTCACCCACTTTGTCGTTCATGACTTCGTACTGAACTGAATAGCCGTAGCGTTGTGCCACCACGTTCATGGGCACTTTGCCTGGACGGAAACCGTCCATCTTGACGGTGCGAGCCAATTTCTTCAAACGGGCATCCACTTCAGATTGGATTGCAGTCACAGGCAGTGACAACGTAATTTTGCGTTCCAATTTTTCCAATGTTTCTACAGTAACTGCCATGTTTTTCTCTAGTTGTGTCTAAATAAGTGGTGCGCGGGGCGGGACTCGAACCCGCACAGTATTGCTACCGTCAG
>JBDLWA010000188.1:0-2942 GCA_039804505.1 Pseudomonadota bacterium
AATGTGATCAATTGCGCAGGCAAATTGGCAACCGTGATTAACCATGCAGAGACCATGGCAGCGGCTACCAAGAACATCACAATGGCACTGGTTTTGGCTGCAGCCACAAACAAGGGAACAATGGTTTTAAAGCTGAGTTCTTTGTAAATAAACAAAGAAATGAACAAGGCATAAGTAGCGGCCACCACAGCAGCCTCGGTGGGGGTGAACACACCAAATTTCAAACCAAAGACCACGATCAATGGCAACACCAATGCCCAGGTGGCTTCACGCATGGCCACACCAATTTCACCCATCGATTTACGAGGCGGAACATGCACCACCTCTTTGCGAGCCAACCACCACCAAGTGATCCACAAAGAAGCGCCCAACATCACGCCTGGAAAGATGCCCGCCATGAACAACTTAGAAATAGAAACATTACCCGCCACGCCAAAAATAACAAAACCAATGCTGGGCGGAATGACCGGCGCAATGATGCCGGCAGAAGCGATCAAGCCTGCAGAACGCGCACGATCGTGGCCTGCTGCAACCATCATGGGCAACAACAAAGAAGCCAAAGCAGCGGCATCGGCCACAGCAGAACCCGACAAAGCCGCCATGATCACAGCGGCCATGATGGTGACGTAACCCAAACCACCTTTGATGTGACCGACGCATGCCATGGCAAAGTTCACGATGCGGCGTGACAAGCCACCCGCGTTCATGATTTCGCCAGCCAACATGAAGAACGGCACTGCCAACAGCGGGAAGCTGTTGGAACCTTCAATCAGGTTTTGCGCCAATATTTGTGCGTCAAACATGTTGAGGTGCACCATGAGGGCCACACCACAAATCAAGAGTGAGAAAGCAATGGGCACCCCCAAAGCCATGGCACCCAGCAAGGAAAGAACGAATACAGCAATGGTCATTTGAAATTCTCTTGATCTTTTGGGCTGGGATTAGTGTTTGTCGCCATGGGGCGCTTCTTCAGATTCTTGGAACATTAAGAGATCTGTCTCTGACATTTGGCCGGTGATCAACTTGATGAAGTCAATGGCAATCATCAAACCTGCCAAGACGGCAAAAATAATGCCTGGGAAATAAACCCAGCTGAGAGAAACTTCCATCACCGCGCTGGTGCTGGTCCAATTGATGATGGCCTGCTCGTAGGCGCCTTTGAAGAGCAAGTAGCAGCAAAGCAACATGAGCATTTGCGACAGACCCATGCAGATTTTTTTACCAGCGGGTCCCAAGCGCCCTACCAACATGTCGGTGCCCAAATGCTCGTGTGAACGGACAGCCACAATGGCGCCCAAAAATGTCATCCACACAAACAACCAGCGGGACAGCTCTTCTGACAAGGTAATGCCCGAGTTGAAGCCATAACGCAGCAAAACGTTACCGAAAACCAAGACCACCATGCCTGCCATAAAACTGGCGATTAAATACTCAATGGCTTTGCAGAGGATGTCTAAAAAACGATTCATTGAAGGCTTCCTGGAAAAAACGTCATAGGTATTAATGTACGAACTAGTTAGTTTTTGAAGATAGGTAAAAACCCTATGACCCATTGTTCATAAGTGGCTACCTGATATATCAATATTCAATAACCAAGAGCTTGTCAATTCAAAGACAGACATAGCTGGTGATGAGGTTCACCACTTGGGCTTTTTTGAGGGTTTGGGCTTTACCGGTGGAAGGTTTCCCTTTGAAGATCAAGCCAAACGTATGCCGGTTGGAAACATTGAAGAAGGTCAAGGCTGAAATAGCTGAGTGAATTTCTAGGGGGGTGAGGTTCTTTTTAAAGACCCCCTGCTTCACACCACGGTTGTAAAGCGCTTCAATGGTTTGCAACGCTGAGCCATTGACCGCTTGAATCGCTGGGCTGCGTGCCAAAAATTCAGCACGGTGGACGTTCTCATTCATCACCAAACGAATAAATTCTTCGTTGCCTTGGTGATGGTCATAGGTAAATTCGATCAATCGCTTGAGCGCCTCCTCGGGCTCAAAGTCGTTCAAGTGAAGATCGGATTCAATTTTCCGCATGCGTCCATAAGCAGCCTCGAGCACGGCGATGTAGAGCCCCTCTTTACTGCCGAAGTAGTAATAGATCATGCGCTTGCTGGTTCGCGTGGCAGCGGCTATTTCATCGATCCGGGCACCCGCTAAGCCTTTGTCGGCAAACTCTTGCGTGGCCACACTCAGAATTTCCGCCATCGTTCGATCGGGATCGTTGGTGCGGCTGGTGCTGGTTTTACGAGGGACTGGAGACGAAGTTTTTGTCATTTGATAAATGTACCACTTGGTTAATTATCAAACGAAATTTGATTCAAGGTCAACAGGTCATCCCCACCCCTAGGATGACCCGCTGAACGAGTGTCGCCATTAGGCGTTCAGTTGTAACTCTAAGTCGTGCAACACCTTGTAGCAAGGGAGCACTTGCGCCACGCTAGCGTTGGGCTCGCGACCCTCTTTGATAGCGGCAAAAAACTCGCGGTCTTGCAGCTCAATGCCATTCATGGACACCGCCACTTGGGACACATCAATCTGTTCTTCCTTGCCAGTGAACAAATCATCGTAACGCGCCAAGTAAGTGCCTGTATCGCCGATGTAGCGGAAGTAGGTGCCCAAGGGGCCATCGTTGTTAAACGACAAGCTCAAGGTGCAAATGGCGCCGTTGGCGGCTTGCAATTGAATGCTCATGTCCATCGCAATGCCCAAGGTGGGATGAATGGGGCCTTGAACCGCATTGGCTTTGACAATGGGGCTGCCCGCTTGATAAGCAAACAAATCAACGGTATGCGCGGCGTGGTGCCACAGCAAGTGATCGGTCCAGCTACGGGCTTGACCCAAAGCATTCATGTTGGTGCGGCGGAAGAAATAGGTTTGAACATCCATTTGCTGAATGTTGAATTCACCCGCTTTGATTTTTTGGTTGACCCATTGATGGCTGGGGTTGA
>JBDLWA010000189.1:0-9070 GCA_039804505.1 Pseudomonadota bacterium
TGCCCCAAAATTCGCCAACTCACTGTGGCGCCGCTGTTGGCCAACACCATTCAGCGCATGGCACACGGTGAGTCGGTCATGAGTTTGTTCTCAGACAAAGACTGATCTGGAACATCAATGTGGACTGCTGTTCGGCAGTCCTTTTTAAAACAGAGTTGTACTGGTCGCGGTCAACTCATCTAGGAGTTAGTTATGAAATTTGTCGCTTTTGAGCGCTCTTTGCAAGGTACGGGTGCGAGCCGCCGTCTGCGCAATTCAGGTAAGACACCTGGTATTGTTTATGGCGGTGTGGATCAACAACCCCAATTGGTCGAACTCGACCACAATGCTTTGTGGCATGCCCTGAAAAAAGAAGCTTTCCACGCAAGCATCTTGGACATGGAATTGAACGGTAAAGAAACCAAAGTGTTGCTCCGTGACTTCCAAATGCACCCTTACAAACAATTGGTTTTGCACATCGACTTCCAACGCGTTGATGCCAAGACCACTTTGAACCGTAAAGTGCCCTTCCACTACTCTGGCGAAGAGTCATCTCCCGCTGTGAAAGTGGACGCCTGCTTGATCAACCACGTGATGAACGAATTGGAAATCACTTGCTTGCCAGCCGATTTGCCAGAAGCCATCAACGTTGATTTGTCTGGTTTGAAGAAAGGTGTTTCTTTGCACCTGGCCGACATCACATTGCCTAAGGGCGTGAAGGCCGTGACACACGGTAAGAAAAACCCTGTGTTGGTCTCTGTTGTGGCTCCCGTTGCCGAAGAAGCAGCCCCTGCTGCCGACGCAGCCCCTGCCGATGCCAAGGGCAAAGCCAAGAAGAAGTAATTCTTAGCCAAGCTTTAACACCTTCAGTGTTGAAACAACCCGCCTCGTGCGGGTTGTTTTTTTTCAGCTTGTTTTGTTTTTATACTCTCCCATGATTAAGTTGTTTGTTGGCCTCGGCAACCCAGGCGCCGAATACGAAGACACCCGCCACAACGCTGGCTTTTGGTGGATTGACGCCTTGGCGCGCGAGCTCAATGTCAGCTTGGTACCCGACAAAAGTTACTTTGCCAAAGTGGCTCGCACCCAAGTCAAAGGTCAAACCGTTTGGCTGCTAGAGCCCCAAACTTTCATGAACTTGTCTGGTAAATCAGTCGGTGCTTTGGCTAAATTTTTCAAAATTAGCCCGCAAGAAATTTTGGTGGCCCACGACGAACTCGATGTGGTCCCAGGGCAAGCCAAGCTCAAGTTTGGCGGCAGCCATGCTGGCCACAACGGCTTGCGCGATATTCACGCGCAAATGGGCACCGGTGATTACTGGCGCTTGCGCCTAGGCATTGGACACCCGGGTGTCAAAGCCGAGGTGGTCAACTGGGTGCTGAAAAAACCCATGGCCGAACAGCGCGAGCTCATTCAAGAAAGCATTGCCCGCTCGGTTAAAGCGGCCGATTTGCTTATTCAGGGTGAGATGGAAAAGGCCATGGTGCAAATCCACACCAGCAAGCCCCCTCGCCCCAAGCCACCGCGGCCTGAAGGGGTGTGAAGCCATTTCAGTTGATCACTGAGCTTAGTGGTGGAAAGGCGCAGGAATCGTTTCAATTCCAGTGGCAACGGCTTTAGCCAGCGTTTTGCAGGCGCTGGTACTTTTGAAACAAAGTCTCTTTGGTTTCCACGTGCTGTGGATTGACCGGAATACAAGCTACAGGGCACACCTGTACACACTGGGGTTCGTCAAAATGACCCACGCATTCCGTGCACTTGGACGGGTCAATTTCATAAATCTCAGGGCCGAGGTAGATCGCCTGATTGGGACATTCAGGTTCGCACACATCACAGTTGATGCATTCATCGGTGATCATCAAGGCCATAAAAATCTCACTATTTCAGCCCGAATTATCGGGCAGAGGCGGGCTCATCTTGCAGAGCGCCTAAAATACCCCTGTGGAACCCCTACTCAACGCCGATTTACATTGCCATTCCGTGGTCTCTGATGGCACGCTCACGCCTGAAGTTCTGGCCCAGCGCGCCAAGGCCAACGGGGTGCAACTATGGGCGCTAACAGACCACGACGAAGTGGGCGGCCAAGACCGCGCTATGGCGGCAGCCAAAACGCTGGGCATGAAGTACCTCACAGGCGTAGAAATCTCCATCACCTTCGCTGGCAAAACGGTCCACATCGTGGGCTTGGGTTTTGATCACCACAACGAAGCCTTGGTCCAAGGCCTGCGCAATACGCGCGGCGGACGCGGCGAACGTGCCAAAGACATGTCGGCAGGTTTGGCCAAGGTGGGCATTCATGGCGCCTACGAAGGTGCACTCAAATACGTTGGCAACCCCGAACTGATTTCACGCACACACTTTGCGCGTTTCTTGGTGGAGTCGGGCGTGTGCAAAGACACCTCCGAAGTATTTAGAAAATACCTCACCGACAACAAGCCCGGCTTTGTGCCACACCGTTGGGCCTCCTTAGAAAATGCCGTGAAGTGGATCACGGGCGCAGGTGGCATTGCCGTCATTGCCCACCCAGCCAGATATGGTTTTACGGCCAATGAAGAATTTGCACTGATCACCGAGTTCATCAACCATGGTGGACGCGGCATTGAAGTGATCACAGGCAGCCATTCCAGTGCAGACGCCTTGCAATATGCAGAGACAGCGCTTGAGTTCAACCTAGCCGCCTCTCGCGGCAGTGACTTTCACAGCCCCGATGAAAGTCACACCGACCTGGGAACACTGCCTTGGTTGCCTGGCCAACTCACCCCTGTTTGGGATTTGTTGTCAGACCGTATCCAGTGAAACACAACCCTGCTCAAACACTGACGGGCATTGGCTTTGTCGTGATGTCAGTGGCCTGTTTTGCGGTCCTCGACACCACCACCAAGCACATCAGCGCCAGCGTGCCCATCATGTTGGCTTTGTGGTTTCGCTATTTAATTCAAGCGCTGTTCAGCACCGTATTTTTTCTGCCGCAGCGCGGTATGAGTCTTTTTAAAACGGCGCATCCCAAGTTTCAAATGGCTCGCGGTGCCCTGTTATTTGGCAGCAGCATCTGCGCCTTTTACGGTTTGAAATACATTCCCGTGGGTGAGTTCACCGCCATTGCCTCCATTACTCCTTTGGTGGTCACCTTGGTTGCCGCCCTGCTGTTGGGCGAGAAAGTTCGCAAGCTACGTTGGGCCTTGGTGGTGGGTGCCTTTGTGGGCACCCTGATCATGGTGCGCCCTGGCACGCAGCACTTTGATTGGGTGCTGATATTTCCCTTGATGCTCATTTTGACCAATGGCAGTTTTCATTTACTCACCAGCCGCATGGCGCGCACTGAAGACCCCATCACCATGAACATTCTGACGGGCTGGGTGGGAACATTGCTCGGTGCGTTTGTGTTGCCCTTTGTTTGGGAATTGCCCACCGATTGGTTTGTGTGGCTGCAGTTGCTCATCATGGGCAGTTTTGCCACCGTGGGTCACTACCTGCTCATTCGCGCTTTTTCCAAGGCCCCTGCCGCCACACTCACCCCTTATTTCTACGCACAAATTGGCTTTGCCATGTTGGGTGGCTGGTTGGTGTTTGACCACATGCCAGACCAATGGACTTTGGTGGGCATGGGCGTGGTCACCCTGTGCGGCGCCTTAGGCGCTTGGCTCACTGTGCGTGAAAGCCGTGTCCAAGTGTTGCCGGTCGAGTCTTAAAGGTTGAAGTGTCATGGCTCAGTATTTTTCTGTTCACCCCGAAAACCCACAGCAGCGCTTGCTCAAACAAGCCGTCACCTTGTTAAATCAAGGCGGTGTGCTGGCGGTGCCTACCGACTCTAGCTACGCTTTGGTTTGCCACATGGACGACAAGGCTGCAGCTGATCATTTGCGCAAAGTGCGCGGCGTGGATGACAAGCACCACCTCACGCTGCTATGCCGTGACTTGAGCGAGTTGGCCAATTTTGCAAAAGTCGACAACGCCCAATTTAGGATGCTGAAACAAGCCACACCAGGCTCGTTCACTTTCATTTTGGAAGCCACCAAAGAGGTGCCACGCCGAGTGAGCCACCCGCAGCGAAAAACCATTGGATTGCGTGTGCCAGAGCATGCTGTGCTCCAAGAGTTGCTGGCGATGCACGGCGCGCCTTTGCTCGCTACCACCCTCATTCCGCCAGGCGAGTCCGATCCTTTGAACGACCCCGAAGAAATTCGGGATCGCTATGAAAAGCTGATTGCGGGGGTGATCGATGCAGGTGCCTGCAGCCGTGAGCCCACCACGGTGGTGGACTGTACAGGCGACAGCATTGAGGTGGTGCGTGAAGGCCGCGGCAATATCGCGCTGTTGGGTTTGTAAATGAGCCTAGTCAGCCAACTTCTTTGAGACAATTACGCCGTGGACACCTCCAACCTCATTCAAACCGTTTCGGTCTATGCCATTCCCGTGATCTTTGCCATCACGATGCATGAGGCTGCACACGGTTATGTCGCCAAATACTTTGGTGACCGCACGGCCTACATGATGGGACGTGTCACGCTCAATCCGTTTTCGCACATTCACTTAGTAGGCACCATTCTTTTGCCCCTCTTGCTTTATTTCAGCACCAGCGGCGCTTTGTTATTTGGTTACGCCAAACCCGTGCCCGTCAACTTTGGCAATTTGCGTCATCCCAAACGCGACATGGTGTGGGTTGCGTTAGCGGGGCCAGCTGCCAATTTATTGCAGGCCATTGTGTGGGCCTTGCTGTATGTGGTGTACACCGACTTTGGCGTGACAGAAAAATTCTTCTTGGCCATGTGCAAGGCTGGCGTGTTGAGCAATGTGGTGATGTTTGCTTTCAATTTATTCCCACTGCCACCCCTCGATGGGGGCCGCATTGTGGTGGGCTTGTTGCCGATGCGGCAAGCCTATCAGTTCTCTCGCATAGAGCCCTACGGTTTTTTCATTGTGATGGCCTTGGCCCTGACTGGGGTGGTGAATCACTTGTGGCTAGACCCCGTGATGAGTGCCACTTTTGGGCTCATCGAAATGATGTTGAAATTATTCTCTTAATACGCAACTTGCAACGCTTCTTGAACTCACATCAGCCATGACGACAGATTCCAAACAACGCACACGTGTCTTAACCGGTATTACCACCACAGGTACGCCTCACCTTGGCAATTACGTGGGTGCCATTCGCCCCACAGTGCAAGCCAGCCGCAACCCCGACACCCAAGGTTTTTACTTTTTGGCCGACTATCACGCGCTGATCAAATGCGACGAGCCTGCACGCATTCAGCGCTCCACTTTGGAAATTGCGGCCAGCTGGATTGCCGCAGGTTTGGATCCCGAACGCGTGATGTTTTACAGGCAATCCGACATCCCTGAAATTCCAGAACTCACTTGGTTCCTGACCTGTGTCACGGGCAAAGGTGTTTTGAATCGCGCCCACGCCTACAAAGCCTCGGTCGATAAAAACAATTTGGCAGGCAACGATCCCGATGCCGATGTGTCGGCCGGTTTGTTCATGTACCCCGTGCTCATGGGCGCCGACATCTTGATGTTCAAAGCGCACAAAGTACCTGTGGGACGCGATCAAATTCAGCACATTGAAATGGCCCGCGACATGGCCTCTAGCTTCAACCATTTGTACGGCGAACACTTGGTGTTGCCAGAAGCCGTCATTGAAGAGTCTGTGGCTTTGCTGCCAGGCCTAGATGGCCGCAAGATGAGCAAAAGCTACGACAACACCATTCCGTTGTTTTCATCCAGCGCGCAATTGAAAAAATTGATCTCGGGCATCTTGACCGATTCGCGTGCGCCCGGTGAAGCCAAAGACACCGAGGGCTCCGCCCTGTTTCAAATTTACCAAGCCTTTGCCAGCGCAGAAGAAACGGCCACCTTGGCCAAGGCTTATGCCGATGGCATTAGCTGGGGTGATGCCAAGCAAGTGTTGTTTGAACGCATAGACCAAGAAGTCGCGCCAATGCGCGCACGCTACGAAGAGCTGGTCAACAACCCCGCCCAAGTCGATGCGCTGCTGCTGCAAGGTGCCGCCAAAGCACGTGAGTTGGCCACACCGTTCATCAAAGAATTGCGCCATGCCGTGGGCTTGCGAGCCTTGGCCAGCTCGGGCAGTCCACAAGCCACGGTCAAATCAGCTCGCGCGGCCAGCCCCGCCTTTAAGCAATACCGCGAACAAGATGGTCAGTTTTATTTCAAACTGGTCGATCCTCAAGGTCGTGTTTTGTTGCAAAGCTTGGGCTTCAGTTCCCCCAAAGATGCAGGCCTGGCCATTGCCCAATTGCAGCAAGACGATGCCAAAGCTTTGGCCGCATTAGGGGCCCAAGTGGCTTTTGGTGAGGGCGTGAGCAGTTCTGAAGTGGCCCAGTCCTTGGCCACCCTTCGGGCTGAATTGGCCGAAAAAGCCAAATCCAAATCGTAAAAATCCCTGTTTTTGTAAATGCAGGTTCGCAATCAACCGACCGGCCGTCGGTTGAATCTGACAAAACCACAATAAGTGTTCAATTTACGCAAAAGTTGCTTGATTTGTTGCAGAGTTTGCTGATACGCTCATACTTTAAGTTTAATTCTTGAGCACACCATGACCGTATACGTCATTGACGACCACCCCTTGATGCGCGATGCCCTCACCATGTTGGTACAACGGGTGCGCCCCGGTTTGAAAGTGGTCTCTGTGCATAAACTTAACAGCTTAGAGTCCACCGTTGAACGTCAAGGCGAGCCAGAACTGATTTGTTTGGACTTGAAGCTGCCCGACACACTGGGGCTGTCGGGCGTGCATGCCGTGAAAGCCAAGTTTCCCAATGTGCCCTTGGTCATTGTGACGGGCTCGGAAGCCAGCGAATGTGAGGCTGCGTGCCTAGAAGCGGGTGCCGATTTATTCTTAGAAAAAGCCAGCCCCCCCAACACCATCATTGAAGGTTTGCGCACATTTTTGCCGACGCCTGAAGAAGCAGAGGCACCCAGCAGCTCCGCAGCGCCCACCAAGTTGTCGAAGCGTCAAAAGCAGTTGATCTTGATGCTGGATCAAGGCTTGAGCAATCGTGACATTGCCGACAAGCTCACCATCAGCGAACACACTGTGAAGGTTCACTTCTGGCGCTTGTTTCGCCGTTTGGGTGTCAACAGCCGCACGCAAGCCTTGCACTTTGCGCGCACCAACGGCTGGCTGGGTATTTAATCTTTTTTCTTTTTGTTGACGATGTCGGGCGTGACCGCGTCTAAGACATTGATCACCGTCTTGCCGGTGTAGATGACAGTGGACGCCACCACATCGGCCACGGCCACGACGGCACAGCCTTGCAAACACAAGCAGGTGATGAGCGCCAGACAGGCAGTTGTAAATTTCATGACAAAGATCTCTTGAGATGTGCCGCCTGTGGTGCGGCGTGTTGAGCGTGACCCAATTTTAGCGGGCTTAGTGTCGAACTGAAGAATCGCCAGGATCGGCCTCTTGCACCTGCTTGTAAAACCGCTTGGGCATGTGCGTGGTGAGTCGCTCAATGGCCAAGTCAATCATGTTGGGGTGAATTTCGTGGCCAATGTAAGGCAGGACGTCGGCCGTAACATCGGCTTCGATTGCCACTAAACGTTCAGCAGCGCTGACCGCATAGCCATAATGAATCACATTGTCCGATTTGCCATGAAACAAATGGTAGGTGACCGTTTCTGGCGCTTGAACTGGCAACTCGACAAATCGGCTGCTAAATCCCAACACGCGGCCACATAAAGTGGATTCTTGCAAGCTAGACGCCAAGGACATGATGCCGCCTTGTGAGAAGCCCACCAAAGCGGTGGCCTCGTGGCTCACCCCCGTTCGCTGTTGCCATGCACGAACCAGCGCCACAAAACCTGGCATGGCATCGTTGACTCGCTCAGGGCGGTTTTCTTCAGTGACGCCTTGAAGAGGAAACCACTGCCAGCCAAAACCGGCCTCAGAAGGTTGGGTGGCTTGGACGCAAACCACACAGGCTAGTGGAAACTCTTCAGCAAATCGCTTGGCCAAAGGCTGCATGTCTTGCGCATCTGCGCCATAGCCGTGAAATAGCAAGAAGAGTTGCGCAGCTTGCGCGGGGGCTTGAACAACGATGTCTTGAGTCATGCAGATATTTTGCCTTGGCAACACAAAAAAAAGCCAGCACGTTTAAAAAAACAGTGCTGGCTTGTCTTGAAGATGTTGTGAGTTAACTCTCAACAAAGATCCGCGCCTTGCGAGGCGTCAGCACCAAAGTCTCGCCCTCTTTGTATTGCTGTTCTGCAAACAGATGGGCTGACAGTTGTGCCTCAATCACTGTGTCTTTAGCAAAGTCGTGATGGTCGACGGGCTCAAACTCCAAACGAGCAATGGGGCCCACCACAATGGCACGGGTGAGTTTGGCTTTGATGCCGGCATCGCCGGTGCTGTAGCGCTTCACTTCAATGTCGTGAGGGCGCACGTAGGCAAAGGCTTTGCTGTTTTGCACATCTTGGTGTTCGGGGCTGTTCAGACTGACAGCATTGTCGCCGCCAATGATCATCTCACCTTCATGCGCGCGGCCATGGAACAAGTTCACATCGCCCAAGAAGCCATACACAAAGGGGCTGGCAGGATGGTCCCACACTTGTTGGGGCGAACCAATTTGCTCCACGCGGCCGCTGTTCATGAGCACCACACGGTCGGCCACTTCCAAGGCTTCTTCTTGGTCGTGCGTCACAAAGATGCTGGTGACATGCAAGTCGTCGTGCAAGCGGCGCAACCAACGGCGCAATTCTTTGCGCACCTTGGCGTCCAGCGCACCAAAGGGTTCGTCCAGCAACAACACTTTGGGCTCGACTGCCAAGGCGCGGGCCAAGGCAATGCGCTGACGCTGACCGCCAGAGAGTTGAGAGGGGTAACGATCGGCCAACCAATCGAGTTGCACCAAGCCCAACAAATCGTGCACCTTTTGTTTGATGACAGCTTCTGAGGGGCGTTGGCTGCGTGGCTTCATGCGCAAGCCAAAAGCCACGTTTTCAAACACGGTCATGTGGCGGAACAAGGCGTAGTGCTGAAACACAAAGCCCACTTGGCGCTCGCGCACGTGCACGTGCGTGGTGTCTTCACCGCTGAAAGAGATCGTGCCTGTGTCGGCGGTTT
>JBDLWA010000190.1:0-4543 GCA_039804505.1 Pseudomonadota bacterium
ATCGATGAACCAGACGCCGACCCATCAGCATTCCGACAACCATTGAAGCGACAAAGACACTGGTTTCAAACCAGGGTAATTCTGCACCGGCAAGCATTGCGCTGACCACACCGCCGCCGCCTACCAAGGTGATGACGAACAATGACGTTGCGACAATGCCTGGTACGGTTAAGTGCGTCAATCGTTTCATCAAGGGCACGATGAGAAAACCGCCGCCCACCCCTAAAAGCCCCGTCATGAGGCCTGTTAGCATGCCAATCAAGGTCAGTACCAACGCCGTGAGGGGCGTCCAAATAAACTTGCCTGTTTCACTGCTGACCTCAACCTTGCGCAAAAAATCCTCCGAAGGTGTCTGTTGTTTTTGTTGCGACTCTTTGTAAAAACGCACGGACACCATCAGCATGAGCAGCGCAAAGCTACCGAGCAGTAAATATTGCGGCAATTGGTGAGCCCAATATTGCCCAAGACGCGTTACTGGAATACCGCTGATGGCCATCAAGATGGCTGCTTTGTAGCGAACCAAGCGATATCTAAAGCCATCAATGGCGCCTACGCCGGCACCCACCGCAACAGCGATCAATGCCACGGGTGCTGCTTGTTGCATCGACCAGTGCATACCTGCAACCAGCACGGGCACAGCAAGAATGCCGCCCCCTGCACCGGTTAAGCCCATGATGGCACCAATCAAAATACCCAACAGGGTGACAAGCGTCAAAGTTGTATTCCGTTCAAGGACGTTAAACGACAGAACTCACTCATTCAATGTTGCTTTGTGGTGATGCGATTGAATATTTCAAACAACTGCATCCCCACCAACATGAACGCAACAAAGAAAGCGCCTTTGGCATTGCCTGATGCAAGCGACACCAGCCCTGGGCCAGGACAAAAGCCAGCCAGTCCCCAGCCTGCACCAAACAACATCGCACCGATCACCAAGGGCTTGTCGATTTGATTGGACTTGGGTAAATGCAAAGCACCTCCCAAAAAATTGGCCGTTCTTTTCTTGGCAATTGCAAAGGCAAAAAAGCCGACGGCAATCGCCCCGCCCATGACCAATGCCAGCGAGGGGTCCCACAGGCCAGCAAGGTCCAAGAACCCAATCACCTTGCCAGGGTCTGTCATGCCAGAGAGGATGAGTCCCAAGCCAAACAACAGACCCACTAAAAATTCACTGATTCGGTGTTGCATACATGTACTTTTTAAATGAGGTGACGAACGACATAGACCGTGGCAAAACCTAGGCCCATGAAGGTGAGGGTGGAAACCAAGGAACGGGGCGAGAGGCGCGACAAACCACACACACCATGACCACTGGTGCAACCCGATCCATAGCGGGTTCCAAAACCAACCAACAGTCCCGCGATGGCGATGGCGGCGTAGCCTGCCTCAATGCGAGGCGCCTCTATCAAACCTTCTGGAAATATCAAGCTCGCCACCCATGGTGACGCAGCCATGCCCAACAAAAATGCAATGCGCCAGCCGATATCGCCTACGCGCGGTGAAAGCAAGCCCCCCAAGATGCCACTGATCCCCAAGATGCGGCCATTGATCAAAATAAATGCAGCTGACGCCAGTCCGAGCAAAATGCCACCGACCAACGACAGCCAGGGTGTGAAATGAAGCCAATCAATCGTCATAGGTGCCTTTAGGGTTTACAAAATTGTTCGTACAAAGTACCGATCACAGCCAATGCTCTAGGGCTTGTGACTTGGTAATAAATGTTTTTGCCTTCACGCCGCGTGGAGACAAGCTCTTCGTCGCGCAACACGGTCAGTTGCTGCGACAAGGTAGGTTGTTCAATGCCAAGCATCTCTTCTATCTCGCCCACCCGTAGCTCGCCCTTGGACAGTTGGCAAAGAATCATCAAGCGGTCAGGGTTGGACAGAACTTTCATGAGCTTGCAAGCTTGCTCAGCAGATCTGTGCATTTGCGCAAGCTCTAGGGACACAGCACTCATCGATGCCTCCATTTGATTAAATTTTCGATATTATATTTACTTTTAATATATCTTTGAATATACTATCAGAAAATTAATTGAAAGCCTCTGATGACTGCTCAAAACACTCGACCCATCGTCCATGGCATTTTTGACAAGGCCACTTGGACCGTGACATACATCGTTCATAGCGGCGTTGGTACCGCCTGCGCCATCATCGACTCGGTTCTGGATTACGACCCTAAGTCAGGCAGAACTTCCACCACTTCTGCAGACAAAGTTGTGGCTTATGTCCAAGCCCATCAGCTTCAAGTGGCTTGGATTTTGGAAACGCATGCGCACGCAGACCACGTCAGCGCTGCGCCCTATCTCAAAAAACTGCTGGGTGGCAAAACAGCCATTGGTGCGCACATCACGCAAGTGCAAAAGGTATTCAAGGGCATTTTCAATTTAGAGCCCGCCTTCAAACAAGATGGCTCCCAGTTCGATCAACTTCTAGACGGTGATGAGGCATTTGAAGTAGGGAATTTGACGGGCAAAGTCTTGTTTGTGCCAGGTCATACACCCGCTTGTGTGGCGTATCAATTGGGTGATGCTGTTTTTGTAGGTGACACCCTGTTCATGCCAGATGTTGGCACAGCACGGTGCGACTTTCCTGGCGGTGATGCACGCGCTTTGTATGCCTCCACACGCAAAATTTTGAGCCTGCCACCAGAGACGCGACTCTTCATGTGTCACGACTATCCCCCCACCGATCGGCCTGTCGCCTTCGAAACCACTGTGGCAGCTCAACGTGCCCACAACATTCATGTTCATGATGGCATCACCGAGGACCAGTTTGTAGCGATGCGAACAAAACGCGATGCCACCCTGGAGATGCCCGTCTTAATTTTGCCGGCGGTACAAATCAATATTCGCGCTGGCGAACTGCCACCCCAAGAATCAAACGGGGTGGCTTATTTGAAGATTCCACTGAATGCACTTTAAAAACGGAGGCGTTTCCTATGAGCACTTTTGATCACCCCACTTTGATACAAAACATCAGCAAGTCCATGGCGACATTGCGTAAATCACAAACCGATGCCATGCAAGGCTTTGGGCAGCTCGCTAAAGCAGCCATGACGACAGGAGCGATCAGTGAGAAGCACAAAGAGCTGATGGCATTGGCCATTGGCATCACTCAACATTGCTCAGGCTGTATTGGCTTTCATGTCAAAGCATTGCATCGCTTGGCCTGTACACGAGAAGAGTTTGAAGAGATGCTGTCGGTGTGCGTTTACATGGGCGGCGGACCTGCACTCATGTATGCCTCGGAAGCCGTTGCTGCTTGGGATGCTTTTGATCCAGCCAAAACTTAATTTTTTGGCCTTTATGTCATTTATTGCATAAACAAAGAATAAATGATTGGTTTGAGTTTTGAAGAGGGTCTTGGACAATCGCGTCCTTACTCTTCAGAGACTCAACCATGAACAAGACCAAAACCTTTGCTGTAGCCGCCATTGTGGCGCTATCAGGCCTGACAGCCTCCGCACAAACCTTGCTCAACGCCTCGTACGATGTAGCCCGCGAGTTTTACAAAGACTACAACGCCGCTTTCATTGCCAATTACAAAAAGACCACTGGCAAAGACGTCAAGATTGACCAAGCCCACGGCGGTTCTAGTGCGCAAGCTCGTGCTGTGAACGACGGCTTGGATGCCGATGTGGTCACCATGAACACCACCACAGACATCGACTTCTTGGCCAGCAAAGGCATTGTGGCGGCCGATTGGAACAAGCGCTTCCCGCACAGCGCATCCCCCACCAGCTCCACCATGCTGTTCCTCACACGCAATGGCAATCCTAAGAACATCAAAGACTGGGATGATCTGATCAAGCCTGGCATTCAGGTGATCGTGGTCAACCCCAAAACAGGTGGCAATGGCCGCATGGCTTATTTGGCAGCCTGGGGCTATGTGCGTAAAAAGGGTGGCAGCGAAGCCGATGCCGCAGCTTTTGTGGCCAAGCTCTACAAAAACGTGCCTGTGTTGGCCAAGGGCGGCCGTGATGCCACCACCATCTTCTTGCAACGCAATATTGGCGATGTGCTCGTGACCTTTGAATCCGAAGTGATCTCTGTCGACAACGAGTTTGGCGCCGGCAAAGTAGATGCCATCCATCCTTCCATCAGCATCGTGGCAGAAAACCCCGTGGCAGTGGTAGAGCGCACAGTGGCTAAAAAAGGCACTGGCGATTTGGTCAAGGCCTATTTGAATTACCTCTACTCCGATGAGGCACAAGAGATTGCTGCCAAGCATGCCTTGCGCCCCACCAATCAAGCCATCTTGAAAAAATACAGCAAAACCTTCAAGCCATTGCAGTTGTTCACTGTGAACGAAGTGTTTGGCTCTTTCGCTGAAGCGCAAAAAGTGCACTTCAACGATGGTGGCAATTTCGACAAGCTGTACACCGTTAAGTAATTCATGCTCTCTAGTTCCGCTGAGGCGGCGCCTGCCAAGCGCAGAGCGCCCGCCCGGGTTTTGCCCGGTTTCAACATCACCCTGGGGTACACCTTGATGTACCTCTGCTTGATTGTGCTCATTCCTTTGTCTGCGCTCATCTTCAAAAC
>JBDLWA010000191.1:0-8818 GCA_039804505.1 Pseudomonadota bacterium
GGGCGAGTCACCCATCACGAGGCCACACTTTCAGCACCCTCTACACCCTCAAGCAACTCCGGCTTCACGGCCATGAATTCTTTAAAACCGCCCTTTTTAAGGTGAATCAGCAACAAAGAAATCGTGGCAGGCGTGATGCCGGAAATACGAGAGGCCATGCCCAGTGTTTCGGGCCGGTGTTTGGCCAATTTCTGACGCGCCTCAATGGACAAGGAGGAAACCTGGAGGTAGTCCAGCTTGGCCGGCAACTTCAGGTTTTCATAATAGGCCGAGCGCTCAACCTCCACCTTTTGTCGGTCAATGTAGCCCGAGTATTTGGCGGTGATCTCAACCTGCTCTATCACCGCCTCAGCCAAGTCTCCCAATGTTTCACGTGAAACAGCACTGGCCTCAAAGCGACCGCCATCCAAACTCATGAGTTGCGAGTACGACACGTTTGGGCGACGCAGCAAGTCCAACAAGTTGTGTTCGTGTTCAATGGCTTTGCCCAAAACTCTCACCGACTCTGCGGCAGGCAAATTTCTGGGGTTGACCCAAGTAGACTTCAAGCGCTCTGTTTCACGTGAAACAGCTTCACGCTTCGTGCAATACGAAGCCCAGCGCTCGTCATCTACCAAGCCCATTTGTCTGCCCACCTCGGTCAGTCGCATGTCGGCATTGTCTTCACGCAACTGGAGTCGGAACTCTGCCCTGCTGGTGAACATTCGGTAAGGCTCGGTCACGCCCTTGGTAATGAGGTCATCGACCAACACCCCCAAATAGGCCTGGTCTCTCGTGGGCATCCACGCGCCCCCCATGTCATTGGGCTGACCCAAAATAGTTCGACACTGAAGTGCAGCATTGATGCCTGCAAACAATCCTTGCGCTGCCGCTTCTTCATAGCCGGTGGTGCCATTGATTTGGCCCGCAAAGAACAAGCCGCCAATTTGACGCGTTTCAAAACTGCTCTTCAAAGACCGTGGATCAAAGTAGTCATACTCAATGGCATAGCCGGGGCGAAGAATGTGCGCATTTTCCAAACCCTTCATGGATCGGACCAGCTCATATTGAATGTCAAAGGGCAAACTGGTCGAGATGCCGTTGGGATAAAACTCGTGGGTCGTTAAGCCTTCGGGCTCTAAGAAAATTTGGTGGCTGTCTTTGTCGGCAAAGCGATTGATCTTGTCCTCAACGCTGGGACAGTAGCGCGGACCCACACCTTCAATTTTGCCGGTGAACATAGGGCTGCGGTCAAAGCCTGAGCGAATGATGTCGTGGGTGCGCTCATTGGTGTGCGTCACCCAGCAAGGCATTTGTGCAGGATGCATGTCTGCCCTGCCCATGAAGCTGAACACGGGAACGCCCGCTTCTGGATTCAAGCCGCCGGGCATGCCATCGCCGGGCTGTTCTTGGCATTGGCTAAAGTCGATGGTTCGACCATCCAAGCGCGGTGGGGTGCCCGTTTTCAAGCGTCCTTGCGGTAACTTAAGTTCTTTCAAACGGGCCGACAAGCTAACAGCCGGAGGATCACCCGCGCGGCCAGCGGCATAGTTTTCCAAGCCCACGTGGATCTTGCCGTCCAAAAATGTACCGGCTGTTAACACCACTGTTTTAGAACGAAAGCGAACGCCCACTTGCGTCACAGCGCCCACCACTCGGTCTTCTGCACCATTAGACTCGACCATCAGATCGTCAACGGCTTGTTGAAACAGCCACAAGTTTTCTTGATTTTCCAAGCGGCGACGAATGGCTGCTTTGTACAAAATTCGATCGGCTTGTGCGCGAGTTGCGCGAACGGCAGGCCCTTTGGAGCTGTTCAAAATTCGGAATTGAATGCCCCCCTCATCGGTGGCCAAGGCCATGGCGCCGCCCAATGCGTCGACTTCTTTCACCAGATGACCTTTGCCAATGCCGCCAATGGACGGGTTGCAACTCATCTGGCCCAGGGTCTCGATGTTGTGCGACAACAAAAGCGTTTTACAGCCCATGCGTGCCGATGCCAACGCAGCCTCTGTTCCTGCGTGGCCACCGCCAACAACGATCACATCAAATTCTTGTGGATAAAGCATCACATCACCCGGTCGGGCCCTTTTGGCCGGCGCTGCCCGCGCCGTAGGAGGCCCAAGGCCCAGGGCGCTGATTTTATCTGCATCAGGTGTTCCATGGGCGACTGCTGCCGGAACGCCTCACACGCTAAGCTCTTTTCCATCGAACGCAACCGTCATGTGCAAGGCATGTGACGCCAAAAGAATCACCCAAGGAGCCCCCATGAGTACAACCCCAGCAACACAACATCAATGCCATCCCGACGAATGGCAACTGCGCGTCGACTTGGCCGCCTGCTACCGATTGGTGGCCCTCTACGGTTGGAGTGACTTGGTGTTCACGCACATCAGTGCAAAACTGCCTGAGTCAGTTGCGGGCGACGAACATCAATTTCTCATCAACCCCTACGGCCTGATGTTTGACGAGATCACCGCCTCAAGCCTTGTCAAAATTGACATGCAGTGCAACAAGCTGGATGCATCCAACCCACACCCCGTCAACCCTGCAGGCTTTGTCATTCACAGCGCAGTGCATGATGTTCGACCCGATGCTGGCTGCGTGCTTCATACACACACGCGTGCAGGTGTGGCGGTCAGTGCTCAAAAACATGGCGTGCTGCCCCTGAGTCAACAGAGCACCTTTGTGCTGGCCTCTCTGGCGTATCACGACTATGAAGGTGTTGCAATTCGAGACGATGAGAAAACGCGTCTTCAAAAAGACTTGGGCGATGCCAACTATTTAATGTTGCGCAACCACGGCTTACTCACGGTTGGCAAAACCGTGGCCGATGCATTTTTAGAAATGTACACCTTCGAAAATACGTGTCGTATTCAAATTGATGCTTTGTCGGGTCAAACCAGTCCTGCCGATTTAACCCCCGTCGATCCACAAATTTTGAACGGTGTTGCGCACGCCATGAAAGTACAAACCGGCGGCTTGGGCGGCGCGTTTGTCTGGCCCTCCTTGCTCAGAAAACTCAACCGAGAAAATCCTGGTTACGACGTTTAAAAATCACGCACTGAACACGCTCATGACTTGAGTGGGTTCAGTGGTTTTTGTTGCCACGCCACAATCGCACCCAGCATCAAGGCCGCAGCCGAAAACACCAGGCCGCGTTGAAGACCACCGGGGCCGTCTGCAATCCAGCCCACCATGGTGGGCCCCACAATTTGACCGATGGCAAAGACCACCGTGAATGCGCTGATGCCCGCGGCCCATTCGGCTGGCGGTAAATTGTGTTTGACCATGGCCGTCGTTGAGGCCACCACCGACAAAAACACACCACCAAACAACAAACCAGAAACAAGCATCATGGGCCAAGCGGCAGACATTGCAGGGATCACCGTTGCGATGGCAAGCAAGCCATTCAAAAGAGCCAGCGCTTGGCCACCCCGAAAATGATTTAACAAGCCCGCCCAAATGCGAGATGACAGCACTACCGCCAGACCCAGCAAGGCATAGAAGAAAGTGATGTTGCCGGCATCAACGCCTTGCTCTCGTAGGAGGGCCACGACAAAGGTCATGTAGCCGATGTAGCCCACACCAAACAAGCCGTAGCCTAGCAAGCCAGCCGACCACTGCCGCCAGGTTTGCAGATTTCTTGGCGCATTGACTTTTGTATTGACTTTCGCATTGACTTTCGCATTCCGATTCGCAAGCTTGTCAGCATTCATCGTTGCCGTTGCGCCTGTCTTGCCACTGTCAACAGACGACGGTATTTCTGGCGCCCATTGCACTAACTGAGGACGGATCACCAACAACAATACAACCATCGCGAAACACAAGGCGGCCAACAACCACCATGCCCATGCCCACGCATGTGGCCATGCCGCGGCTTGTGCCCAAGCCATAGCAACAGGAACCATCAAAGCGGACAGCACAATGCCCCACCCTGTGCCGCCGTAATAAAGCCCCAACAAAAGGCCAGACTGAGCGGGCCGATGAGTCCCTAATCTGGCCGCCAGCAAACCACCCGACACAAACACCGTGGCACTTGCAATACCGGCCAAAAACCGTTGCGCCAATAGGCCCGTGTTATCCGTCAAAAAGCCTGCCACGGCCATCAGGGTGGCCGCCACAACACTGCCCCAAATTAGAACGGCAATGGCGCCAACACGACGCAATGCCCAAGGTGTCACCAAGGCACCCACCAAATAACCAACGGCATTGAAAGTGTTCATCGCACCTGCTAAGGTGTAGGACCACGACAAATCTTCACGCATGGGTGGCAACAACAAGGCGTAGGCAAATCGCGTCATGCCCAATGACACGGCTGCCGCCATCGAAATACAGAACGCCAACCACAGAGACGTTAACAACCGGATACTTTGAGACATGAAAAACTTATTTGAACCCTGCCAAGCAGGTGACCTTCAACTGGCAACACGCATTGTGATGGCCCCCCTGACACGCAACCGGGCACCTCATGCGCTGGCCAATGCGCTCATGGCTGAATACTATTCACAACGCGCCAACCCCGCAACTGGGGCGGGCCTCATCATCACAGAAGCCACCGCCATCAGCCAACAAGGCCAAGGCTATGCCGATGTTCCAGGTATTTGGTCTGCTGAGCAAGTCAGTGCTTGGCAACCAGTCACCGAAGCCGTTCATCAGAAGGGTGGGAAAATTGTGATGCAGCTGTGGCACGTTGGCCGAATTTCGCACACCAGCTTGCAACCCAATGATCAAGCGCCTGTAGCGCCGTCTGCCATCACCGCCAATTCAAAAACGGTCCTCCTAGAAAATGGTGTGGCCAGTTTTGTCCCCACCTCAGCCCCTCGTGCTTTGGCGCTCGACGAAATACCTGGCATTGTGATGGACTACCAACGCGCCGCCAAAAATGCGATTGCTGCTGGTTTTGATGGCATTGAAGTTCACGCCGCCAACGGCTATCTCATTGATCAGTTCTTGCGCGCTGACAGCAACCATCGCACCGATGCCTACGGCGGCAGCATTGAAAACCGCACCCGTTTTCTCAAAGAAGTGATGCACGCAGTTTGCGATGCCATTGGCGCACGTCGTTGCGGTATTCGTATTTCACCTGTCACGCCTGCCAACGATGCAAGCGATACCTTACCGCAAGCCTTGTTTGAAAATGTGGCATCATTTTTAGGTTCGCTGGACTTGGCTTATGTACACACCATTGAAGGTTCAACTGGGGCTGCCCGAGATTATCAACAAGGTGATGTGCCCTTTGATTACGTCGCATTGAAAAAGGCGTATCAAAGCGCGGGAGGCAAAGGTGCATGGATGCTAAACAACGGCTACGACCGCGACTTGGCCGACGCTGCCGTCTCATCCAGTGCAGATCTGATTGCTTTTGGCAAAGCCTTTATTGCCAATCCAGATTTGGCATTGCGCCTTCAGCAAAAGGGTCCCTACAACACGCCTGATCGCACGACTTTTTATGGTGGTACAGAAAAGGGCTACACCGACTATCCGTTTCTTTAAATTTCAATGACGCCATCACGCTAATCGAATCAATCTGTAAACATCGATACGATGAACACATCTCAAACACCCTTCGCAGGTCGACGCGTAGAACAACAAGTCATCGGTCAAGCCACGCAAGACGGCGATGGCGTCAAGCTCACACGTGTCTTAACGCAAACCCATCAGCGACGACTTGATCCTTTTCTCATGCTCGACAATTTTGGCAGCAATGATCCAAAAGATTACGGTGGCGGTTTTCCCGATCATCCACATCGCGGATTTGAAACCGTGACCTACATGATTGCGGGCCGTATGCGTCACAAAGACAGCGCAGGCAATGAAGGTCTTCTACAAAACGGGGGGGTGCAGTGGATGACCGCGGGTCATGGTGTGGTTCACAGTGAAATGCCAGAGCAAGAAGAAGGTGTGATGGAAGGGTTTCAGCTGTGGCTGAATTTGGCTTCTCATCAAAAGCTGTGTGCACCTGGCTATGTCGATATTCCTTCAGAAAAAATCCCAGAACTCAAGCAAGACCATGGCATCACGGTACGCGTCATTGCAGGTGAGTCGCAGGGCGTACAAGGTGCAGTGGTTCGCCCTGCTGCGCAATTTCCGACCAACCCGCTTTATCTTGATGTGCACTTCGCACAAAGCGCCACTTTTCGGCAATCCCTCAATCCATCACACAACGCCTTTGTCTTTGTGTACCGTGGTTCTGTAAAGGTCATCAGCCAACACCAAGAAACGCCAGTCAGTTTGCATCGTATGGCTATTCTTCAAAACGAAGGCAATGGCGTCGAGATCTTGGGAACACCCGGCAGCAAAATATTGCTCATTGCAGGCCAACCCCTGAACGAACCCATTGCGCAATATGGGCCATTTGTCATGAACACACGCGAAGAACTGATGCAAGCAGTGGATGATTTCAGAGCCGGTCTTTACAAATAATCACACAAACTGTAAAGACGGTAAACAGAGCCTTTGCATACTGAACTTGGTCAAAATAGCCTGACAACCTTGAAAGGACTTTTGACTTGTCATTGAAAGGACTTACCATGACCATCACCCGAACCAGTTCAGCGCTGACTGTTGTTGCTTTAGGCGCATTGCTCCATCTCACCAGTTTTGCCCAAGCTTCAGGCCCAGGCCCGGCAGGCGGTCCTCCCATGGGCATGCAAGCACCCATGCCTGCAGGCGAAAGAATGCACGGCATGATGGGCAGTCAAAAAATGCATGAAAAGCAAGAAGCGCGTCACCTCAAACATTTGGAAGACATGAAAGTGTTCTTGCAATTGCAAGCTTCACAAGAGGCCGCTTGGAATGAATTTATTGGCATCATGAAAACCCCCATGAAACGACCTACACCTTTGCAAAAATCAGACGTCGAAAAACTCACAACCCCTGAACGCATCGACAAAATGATGGCCTTCAAAGCCGAGCGTGATGCCGAGATGAGCCAAAGAATGACGGCCACTAAAAAGTTTTATGCCAGCTTGACACCTGCCCAGCAAAAAGTCTTTGACACGCATACGCAAAAATTCATGGAAAGGAGCCCAATGGGGCACCATGGCAAAATGCACCCATGATTTGGGGACTCACTGAAGAACAAATTGCGTCATATGGCCTGACGTTTGGTGTGGCAGCTTTTATGCTGTACATGCTATTCATCATTGGCCAATTGGCGTGGGAATCTAAAGCTGGAAAATTCGGCACCTTCGTGCTGTTTTTAGGCCTCGCCTTTGGCATGGTCGGCTTTATTGCCAAAATAGGCATTCAGTGGTTTCTGCAAAAATAAAATCGCTTGTCAATGGACAAAGATGTGGATAGTTTCCGGATAACCCTCAAGTTATCCACAGAAAATTTTAATTTCAAAACTTATTCATCTTTTGAAGACAGCTGTGTAGCAGGCTCGTGCACACCCTTCAAAATGACTTAATTCCTTGATCTGTAAAGAAAAAAGAGACTTGTCCACAAGACAAGCCTCCCTTTATCTACTACTACTATGTATTAATCTATATAAAAGAAGAATACAAAGACAAACTCCGAATTCAAATTAAATACTTTGACGGAATTCATCCATGCAGTTTTGCCACTGAATCATGGCAGCCGCCAGGTGTCTTTCTTTCACATGACCAAAGCCTTTGATTTGTTCTGGCACATTGGCCATCTTGACGGCCAAAGCATGATTTTCAGATTTGAGTGACTTGCATATTTCTTCTACAGCATCTCTGTATTCTTGAATCAAGGCTCTTTCGGTTTGACGTTCTTCGGTACGACCAAAAATGTCAAATACCGTGCCACGCAAAAATTTCAGCTTGGCCAAACCTTTGAAAACCAACAACATCGAAGGGCTCATTTTTTGTTTGATGAGATGGCCCTTCTCGTCGCGTTTTGCCAGGATGGGAGGGGCTAGGTGGTAGAACACCTTGAAATCGCCTTCAAACTGGGTTTTAACGCGTTCTAAGAACTGTTGATCGGTGTGCAAGCGTGCCACTTCGTATTCATCCTTGTAAGCCATCAATTTAAACAATTGACGTGCAACGGTTTCAGATAACAAGGTTTGACCCAAAGGCGCTTCTTTGTTTTGAACAAAATCAACAAATTGCGCATATTGTTGGGCATAAGCTGAATTTTGATAATCCGTTAAAAATGCCACGCGTTTTGAAACGATGTCTTCCAGACGATCACGCTTTTTAAATGCAATCACCTGTGTCGGTGATAACAAAGCTTCAACAGCCGCGGGCTGATGCGCGGCATGACGGCCCCATTCGAAGGCCGCTAAGTTATTGGCCACAGCCACTTCATTCAATTCAATGGCACGGCGCAAAGCTTCTAAGCTCAGAGGGACCCACCCTTTTTGCCAGGCATAGCCCAAAATCATGGGGTTGATGTAAATGGTGTCGCCCATCAATTGAGAAGACAACTTGTCTGCGTCAATGGCTGATAAGCCGTCGTTGCCCACTGTGATGGCAATATCTTGCGAACAGCGTTCTGCAGGGTTTTGCCATTGTGTGTTCTTCACAAATGCAGCGGTAGGCGTACTGTGAGAATTGAGTGCCACATGGGTTCTACCTTGAAGCATTCTTGACAGAGTTTCTTTGCCAGCCGTCACAATAGGATCGCAGCCCAAAATCAAATCAGCTGCCGCCATGCTCACGCGCGTGGTTTGAATTTGATCTTGATGTTTGGCCAGCAACACATGACTCCAAGTGGCGCCGCCTTTTTGAGCCAAGCCAGCAGAGTCTTGCGTCACGATGCCCAAACCATCAATGTGGGCCGCCATACCCAACAACTGACCAATGGTGATCACGCCCGTTCCACCAACGCCGGCCACCACAATGCCATAAGCTTGCGTTGCTTG
>JBDLWA010000192.1:0-4491 GCA_039804505.1 Pseudomonadota bacterium
GCCTTCCATGGCTCGGGGCCAATGGCGCGTAAAAACGTAGCAGTGTGCGAGGTGCCCGCACCCACTTCCATGTCATAGGGTTGCAACAACGCACACCCCTGCGCATCCCAATAGGATTGCAATTTCAAAATGATTTGTTGGAAGGTCAACATGGCTAGATCAAGATAAGCCCCCGAACATCGGCGGCAACCCTTGATTTTAAAGCGCCCGTGACCTAGCGCGCAGCGAAAACAAGCCTAAAACCAGAACAATTGCAGCGCAAATCAACCAAAGCGGCAACAAACCCCATTGAGACACCCAACGGGCATAGGGCGTGAGGCCGGTGCGCCCCTCAAATTCACCCACCAAAGCGCCGCGGGTAAAGGGCGTTAAGAAGGTGGACACCTTGCCTTTTGCGTCCATGAACGCGGTCAAGCCTGTGTTGGTGGCACGGATGACGGGTCGTTGAAACTCCAAAGCGCGCATGCTTGAAATGTAGGCATGCTGTGCCGGCGCGGTGGTTTGCCCAAACCACGCCAAATTGCTCATGTTGACCAAAACGGTGGGGGCTTGGCTTTCGTTTTGAAAGTACTGGGCCATCTCCTCACCAAACAAATCTTCGTAACAAATTTGGGGCAACAAGCGCTGGCCTTGCCATGTCAAAACACCCGCATTGCTTTTCTTTTGTTCGAAGTCGCCCAAAGGGATGTTCATCAAGCGCACAAACCATTGGAAAAAAGGCGGTATGAATTCGCCAAAAGGCACCAAGTGTTGTTTGTCGTATCGGTAGTTCAAGGGGGCCGCGCCAAAGGCCAACACCGAGTTGCTGTACCCCTCACCTGCGCCGCCCATGGGGATACCCACCAAGGCCAATTGTTGGTTTTGAGAGTGGGCGGTCTGGGCTTGGTATTTGTCTTTGAGGGGCTGCCAATAAGTGTCTGGCAAATTTCGCGGCAAGACCGGAATGGCGGTTTCGGGGGTGACGATCAACGTCTCTCGGCTGTTTCGAAGTTCCTCGCCGTACCAATTTAAGGCAATGCGAATGCCTTGGCCTGGGATAAATTTTTCATCTTGAGGAATGTTGCCTTGAAGCAAACGTGCCACCATTTTTTCACCCGCTTGCGTCCAGGTGTGCTGCGACTGGTTCATGCCCCAGGGCAAGACGGCCACCACGCCCAACACACTGATGGCCAAGTATTGCCAAGCGCGCGTGCGGCTGGCCATCAACAATGACCACGCCAGCGGCAGACTCATGGCCACACCCGCAGAAATGAGGCCAATGCCATACACCCCAAGCCATGGCGCAAAAGCAGACCACAAACTTTGGGTATGTGCATAACCGCCAGCGCCCCAAGGAAAGCCCGTGAACCATTGTCCTCGGGCCAATTCAGCCAGCGTCCAAAGCGCTGCAAACAAGAAGACACCCGTGAGGCCCAATTTCAATTCTGGCCACAGCATGTCAGGGCGATGCGTGGCGTATCGTCCTTCTTGCAAACGTGATTGCAAAAGGTAGCGCCTGAAGATGGCCACCCACAGACCACCGGCGATGGCAAAGTAAAGTGACAAAGCCATGGCCAGCAGCAAGACAGCCAGGGCCGCTAGCCACTCGGGCAAGCCCCCAAACTGATGCATGGACACGTATAACCAGCCCCAGGTACTGCACATGGCGGCCGTAGAAAAAATACCTGCTGTCCAAAACCCTTGGGATGTAGGACTGCTACGTTTGCGCGCCTTGGATGCGTAGGATGAATAGGGTGCTGACGCTTTGTACTCAAGCTCTTGCGACGCAATGTGCAAAAGCAATGCCGCCAACAGCGCCAAGCTAAGGCACTGTAGCCCACCCAATGATTGCCCCGTGATGCCCAGCCATTCACCCCAAGCAAACTGGGGCCACGCCATTGAGAAACCTTGCAAAACACCTGCCACTATTGCAGCAGCAAATGTTGCCCACATCATTTTTTTCCGCGGCCTGAAGGTGACACTTTGAACCAACGCACCGCGCCACCGCGGGTGTGGAGCACCACAAAATCAAGGCCCGACAAAGTGAACTTCTCGCCACGCTTGGGAACATGTCCCATTTCGTGTGCTATCAAGCCACCAATGGTGTCGAAGTCGTGATTTTCTTCGTCTGCGACCTCTGGGTTGAGCTTGACATTGAACGCTTCCGAGACACGCTCTAAGGATGTGTCGCCGCTAACACGATAGGTTTGATCGGCCAAGCCAAAGATGTCACCGGCCTCTTCTTCGATGTCGAATTCATCTTCAATTTCACCCACAATTTCTTCGAGCACATCTTCGATGGTGATCAAGCCAGCGGTGCGGCCAAACTCATCGATCACGATGGCCAAATGTTGGCGGTTGTCTCGGAACTGCCTGAGCAAATCATTCAGACCTTTGCTTTCAGGCACGAACACGGCGGGCCGTAACAGGGCGCGAATGTTGAGCTCGGGGGCACGTTGCAGTTTGAGCAAATCTTTGGCCATCAAGATGCCAATGATGTTTTCGCGATCGCCTTCATAAACAGGAAAGCGCGAGTGTGCGGTGTCAATCACTTGGTGCAACAACTCGTCGAACGGCGCATCAATGGACAGCAGTTCCATGCGGGGTGCGGCCACCATGGCATCCCCGGCGGTCATATCGGCCATGCGAATCACGCCTTCCAGCATGAAGCGACTTTGCGCATTGATGATTTGGTTGTCTTCCGCCTCTGCCAGTGTTTCGATCAACTCATCGGTAGAGTCTGGCCCTGGGTGAATAAATTCAGCCAGTTTTTGTAAAAACGAGCGTTTGTCTTCGCGCTTGATGTCGCGTTTTTCGTCGCGTTCAGAGAGTCGCGCAGGGTGAGGGTCGGACACAGTCAGAAGGCCAGCAGGCCGTTGTTGCAGACCCTCTAGGATAGCGGATTAAACGCCTGATTGGTGACGTGCATCGCGCACGCCTTTGCGAACTTCTTGCATCGTTGAGAGCAATTGCAAGAATTGCTTGGCCCTGGCTTTGATTTGGAAGTCCAAATCGGCCATTCCCTCTTCAATCATTTCATGAACTTGGCTGTCCAAGTCTGCGGCAGGCAGGCTGAGGTAGGCGTCGCTTTCACTGCCCTCTCTTTGCACACGCGCCCCGGCTTTGCGGGCAATTTTGAGCATGGGGGTGTTCTCGCTCAGGGCGTGAATGAACATCAAAGACACCCCTTGGTTGCGCGCATGAATGACAGCGCGCTCAAACAAGCGGGCGCCTAAACCTCGACCGCGCATTTTTATGTCGACAGACACCCCAAACTCAGCGCAGGTGGCCCATTGTGGGTCGACTGAAAATGCCAAATGGGACATGGCCAGTATGTCGAGGCGGCGATTGAAAACGCCGTAAATGTCATCCCGAACAAAATCCAAATTTGCGACGTAAGCGTCAATTTGCGCGTTGGTCGCGGGATAGCCAAAACGCAAATACCGATCTTGGTCACCCAGACTTTTCAGATGCGCCGCAATTTTGGGGCGGTGCTTCGGACTCAAATGGCGAATGGGAATCCAACGCATCCATCGGCGCCACAAAGATTTGGTGAGTGCGGTGAGCTGAGTCATAAGGGTTTTCCCGTATTTTTACACAAGTTCCGCTTTTTGTCGCCATTCCTGTGGGACAGAAGGGTGTTTGAGATTTGTCGCTTAGGGGACGAAATTCAGTAAATCACCTTCACTGCAGGGGTAATGCCTCATGGCGATACTCCAACAGAATAGCGACAATGTCGTGATTCCTAGGAGCAGTACATGGACAAGATTTGGCTGAAGAATTACCCCGCCAATGTAAAACACGAAATCGATCCCAATGAATACACCTCATTGACCGATTTACTCACCCGCGCGTTCCAACATCACGGCGACAGCCCCTTTTCAGTTTGCATGGAAAGGTGGATGACCTACCGCGAACTCGATCAGTTGTCCCAAGCCCTTGGCGCTTGGTTTCAAGCCAAAGGCATCCAACCGGGTGAACGCGTTGCGCTGATGTTGCCCAACATTCCGCAGTTTGCTGTCACCATGGCCGCCATTCTTCGGGCGGGCTACACGTGCGTCAACGTCAACCCCTTGTACACCGCGCGCGAACTTGAGCATCAGTTGAAAGACTCTGGCGCCACGGCCATTGTCATTCTGGAAAACTTTGCATCTACGCTGGCCGAAGTGATTGGCCACACGCAAATCAAGCACACCGTGCTAGCCTCTATGGGCGATTTGTTGGGCCCGGTTTATGGACGCTGGATCACGTTTGCAGTGCGTCATTTGGCCAAGATGGTGCCTGAGTTTGAACTGCCTCTGAATGACAATCACCAAGTGACATCATTCAAATCTGCCATTGCGGCAGGCCGCCAATTGAGCTTCAAGCCTGTCGCTCAAACGCTAGATGATGTTGCCTTCTTGCAATACACCGGCGGCACCACAGGCTTGTCCAAAGGCGCTGTGCTCACACACCGAAACATTGTGGCGGCCATTCTTCAAGCCGAGACATGGTTTGCACCTGCCTTAGAGC
>JBDLWA010000193.1:0-9221 GCA_039804505.1 Pseudomonadota bacterium
TTGGCTTCAGCAGGCAGAAAGTCTTGGGCAAATGTTGTTTTGCCGGCTCCGTTTGGACCTGCAATGATGATGATTTTTTTCAAGTACAGCCCAGTTTGGAACTAAGCTGTATTGAACTTCCACTCACTGGTCAGTAGCAACCAATGTTTGATTTGCAATTGTTAGCAGTTTTGCCGACAACTCAACAGCGGCGTTGGTGTTGAATTCGGCATAAGATTTCTTAAGCTTCAGCGTAAGCCGTCAAAGCAGCTTTCATCTTCTTCATGGCGGCCACTTCAATTTGGCGAATGCGCTCTGCGCTCACACCAAACTCGTCGGCCAAATCGTGCAGCGTTAGGCCACCCGAGCCATCGTCGTTCACTTTGAGCCAACGCTCTTCCACAATTCTGCGGCTGCGTTCGTCAAGTGATGCCAGGGCTGTGGCAATGCCATCGCTGGCCATCATGTCGCGCTGGTGCGCTTCAATCATGGCGGTGGGTTCGTGGTGCGCGTCGGCCAAATAAGCGATCGGGCCGAAGGCTACTTCGCCGTCGTCAGAGGGCGCGGGGTCGAGCAACACATCGCCGCCTGACATGCGCGTTTCCATCTCCATCACTTCTTCGCGTTTGACATTGAGCTCTTTGGCCATGGTGTCAATTTGCGCCTCTGTGAGGGTGTCGCGGTGTGTGCCTGTGGCTTCGTCGGCTTCGGCTTTGAGGCCTTGCTTCATGGAGCGCAAGTTGAAAAACAGTTTGCGCTGAGCTTTGGTGGTGGCCACCTTTACCATGCGCCAGTTCTTCAAGATGTATTCGTGAATTTCGGCCTTGATCCAGTGCATGGCGTAGCTCACCAAACGCACACCCTGATCGGGGTCGTAACGCTTCACGGCTTTCATCAAGCCGATGTTGCCTTCTTGAATGAGGTCGGCATGGGGCAAGCCATAGCCCAAGTATTGGCGTGCCACTGAAACCACCACGCGCAGGTGCGACAGCACCAGCTTTCCGGCAGCTTCAAGGTCGTTGTTGTCTTTGAGTTTTCGCGCGAACTCTTGCTCTTGCTCGGGGGTGAGCATGGGCATGCGGTTGACCGCAGAGATGTACGCATCGAGGTGCCCCAAGGACGGCACAACGGCCCATGGATTCTTCAGGGCCAGTGCTGTGTCGGGGGATCCAGTCAGGTGTGTCATACCAGAACTCCTTCTATTTGGAGCGAATTTTAGCACTCTCTTGTGAAGAGTGCTAAATATATAACTTATTGATTTTGTTGATATTTATCAATAAGCCGGACTGAGAATGAGGTCTTTAAAGGCATCGGTGGGGATCAACGCGCCGCGATGTTGAATGACCCGAGCCGCCAATTTGTTGCCAAATTCTGCAGCCAATGAAGCGCTCACTCCCAAAAGTCTGCGGCTGAGATAGCCGGCCGCAAATGAATCGCCTGCAGCCGTGGTGTCAACCACTCGTGCCACTTTTTCGGTTGCAATGCTTTGCCATGGCGCACCAGGTTCGTCACGCACCAAGGTACTGTCTGCGCCGCGCTTGATGACGACTTCGGCCATGTTCAAGGACTGTGCATGCGTCAAGGCATCCTGTAGTGACGCGTGACCAAACACAGCTTGGTGGTCGTCCAAAGTAATCATGGCCGTGTGGCAAACCGCAAAAGCTTCTAAGTACACCTGCTGGGCTTCTTGCAAATGGGGCCAGAGCTTGGGCCTGAAGTTGTTGTCGAACACCACACGACAGCCGGTGGTGCGCGCTTGCGACAGCATGCTGAAAAGTCGTTTGCGTGAAACGGCGTCCAGAATGGCCAAGGAAATACCGCTGAAGTAAATGCAGTCGTAGGTATTGGCTGCTTTTTCCAAAGCGGTTTCTTCAGTCGCTTGAAAATAAGCGCGTGCTGCGCTGCTTTCACGCCAAAAATGAAAACTGCGCTCGCCTTGATCGTCCGTTTCAATCAGGTACATGCCGGGCAATTTGCCTTCGATCAGTTGAATCGCGCTGAGGTTGAGGCCCATGGTTTCCCATGCCTGCTTGAGTTGTTGGCTGAGCGGATCAATGCCCAAGCCAGTGGCATAACTGACTTCAATGGTTTGAGTTGAAGCGCAGCGGCGCAAGTAGACTGACGTATTGAAGGTATCTCCACCATAAGACAAAACGCAGGGGCCAAAGCCGTTGGCTTGAACTTCCAACATGCATTCGCCAATAGCGATGAATTGAACAGCTTGATTCACGTCATGCTTTCAGCGTTGACTCGCCGTGGGGTGCGACTTTGACAAAAGCACCGCCTTGATAAAGCGCAGCTTTGTCATGTCGGTCAATCTGAGGTTGGCGCGCTTCCACTTCATGTCTAAACACATCGGATGAATCTAGCGCGCGATAGCCAATGTGTTTGGCATGTGTGTTGTCCCACCAAGAGGTTTGGTTGTCTGACATGCCAAAGATGATGGTGTGTCCCACGATGGGTGCGGTGAGGGCGGCAACCACCAAGCGCTCTAAATCGTCAAAGCTGATCCAAGTAGACAGCATGCGCCGGTCTTTGGGCGCGGGCAAAGCAGAACCAATGCGAATGCTGACGGTTTCAATGCCCCAACGCGCCCAATACATTTCGGCCAAGTCTTCACCAAAGGCCTTGGACAAACCATAGAAGCCATCTGGCTTAGGCGGCATCTTGGTGTCGATCACTTCGTCTTGACGGTAAAAACCCGTCACGTGATTGGAGCTGGCAAAAACAACTCGCTGAGTCCCTTGAAGCCTTGCAGCTTCGTACAAATTCACCATGCCTACGATATTGCTAGCCAAGATGGGTGCCCAGGCTTGTTCAGTAGAAATGCCGCCCAAGTGCACGACTGCATCAACCCCCGTCAGCAAGTTTTGCATGTCGGATGCATTGGCCAAATCTGTGATGAAAACTTCTTCACCCGTTTGTGCTTCGCCCATATTTTTTTGATCGCTGACACGAAGCACATCGCAATACGCTTTGAGGCGTGGCCGCATTTCTTGGCCTAATTGGCCGGCGGCACCTGTTAGTAGCAATCTGGGGAAGGTGAGCGGCGAGGCTTTGGGCTTCAACATGTGGCAGGTCCTTGCGAATTTTTCAGGCGTCAGTCTTTGAAGCGTTGCACTAAAGCGGTGGCGCTGTCGCGCAGCACGTTTTGATCTGCGCCCACAGCTACAAACAAACAGCCTTGTGCCACGTAGTGTTTGGCCAAAGCTTCGTCACCTGTGAGAATACCTGCCGCTTTGCCGCAGGCTTTGATGCGAGCAATGGCTTGGTCAATGACTCTCAAAACATCGGGGTGTTTGGGGTTACCTAAATGACCTAAAGCAGCCGACAAATCACCGGGTCCAATGAAGACGCCATCGACACCCTCGACGTTGGCAATGTCTTCCAAGTTGTCTAGGCCCTGAAGTGTTTCAACTTGTAGCAATAAGCAAAGTTCATTGGCGTTGAGTTTGGCGTAATCTTTCACGCGACCGTAGTTGCTGGCGCGGGGTGCACCCGCGTAACCCCGCACACCGTGAGGTGGGTAGCGGGTGAAAGACACAGCATCGCGTGCTTCTTGCGCCGTTTGAATGTAGGGGACTAACAAGTTTTGAACACCGATATCTAGCAGTCGTTTGAAGGTCACCATGTCATTCCATGGGGGACGAACGATGGGCGTGGCGGTACCACCTTTCATGGCTTGCAGTTGCGCCAAAATTTCACTGATGTCATTCGGGGAGTGCTCCATGTCTAGCAATAACCAGTCGTAGCCGCAATGCGCCAAGATCTCGATGCTGATGGGGCTACACAAATGCGACCAAAGACCCATTTGTTTTTGGCCCTGTTGGATCGCGTGTTTGAAGTTGTTGTGAATGCTTTGCATGATGGCGTCTTTTCAAATTTCGCAGATTGAGTGTTACCGAACCATGGCCGGCATTTTGGGGTTGAAGGTCCAGCCTGGAATGAGGTACTGCATGGCCATGGCATCGTTGCGAGCACCCAAGCCATGCTGCAAGTAAAGTTGATGCGCCGCTTCTACAGCGTCCATGTTGAGCTTGACACCCAAACCAGGTGCCGTAGGGACATCAATCATGCCGCCTTTGATTTGCAGTGGTTCTTGCGTGAGGTACTGACCATCTTGCCAAATCCAATGGGTATCGATGGCCGTGACTTTGCCCGGTGCTGCGGCCGCGCAATGCGTGAACATGGCCAGTGACACATCAAAGTGGTTGTTGGAATGTGAGCCCCAGGTCAGGTCGTACATTTGGCACAACTGGGCCACTCGCACAGAGCCTTGCAGTGTCCAGAAGTGGGGGTCTGCCAAAGGAATATCGACGGATTGCAATTGAATGCTGTGCGCCATTTCTCGCCAGTCGGTGGCCACCATGTTGGTGGCAGTGGGCAAGCCTGTGGCGCGTTTGAATTCGGCCATCACTTCACGTCCAGAAAATACGCCCTCTGCGCCACATGGATCTTCGGCATAGGCCATGGTGTTGCGATGGTCGCGCAGCAAGCGAATGGCATCTTTAAGCAGCCAACCACCATTGGGATCGAGGGTGATGCGAGCATCAGGAAATGATTCATGCAAGGCCACAATAGCTTCAACTTCTTCTTCGGCGCGAATGGCGCCCCCTTTGAGTTTGAAGTCTTGAAAGCCATACCGGTCTTGCGCAGCTTGTGCCAATCGCACAATGGCTTCGGGCGTGAGAGCCACTTCATGGCGTAGGCGTTGCCAATCGTTGTCGGCGTCTGGTTCTGAGTGGTAAGGCAAATCGGTTTTAAGTCGGTCTGCAACATAGAACAAATAACCCAAGACTTGGACCTGTGACCGTTGTTGGCCTTCACCCAGAAGCGCTGCAACCGGCACGCCCAAATGCTGACCCAACAAATCGAGCAGTGCACTTTCGATGGCTGTAACAGCATGGATGGCCACACGCAAGTCAAAGGTTTGGTTGCCGCGACCGCCCGCATCGCGATCGGCAAATTTTTGTTGCAAGCTGTTCAGCAAGTTCTTGGCGTTGCCAATGCTTTGGCCCTCTACCCAAGCGCGCGCATCTTCAAGCGTTTGGCGAATTTTTTCCCCGCCTGGCACTTCCCCAATGCCGGTGTTGCCACTGGAGTCCGTCAAGATAAGGATGTTGCGTGTGAAGAAGGGACCGTGCGCGCCGCTGAGGTTCAGCAACATGCTGTCGCGACCTGCGACGGGAATGACGCGTAATTGCGTAATGGACGGCGTGTGGTTTGTGTGGGGCATGGCGCGTTACAAATTAAATTTAAGTCATCATACAACTTGGGCGTTGACGCTTAAAGAGGCTAAACCCTAGAGGGCCATTGAATTCAGTTGGAAGGTGGGGTGCCTTTTTTCAAACGGTCACGGCTATTGGACAAATGGGTTCGCATGGCGGCGCGTGCAGCTTCGGGATCTTGCGCCGAGATGGCGTTGAAAATGCTTTCATGCTCTTGATGGACGCGGCGAAGATAAGTTAATCTGGATGTGTCAACCGGCAGAGTTGTTTGCAACCTACCGCGTGGAATAGCGTCAGTTCCCAAAGAGTGCATCAGGTCTTGAAAATGCTTATTTTGTGTGGCCCTGGCAATTTCTTGATGAAATCGAAAGTCAGCTTTGACAGCATCGCGTCCAGCCTCTATGGCTTTGGAAAAATCGAGCATGGCGTTTTGCATTTCTTCTATATTTTCAGATGTTCTCCTCTGAGCGGCAAGAGCAGCAGCTTCAGTTTCAATGCTGATCCGAAATTCAAGTAAGGCAATCACTTCATGCAATGTTCCTAATTGATGGGGGCTAATTTGGAAGCTAGGTGCGCTGTTTTGAGGTAATACAAAGGTGCCAATACCGTGTCTTGTTTCGACCAATCGAGATGCCTGAAGTTTAGAAAGCGCTTCTCTCACCACTGTTCTGCTAACGCAAAATTGCTTCATGATTTCGGCTTCACTTGGCAATTTTGTTCCCGCTGGAAGCTGACCCAAGCGGATGTTTGTTGTCAGTTTTTCAACCAAGTCTAAACCTAAGTTGCGCGCTTTTCGAGGAGCTTCTAATGTGGCTGTGTTGAGGTTCATCGGGTAAGTACTGTGTCCAATTGCCTTTAAGAATTCCATAATTCTACTTGTATGACAAGTTATCTTTAACCCTGTGAATTACAAACTTCACCCAACCATCGCCATGCACCCATCCGACAACGTCGCCATTGTGGTGACTGTGGGGGGGCTAAAAGCGGGTGATCGAGTTCAAAAAGGAATGACTACCGAGACGTTGGTGCTTTTGAATGCGGTGCCGCAGGGTCACAAGGTTGCTTTGACCGACATTGCAGCAGGACAACAGGTTCTGCGCTACAACGTCAACGTAGGGATTGCTAGGACTGACATTCCAGCCGGCAGTTGGGTCCATGAGCGTTTACTGGAAATACCTGCTGCGCGAAATTTTCAAAATTTGCCCATGGCCACGGCACCACACCTTCAGGTTGAACCCTTAACTGGATTCACCTTTGAGGGGTACCGCAATTCAGATGGTTCGGTTGGGACGCGAAATATCTTGGCTGTCACAACCACCGTTCAATGCGTTGCAGGTGTGGTGTCTCTGGCTGTCCAGAAAATCAAAGAAGAGCTTTTGCCCCTGTATCCCAATGTCGATGACGTTGTTGGCATAGAGCATACCTACGGCTGTGGTGTCGCCATAGACGCACCAGATGCCGTTATTCCCATACGTACTTTGCGTAATATCAGTCTCAATCCCAACTTTGGTAACGAAGTGTTTGTGATCAGCCTGGGCTGTGAAAAGTTGCCACCACAACGTTTGTTACCGCCTGGAAGCTTTCCACTGGTAGATGAACGAACCGTTGTGGATGGCCCCGATACCATTTGTTTACAAGATGAGCAGCACGTAGGCTTCATGTCTATGCTTCAACACATTGTTGAAGGCGCAAAGCCACACTTGGCGCGCCTCAATGCCAGAAGACGTGAAACAGTCCCCGCCAGTGAATTGGTGGTGGGTGTTCAATGCGGCGGCAGCGATGCATTTTCTGGCGTCACGGCCAATCCCATTGTGGGCTTTGCCGCCGATTTGTTGGTGCGCGCTGGCGCCACCATCATGTTCAGCGAAAACACCGAAGTGCGCGATGCCGTTGAGCAATTGACACATCGCGCCTTTAACCATGAAGTGGCGCAAAGCATTGTGCGCGAACTCGATTGGTACGATCGCTATTTGCTACGTGGCCAAGCAGACCGAAGTGCCAATACAACGCCCGGCAACAAAGCAGGGGGCTTGTCCAACATTGTTGAAAAGGCCATGGGCTCAATTGTGAAGAGCGGCACTTTACCGATTCAACACGTTTTGTCCCCAGGCGAAAAACTCAAACCTACCCAAAAAGGCTTGGTCTTTGCGGCTACGCCCGCCAGCGACTTTATTTGTGGCACCTTGCAATTGGCCGCTGGCATGAACGTGCATGTTTTCACCACGGGCCGAGGTACGCCTTATGGTTTGCAGGCATGCCCCGTGGTGAAAGTGGCCACCCGCACAGACTTGGCCAAACGTTGGCACGACTTGATGGATTTGAACGCTGGCCGCGTAGCCGATGGCGAAATGAGCATTGAAGATGGCGGCTGGGAGTTGTTCAAGCTGCTTTTGGACGTGGCCAGTGGCCGCAAAACTTGGGCAGAACATTGGAAGTTACACAACGCTTTGGTGCTGTTCAATCCTGCACCAATTACTTAAATTTGAAGGAGACGACGATGAAAAGATGGGTATTTGGATTGATGACAGCCATTGGCATGAGCAGTGCTTTCGCCTGGCCCGACAAGCCTGTTTCTTTGGTGGTGCCCTTTCCACCTGGAGGCTCTACTGATTTGATTGCAAGGGTGCTGGCACCCAAGTTGCAAGAGCGTTTGGGCGGTACTTTCATCATAGAAAACAAAGCGGGTGCGACGGGCACAATTGGCGCTGGTATCGTGACACGGGCGGCGCCTGATGGCCACACACTTTTTGTCTCTTCGCTAGGTCCATTTGTGATTGCACCACATTTAATCGCCAAAGTGCCCTACGATGCATTGAAGGATTTCGACTACATCACCATCGCGGTTCAGGCACCCAATGTATTGGTGGTGCCTGCTAGCTCACCCCATAAAACGATGGCCGATGTGATTGCTTTTCACAAAGCCAACCCAAACAAATTCACGCTAGCATCTTCTGGCAATGGCAGCAGCGATCACTTAACCGCCGAATTGTTTTGGCAACAAACCGGTACCACGGGCATTCATGTGCCCTACAAAGGTGGTGGCCCTGTGATGACCGATTTGTTGGGTGCACAAGTGGATGGCTCCTTCATGAACATCAACACGGCAATGCCTCAAATTTTGGCAGGCAAATTGCGCGCCTTGTCGATCACCAGCGCCAAGCGTTCGCCCCTGCTGCCAACAGTACCTTCACTAGAAGAGTTGGGTATCAAGGAAGCCAACGTTTACTCATGGCAAGCTATCGCGGCACCTAAAGGTATTCCGGCAGATCTCAAAGCAAAACTGTATGCGGCCATTGTGGCCGGTTTGAACGATCCTGCCGTTAAACCTAAGCTGCTTGAGCTTGGATTTGAAATTGTGGCGAACACACCTGAACAATTTACCGCTTATCAAGCGGCCGAATTTTCACGTTGGGCCAGATTGATTCAATCGCGAAATATCAAAGCAGATTAAATTTAACAAAGACACGCGATGATCAAAAATTCCTTACTTGCGCTAGCCGCCGCAACCATGTTGATTGGTGCATCAGCGAATGCACAAACCTCAAGCAACTACCCCGCCAAGCCCATCAAAATTGTGGTGCCCTTTCCCGCAGGCGGCACCTCCGATGTATTGGCCCGAATCTTTGGCCAAAAAATCACAGAACATTGGGGCCAGCCCGTGGTGGTGGAAAACCGACCTGGTGCCAGCGGCAACCTTGGCGCAGACCAAGTGGCCAAGTCGGCACCCGATGGTTACACCTTGGTGTTGATGGACGTTGGCAATTTGGTCATCAGCCCAGCGCTGTTCAAATTGCCCTTCAATGTCATCAACGATTTTGCGCCTGTGGCCATGGTGGCTTATTCACCGCATTTGCTGGCAGTGAGTACTAAGGTACCTGCCAACACACCTGCTGAGTTAGTGGCCTATGCCAAAGCACAAAAGGGCAAACTCAATTACGCCGTGGCAGCAGGTATGGGCAGTGCTTCGCACTTGGCGGGCGTCACTTACGCCCAGCGCCATGGCATTGAATGGGG
>JBDLWA010000194.1:0-9546 GCA_039804505.1 Pseudomonadota bacterium
GGGGTGTCAAACTGATAGGCGCCACAGCCCACTATGTGACGGCCGATTTGGATGAAGGCCCCATCATTGAACAAGATGTGGCCCGCGTCGACCACTCCAAAACGGTTGAAGACCTGACCACACAAGGCCGCGACACCGAAAGCCAAGTGCTTGCGCGTGCCGTGAAATGGCACAGCGAACACCGTGTGCTGTTGAATGGCCACAAAACTGTGATCTTCAAATAATTTCAAACCAGCTGTTGCACTTGAAAGACTTGCCATGAATGCGCCTGTCCCTCTCGATCTTGTGTCCCGTGCCGAGCGACAAGCACAAGTGGTGGCTGCTTTAAGCGCGGTACTGCCCAAGCACGCTTTGCTCTACACCCTAGAGGACACCGTGCCTTATGAGTGCGACGGCCTGACCGCCTATCGCGAGCGGCCCTTGGTGGTGGCTTTGCCAGAAACAGATCGTCAAGTTCAAGACGTCTTGAAAACTTGCCACGCCTTGGCCGTGCCCGTGGTGGCACGTGGTGCAGGCACGGGTTTGTCGGGGGGTGCGATGCCGCATACCTTGGGCGTGACTTTGTCGATGGCCAAGTTCAATCGCATTGTGAAAGTGGATGCCTTATCACGTACCGCCGTCGTGCAATGCGGCGTGCGCAATTTGGCTATTTCGGAAGCGGCTGCGCCTCATGGCTTGTACTACGCGCCTGACCCCTCCAGTCAAATTGCTTGCACCATTGGCGGCAATGTAGCGGAGAACTCAGGCGGTGTGCATTGCTTGAAATACGGCCTCACTTTGCACAATGTGCTGAAGGTCAAGGGCTTCACCATTGAAGGCGATCCCGTGACCTTTGGCAGTGACGCCCTCGATACCACCGGCTTTGATTTGCTATCGGTTTTAGTGGGCAGCGAAGGCATGTTGGCCATCACCACCGAAGTGACGGTGAAGTTGGTGCCCAAGCCACAGTTGGCACGTTGCATCATGGCCAGCTTTGACGACATTCGCAAGGCCGGCGATGCGGTGGCTGCCGTCATTGCCGCCGGCATTATTCCGGCAGGCTTGGAGATGATGGACAAGCCCATGACAGCAGCGGTCGAAGACTTTGTGCATGCCGGTTACGACTTGAATGCTGAAGCTATTCTGCTGTGCGAAAGCGATGGCACACCCGAAGAGGTGGCGGAAGAAATTGAACGCATGAGCCAAGTGCTGCGAGGCTGTGGCGCCACAGCCATCACGGTGAGCAAAGACGAAGCCGAGCGCTTGCGTTTTTGGAGTGGCCGCAAGAATGCCTTCCCAGCCTCAGGCCGCATCAGCCCCGATTACATGTGCATGGACTCCACCATTCCACGCAAGCGCTTGGCTGATATTTTGCTGGCCATTGCCGAGATGGAAAATAAATACCAATTGCGCTGCGCCAATGTGTTTCATGCCGGGGATGGCAACTTGCATCCGCTCATCATGTTTGATGCCAACGACCCCGATCAAATGCACCGCTGTGAATTGTTTGGCGCAGACATTTTGGAAACCAGTGTGGCCATGGGCGGTACCGTCACCGGCGAACACGGTGTGGGCGTGGAAAAACTCAACAGCATGTGCGTGCAGTTTTCTACGGAAGAAAACGAACAAATGTTTGCGCTGAAAAAAGCGTTTGATCCGATGGGCTTGCTCAATCCAGGTAAGGTGATTCCCACTCACAACCGTTGTGCAGAATACGGCAAGATGTTGGTGCGGGCCGGACAAATTTCTCATCCCGATTTGCCGCGTTTCTAATAGGTCATGTCGAAGTCAAAGCAAGATCACTGCGGTTTCAACAACGCATCCAACCCAGCGCCCTGTCGCTGGGTTTTTTGTTTCAACGATGCCCAAAAATAGCGGTGCCGACGCGCACGCAAGTGCTGCCTTCCGCAATGGCGGCTTCTAAATCACCGGTCATGCCCATCGACAAGGTGTCAACCTTCAAGCCCGCTGCTTGCAAACTGTTGAACAAATCTTTGGCTTGACGATGGACAGCGCGTGCCGCTGCTTCGTTTTCTGCGGGCTCTGGAATGGTCATGATGCCGCGCAAGCGTAAATGAGGCAAAGCAGCCACGGCCTTTGCCAATGCCAAGAGTTCTGCGGGCGTCACGCCCGATTTGTTGCTACCGCCATCGACATTCACTTGCAAACAAACTTGCAATGCAGGCATGTGCGCGGGGCGCTGTGCCGACAAACGCTCGGCAATTTTCAAACGGTCAATGCTGTGAACCCACGCAAAGTTTTCGGCCACCAGTTTGGTTTTGTTACTTTGAATGGGCCCAATGCAATGCCACTCTAGGGGGAGATCTGCCAATGAAGCGATCTTGTCCACGCCTTCTTGAATGTAGTTTTCACCAAAGGCCAATTGACCGGCCGCATGCGCATCACGCACCGCTTGAGCGGGCATGGTTTTAGAGACCGCCAACAATTGGACGGCATCCACGGGGCGCCCTGCCGCTTGGCATGCAAGCTCAATTCGCTTGCGCACTTGTTCGAGATTGGCCGAAACTGAAATGTTCATAGAACAAGCTTACCAAATCTCAAGCCGTGAAGGAAATCCATGACCTGGCAAAGCATCTTGCAATTGGCTCGACGGGTGGGTGCGTCTGATGTGCATTGGTCCACGGGTGAGCCGGTGTGGTTGAGGGTGGATGGGAAGCTGAGGCGTTTGTCGTGCCATGAAGGCCAAGACAAACACCACCGTGTTTTCAGTTCAACGCAAATCCTTCAAATCTGTACCGCTCTGCTTGATGCCGCGCAAGCTAGCGATGATGAGCCACACCCCTCTCAAAGACCACCCCATGCAGACCCTGCTTTTAACAATCACGACTTCGCTGTGACGCTAAAAGACCTTGGCCGCTTTCGCGTCAACGCCTTTACACAAGCCCGTGGCCCTTCTCTGGCCATGCGTTTAATCGGCCAGCACCTACCCGACTTGCAACAATTGAAGGCTCCCGCCTGCGTGTCGGGCTGGGGCTTTCAGTCGCACGGCTTGATCCTCATCACCGGCCCCACCGGCAGTGGCAAGTCCACTTTGTTGGCCGCCTTGTTGAACCACATCAACCAACACCGCCCCAGCCACATCTTGACCCTCGAAGATCCCATCGAGTTTGTTCATACCGCCCAACAAAGTTTGATCCAGCAACGCGAAATAGGCCGCGACACACCCGACTTTGAATCCGGCTTAAGAGCCGCCTTGCGCGAAGATCCCGATGTCTTGTTGGTGGGCGAAATGCGCGACACGCGGTCCATCCGATTGGCGTTGACGGCCGCAGAGACGGGTCATTTGGTCTTGTCCACCCTGCATACCGCTAGCGCCCCTCAGGCCGTCGACCGCTTGGTGGACGCCTTTCCCAGCAATGAGAAAGAAAGTGTGCGCGCATTGTTTGCTGAATCATTGGTGGCCGTCCTGGCACAAACGCTGTGCCCTCATGTGTCTGGCCAGGGGCGTGTGGCCGCGCATGAAATCATGGTGGGCACCCCCGCCGTGAAAAATTTGGTGCGCGAAGGCAAAGTGGGACAGCTTTATTCCCTCCTGCAAACAGGGCAAGCGGTGGGCATGCAAACCCTGGATCAAAGCCTGTTCAAGCGCTTTCAGGACCAAGAAATTTCTGCGGCCACCCTGGCCCAATTGAGCAAATACCCGCAAAACTCAAATCTGATGGACAATCATGGCTGAACAGATGGCAGCTCGCTGCCGCCCGTTTTCCACCCTAACTTACTGACCTCACACCATTCCCACCATGAGCAGCTTGAACGCCAAAACCTACGAATCCGCTCCTTCACAACATGTCGCCTTTTTAGGCTTGGGTGTCATGGGCTATCCCATGGCGGGCCACTTGGCTCGCGCCGGCCACGCCGTGACGGTGTACAACCGCAGTGCCGCCAAAGCCGCCGCTTGGTGCCAAGAGTTTGCCGATTCACGCCAACCCGCACACGCCCCCACACCGCGCGAAGCCGTGAAAGATGCCGAGATCGTTTTCTGCTGCGTGGGCAATGACGAAGATTTACGCGCCGTGGTCTTGGGCCCAGACGGTGCATTCGCCGGCATGAAAAAAGGCGCCACTTTTGTGGACCACACCACGGCTTCAGCCAATGTGGCGCGCGAACTGTACGCAGCCGCCAAAGCACAAGGTTTGAACTTCATTGATGCCCCTGTGTCTGGTGGCCAAGGCGGTGCTCAAAACGGTTTGCTCACCGTCATGTGCGGTGGCGATGCCGCTGTGTTCGAAACCACCCAACCTGCGGCCATGGCTTTTTCTCGTGCCTACACACTGATGGGTGAGTCGGGTGCCGGTCAATTGACCAAAATGGTCAATCAAGTTTGTATTGCAGGTTTGGTTCAGGGTCTGTCCGAAGCCGTGGCCTTTGGCCAAAAAGCCGGTCTCGACATGAACCTGGTGCTGGATGTCATCGGCAAAGGCGCGGCACAAAGCTGGCAAATGGACAACCGCGGTAAAACCATGGTGGCCGACAAGTTTGACTTTGGCTTTGCCGTCGACTGGATGCGCAAAGACTTGGGTTTGGTCATGGACGAAGCCAAACGCAACGGCGCACGCTTGCCTGTGACCGCTTTGGTCGATCAGTTTTATGCCGATGTTCAACAAATGGGCGGCCGCCGTTGGGACACCTCTAGCCTGATCAAACGCTTAGGTTGATGGGGCTTTGCACTTGAACACAAAAAAGGGCTCTGATTCAGAGCCCTTTTTGTTGGCAGCGCCAAAGCTTAGAGCTTAGGCTGCGATTGTGGCGACAAGGGTTGTGCACTGATGCGCTTGAGTTCTTCTTCCGTGATGGTTTCAAACACGCGGACCACTTTGTTGATACCGCCCACACTGCCGCTGCGTGCAATCTCAGTGGCACGCTGTGCCTCACGAGCTGTGACTCGGCCCATCAAATACACCACACCACGCTCGGTGACCACCTTGAAGGCATTGGACTGCAGGTCTTTGGCATCGACCAACAAAGCCTTAATTTGACCTGTGATGATGGCGTCTTTGGAACGCTGTGTGAGCGAGCTAGCAGGCTCAACGGCCAAGTCGTTGACCACAGAACTGACATTCTCTTGGCTCTTGGCCAATTTTTCAGCACGGTCTTTTTCAGCGGCAGAACTGACTTCACCGGTTAACAACACCATGCGGTTGTAGCTGGTGACGTTCACGTGAGCTGCATCGCTGAGGTTCTGTCGCAAACCTTGTGCGGTGCGCAATTCAATGCCTTCGTCTTCTAGCTGAATCCCTGTGGTGCGACGGTCAATGGCCACCATGCCTGACATAACCGCACTGCCCACCACCAAAGGCGCGCAAGCCGACAAACTGGCCACCACAGCACTGAGTGCCAAACCAGAGAGCATCCAACGTTTGAAATTTGTTTTCACTTGAAAAATCCTTTGTGTATCTTGGCGTATTTTAATCGGGCGACAGGGTGTCCTGATCGCCCATGAGCTGCGCATCCACCCCATCACACAAGCAATGCAATGCCAATTGTTGAACCTCGCGAATGCGGGCGGCCCGGTCGTGCGGAATGCCCACATGCACATCGGTTTCTCGAAGGGCCTTGGCCACCGCACCACCGCCTTTGCCGGTGAGCGCAATGACCGTCATGTCGCGCTCATGCGCCGCATGCAGGGCCCGCATCAAACCCTCTTCTTCGCCATTGGCAGTGAGCAAGAGCAGCACATCGCCAGCTTGGCCCAGCGCTCGCACTTGACGCGCCAAACTGGCGTACGCAGGATCACCCAGGCCTTCATGGCGCAAAGCGATGGCGGCCAATTCGGGTCGCTCTCGCTCAAATCCGCCCACAAATAAGCTGGCGAAATATTGCGCCAAGGCAGCCGCGCTACCCTCACCGCAAACCAAAACCTTGCCGCCACTGGTGACGCACGCCATCAGGGCTTGCACGCCCGCATCGAGGGGCTTGGCCAGTGTTTCGGCCGCTTGGTATTGCAAGTCGGCACTGTCGATGAAATGTTGCTGAATTCGCAGATCTAACATGGGCTTGATGATACCCCTTGGCCCCGCGTCCGCGCTAGATTTAAGACGAAGAACCCGTGTCAAATGCGGCCTTGCGCCAAACCATGCCGTGCGGCTCCCAAGCCAGCACATCAAATCGGCAAGGCGGTTGTTGTGGCCAGCGCCATAAAAAATACCGTGCCGCAAAAATAATACGCCTTTGTTTCAGGGCCGTCACGCTGGCCAAGGCACCGCCAAACCGATCTAACGATCGCTTTCGAACCTCGACAAACACCACGGTGCTGTCGGTTTCTTGCAAAATGAGGTCAATTTCGCCGCCGCCTCTGCCAGGCGTTCGATAATTGCGCTGTAACAAGCGCAAACCTTGTTGTTGCAAAAACTCAAGCGCAGCATCTTCGGCATCGTCACCGCGTTGCTTGCGACTGAGTTTTTGACTTGTTGGATTGAGGAACACCATTGACTTCACCTTCTGAAAATACTGAAGCGCCTTTGTCGGCTGCAGCCCACACGCCTGCCCAGGCAGGCGCATCGCTGTCGTCTGTGTATGGCAAAGCCTTTCAGGCGGCTCGCGAGGCAGTCGGTCCTCAGAACCACCCCGCCAGCACACTGTATGTGGTGGCCACCCCCATTGGCAATCTGTCAGACATCACCTTGCGCGCTTTGTATGTCATTGAAAGAGCCGACACCTTGGCCTGTGAAGACACGCGCCACACCCAACAACTCTTGCGTGCCTATGGCTTAGACCGTAGCGCATCACAATTGATAGCGGTTCACCAACACAACGAATCAGAAGCGGCTGCGCAGGTCATCGCTCGTTTGGCGCAAGGCCAACGCGTGGCCTATGTCAGTGATGCGGGTACGCCCGCCATCAGCGACCCCGGGGCGCGCTTGGTGGCCGCTGTGACCGAAGCAGGCTACCGCGTCATGCCCTTGCCTGGCGCCAGCAGCGTGACCACTTTGCTCAGCGCCGCAGGCATGACAGGCGAAGGTGGCTTTGTGTTCACGGGTTTCTTGTCTTCCAAAGCCACGGAGCGGCAACGCGCTGTGGACATCATTCAGGGCGAATCACGCGCCGTGGTGCTGCTAGAGGCACCTCATCGCATTGAAGCCTTGGCACAAGCACTTTCAAGTTTGGGTTCGCGCTTGATCACGGTGGGCCGTGAGCTCACCAAACAATTTGAAACCGTGCACACCCTCGAGGCGCAAAAACTTCCGGCTTGGTTTGCCGAGAAAGCCGATCATGTGCGCGGCGAATTTGCGCTGGTGGTTCATGCTTTAGACAAACCCAAGCAAGACACCAGTGACGCATTGGATGCCGACAGTTTGCGCACGCTGAAATTGCTGCTCACCGAGCTGCCCTTAAAAACAGCCGTCAAACTGACCAGTGAAATCACGGGCAAATCCAAGAATGTGGTTTACGACACCGCGCTCAGTTTGAAAAAAGGTTTGGACTGAAAGCGTGACAAGGCCGCAGCCGTTGTGGCATGTCGTTGTGGCATGTCGTTGTGGCATGTCGTTGTGACATGAAGTTGCAGCCTGAAATTGCGACCTAAACCTGCGGCCTCATCTCGTTTTTATATCAGCGCTTGCGCAAGCCCAACCACATCACGGTGCCCACCACCAAAGCGGCGCCCACCAACTGAATGGGCGCAATGGCTTGGTCGAGCAGCGCCCAAGCCAAGGCCAAAGCAAACACGGGCTCGACGTTCATGATGGCCGAGTTGCCCACCACACCCAAACGCGGGAGTACCGTGAACAAAATGGTGAAGGCGGTGCCATACAAAAAGGTAAGCAGCCCTAAGCCCCACCAACCCGCAGGTGCATCGGGCAAATGAAATCCACCTTGACTGATGGCTGCGGCCACCGCCAAAACCCCCACCAAAGACATCGAGGAAAAGGTGCGCACACGACCATCCAACCCGGCTGTTTCGTGTTGGGTATAAACCAGTGCCAAGCCAAAGGTGGCAGAGGCGGCCAGCGCAAAAGCCACGCCGCTACCAATTTGAGCCCAATGCTCAGAAGCCCCCAACCCCGAAGCGGCGCCCATCACATCTAGCGCCAACGCCAAGCCGACCAAAATAAAAGGCATGCTCAAGAGCACCGCTTTTTCAGGTTGATGTTTGTAAAGCACGCGTGCCCAAAACGCCGTGGACAAGGGATACGTATTGAAAGCCAACAGGGCCAAAGCCACGGGCAATCGGGCCACAGAAGAATACAAACACACACTTTGGACGGCAATGATCAGGCCAATGAGGGGCAGGTATTTTTTGTGCCTGGGCGCAAGCTGAATTTGCACTTTTTGTTGCCACAAAATCAAACCCACGACCAAGGCTGTGACCGCACTTCGGAAACTCACCGCTGTGATCACATCCACCCCATGGTTAAACGCAAATCGTGCAGCCACATGGTTCGCACCCATCATGAAGGCCACCAGCAACAAAGTGGCAAAGGCCGTGATGGAGAGTGCTTTGGATGAGTCCGTCATGGTGTCAGGCTGCTGAATTTACTGCGGGATAAAGTCCTCGCACGCTAGCGTGCAAACGGCTCAACCCCAACAGGGCATCGGTATAAGGCGTGGCGACTTGCGTCAATTGGCCCAACTCGCGAACGCCGCTGACCAATGCATCCAGTTCAACCGTTTTGCCTGCTTCCACATCTTGCAGCATGGATGTTTTAAACGCACCCAACTTCATGGTGACAGCGTGTCGGTCTTCTGGCGTTTGCGCAATGGGTATGCCAATCTTGTCGCCAATCGCTTTGGCTTCAAGCATCACTTGCGACACAAAATTGCGCACCAAGTCGTCTTTCAAAATGAGGTCGGTGGTGGCGCCCGTGATGGCACTGATGGGGTTGACGGTCATGTTGCCCCACAGCTTGTACCAGACATCTTTTTGAATTTGTGCAGAGGCACTCGCATTGAAATCTGCTGTTTGCAAATCGGTCACCAACTGCTGAACGCGTGCACTGACTGCTCCGTTTTGCGCTGCAGGTTCACCCACAATCAAGCCTTGTCCAAAGTGATGGCGCACCACACCGGGCGCATGGAGTGAGCAACTGGCATGCACCACACAGCCCACCACGTGATGCGCTGGAATGGCTTTGGCAATGCGGCCTTCGGGGTCAATGGTGTTGAGGGTTGTGCCTTGCAATGAGCCGCCAAAGCCTTGGAAGAACCACCATGGCACACCGTTCATGGCCGTCATCACCATGGTATGAGGGCCCAGCAAAGGGGCAATGCCGTTTGCCACATCCACCATGGCGGGCGCTTTGACCGCCACAATGACCAAGTCTTGCGGGCCTAAATCTGCAGGGTTCGCAGACACTTTGACGTCGGTTTTGATGCGAGCGTCTGCCGCTTGCGATTGAACGCACTGCAGTCCGTTTTTTTGCAACGCTTCTAGCGTGGCACCCCGCGCCACCACACTCACTTCGTGGCCCGTTTGCGCCAGGTGCACGCCAATCCATCCGCCAATGGCGCCTGCGCCGTAGATGCACACTTTCATAATCGATAGCTTTCTTCAGGACGCACGATGCTGCGGTCTACTTGTCGGATGAGCGCATCAAGCACATCGGTGCC
>JBDLWA010000195.1:0-2894 GCA_039804505.1 Pseudomonadota bacterium
GACTGCCGCTTAGCTTTGGCCTGCAACGGCTCATGCCCGCTTTGGCCGAGTTTTCAAAGCGTCATCCCCACATACAGCTCAGTATGGATTTTTCGGACAGACGCGCCAACCTCATTGAAGAAGGCATTGATGTGGCCATTCGCATTACGGGCAGCTTAGACCCCAGCGACATTGTTCGCAAGCTGGGTTCCTGCAAAATTCTGACCCTGGCGTCCCCAGACTACTTGGCGCAACATGGCACGCCCAAGCACCCACGTGAATTGCAAAACCACGAATGCTTGGCGTATTCGATGGACATGAAACCCGTCAATTGGATTTATGAAGTGGGTGGCAGCAACTTCAATGTCCCCATCCGGGGTCGCATGATGGCCAACAACGGTGAAGCGCTGATGCAGGCAACGGCCGCAGGACTGGGCATGACCCGACAGCCCGACTTCATCGCGCAAGCTTTTCTAGACAGTGGCGAGGTGGTGGAAATCTTGAAAAAGTTTGCCATTGACCCTTTGGGCATTTATGCTGTGCTGCCAAGCAATCGTTATATTCCTCATCGGGTTTCGGTTCTGATTGAGTACCTGTCGAATGCACTGAAAACGTCTATCGCCCTCTAAAATAAAAAACAGTATGTCATCAGATCAAACTCAATCACAGTCTGTCATTGCGCTGGCCAGCGCTGAAGAGATGACGCAAAAAATTCGCCAAAGGCGACAGCTCAAAGGCCGGCAAGCAGATGAAGCATCGCTTCAAGAAGTGCTTGAATTGTTAGGCGGAAATGCGGTGAACCTCAAAGTTCGCCGCGATTTACTCATTGAGCACCTTCACCACATCAACGATTGCTACCGAGGTTTGCATGAGCGCCACTTGGTCGCCTTGGCCAAGTTGATGAACATCTCTATGGCTGAGGTGTATGAGGTGGCAACTTTCTACCATCACTTTGACATCCTTCGTGATGGTGAGACCTCGCCCAATTTCACTGTGCGAGTCTGTGACGGCCTGAGTTGCGACATGGCAGGTGCAACTCCTTTGCTGAGTCAGTTGCAGGCTTCATTCGGAACAGCAAACATCAATGTGGTGGCTGCGCCCTGTATGGGCCGTTGTGAACAAGCGCCAGTAGCAGTGGTGCATCAACATGAAATAGGTCATGCCACCGTAGCAACTGTGATGCAAGTCGTGCACGATGAAGCGCTTGAAGCCGTGGTGTCCAACTACATCGACTTAGAAGCCTATGTGGCCGACGGTGGTTATGCGTTGTTACAAGCATTGAGCAAAGGACAAAAAGACACTGAAGCTATGTTGAAAGCCATGGAAGATTCTGGCTTGCGCGGCTTGGGCGGTGCGGGCTTCCCAGCGGGTCGCAAGTGGCGAATTGTGCGCGAGCAAATGGCCCCCCGCTTAATGGCTGTCAACATCGACGAAGGCGAGCCAGGTACTTTCAAAGACAGAACCTATTTAGAGCGCGACCCGCATCGATTCTTAGAAGGCATGTTGGTGGCGGCGCATGTGGTGGGCATCGAGGCCATCTACATTTATTTGCGCGATGAGTATCACGGGTGTCGACAAGTTTTAGAAACAGAGCTGGCAAAGCTGCAAGATCAAAGTCAACCTCAAGTACAAGATCCATCAGGGGTATTCGGACAAATCACTTTGCCCAAAATTGAATTGCGCCGCGGCGCTGGCGCCTATATCTGCGGGGAAGAGTCGGCCATGATTGAAAGCATTGAAGGCAAGCGCGGTGAGCCACGCATGCGCCCGCCTTACATTGCGCAGGTGGGTTTGTTTGGCAGGCCTACGCTAGAACACAACTTCGAAACCCTCTACTGGGTTCGCGACATTGTGCAAAAAGGACCTGAATGGTTTTCAAGCTACGGTCGTCATGATCGCAAGGGCTTGCGCAGCTTTAGTGTTAGTGGTCGCGTCAAAAGCCCGGGCGTTAAGTTGGCACCCGCGGGCATCACCATTGCCGAGTTGATTGAAGAATATTGTGGCGGTATGCAAGAAGGTCATGAGTTCTATGCTTACTTGCCTGGCGGCGCCTCGGGGGGCATTCTGCCTGCATCGCTCAACAACATTCCTCTAGACTTTGACACCCTGCAGGCCTATGGCTGCTTCATCGGCTCAGCGGCCGTCATTGTGTTGGGTCATCAAGACTCAGCTCGCCAGGCCGCGCTGAACATGATGAACTTCTTTGCCCACGAAAGTTGCGGGCAGTGCACACCATGCCGTGTGGGAACGGCCAAAGCCGTTCAGCTGATGCAAGCCCCGCAGTGGGACAACACCACTTTAGAGGATTTAAACCAAGTGATGACCGATGCCTCGATCTGTGGTTTGGGTCAAGCCGCACCCAATCCCATTCGGTGTGTTCAAAAGTATTTTCCGCAGGAGATCCTTTAAATGAACGCCCCTGTGTCCAATAAATTGCTGGCGCCACCCACGGTTGAATTTAAGCTCAACGACCAAACCGTTGTGGGCTTTGAAGGCGAGTCCATCCTCAATGCTGCCAAGCGCCATGGCGTTGACATCCCCCACCTTTGCTACAAAGAAGGCATGCGCGCAGATGGCAATTGCCGTGCCTGCGTGGTGGAAATCAAAGGCGAAAGAACACTGGCGCCCAGTTGCTGTCGCAACGTCACACCTGGCCTGGAGGTGTTGAGCGAAAGTCTTCGGGCTAAGAAAAGCCAAGAGATGGTGTTGGAGTTGTTGCTGTCGGATATGCCCGAAGCAGGTCACAAATGGACAGAAGCGGGGCAGCATGGTGAGCTGAGTGATTGGGCTCAAGCCATGGATGTTCACGTCAGGCCAGCGCTTCAAAGCCTTCAACGCCAACAGCCCAAAACCGACATCTCGCACCCCGCCATGGCGGTCAACCTCGATGCGTGTATTCAGTGCAATCGATGTGT
>JBDLWA010000196.1:0-3258 GCA_039804505.1 Pseudomonadota bacterium
TTGGACGCAAACAATGCGGGCAGCAACAGGGCCAACAGAACCAGTGCAGTGATGACTCTTTGCTTGAGCATGCTTTCTCCAGAAAAAAAGGCCGCCAAAGGGCGGCCATTCAGGCCGTGGGTTGCCACGGCATCTTACGCAAACTCAGACCGCCATGATCTCTTGCTCTTTGGCGGCCACCAATTGGTCAATCTCGGTCATGCGTTTGTCGGTCAATTTTTGAACATCGGCTTCCGCACGCTTTTGATCGTCTTCGGAAGCCAGTTTGTCTTTCACCAGTTTTTTGACCGATTCATTGGCATCGCGGCGCAGGTTACGAATGGCGATCTTGCCATTTTCGCCTTCGGTGCGGGCCAGCTTGGTCATCTCTTTACGGCGCTCTTCGCTCATCGGAGGCATGGGCACACGAATGAGTTCACCCATCGATGAAGGGTTCAAGCCCAACTCACTCTCACGAATGGCTTTTTCGATCTTGGCGCCCATGCCTTTTTCCCAAGGCTGTACGCTGATCGTGCGGGCGTCCATCAAGGAAACGTTGGCCACCTGTGACAAAGGCACCATGGAGCCGTAATAGTCCACATGGATGGTGTCGAGCAAGGCAGGGTTGGCACGGCCCGTGCGGATTTTGGTCAGGTTGTTTTTGAAAGCCGAAATGGACTGCTCCATCTTGGTTTCGGTTGTTTTTTTAATGTCAGCTATCGTCATGGGGTTCTCCTCGTCAGAACGCGTTCAAGCATAAACCAAGGTGCCTTCGTCTTCGCCCATCACCACGCGTTTCAGAGCGCCATTCTTGATGATCGAGAACACCTTGATGGGCAATTTTTGGTCACGGCACAAAGCGAATGCGGTGGCATCCATGATGCCCAAGTTACGTGAAATGGCTTCATCGAAGCTGATTTCGCTGTAACGCGTGGCCGATGGATCCTTCTTGGGGTCAGCGGTGTAAACACCATCCACCTTGGTGGCCTTGAGCACCATTTCGGCGCCAATCTCTGCCCCCCGCAAAGCGGCTGCCGTATCGGTGGTGAAAAAAGGATTGCCTGTTCCGGCTGCAAATACAACCACTTTGCCCTCTTCGAGGTATTGCAAAGCTTTGGGGCGGACATAGGGCTCCACCACTTGGTCGATGCCAATGGCCGACATGACGCGAGCCGTCAAACCGGCTTTGTCCATGGCATCGGCCAATGCCAGCGAATTCATCACGGTGGCCAGCATGCCCATGTAATCGGCTGTAGCGCGGTCCATACCGACCGAGCCACCCGCCACACCGCGGAAAATATTGCCGCCACCAATGACCACGGCCACTTGAACGCCCAGTCGGGTGACTTCGGCGATCTCTTCGGACATGCGAACAATGGTGGCGCGGTTGATACCGAACGCGTCATCGCCCATCAAGGCCTCGCCGGACAGCTTGAGCAGGATGCGCTTGTAGGCTGGCTTGGCTTCGGACATGATGGACTCCTTCAATATGGCTACGAACGATGGGATGACGCGGTGGATTCAAATCAAGCAGCGGCTTGTGCAGCAGCCACTTGTGCGGCCACTTCAGCAGCAAAGTCGTCCACTTTCTTCTCAATGCCTTCGCCGACCACGAACAAGGTGAATGCCTTGACAGTGGTGCCGGTGGCTTTGAGCATTTGCTCAACCGTTTGCTTGTCGTTTTTCACGAAAGGCTGGTTGAACAAAGACACTTCTTTCAGGTATTTCTGAACCGAACCGTCGATCATCTTGGCAGCGATGTCAGCAGGCTTGCCGGACTCAGCAGCCTTGGCTGTCGCCACTGAACGCTCTTTTTCGATCAATTCAGCAGGCACATCGGCGCTGGTCAAAGCCACAGGCTTCATCGCAGCCACGTGCATGGCGACGTCTTTAGCGGCTTGCTCTTGGCCGTCGAACTCGACCAACACACCAATGCGTGTGCCGTGCAAGTAAGCAGCCAACTTGTGTGCGCCGTCAAAACGCTTGAAGCGGCGGAAGCTCATGTTCTCGCCGATCTTGCCAATCAAACCTTTACGCACGTCTTCGAGCGTAGGGCCAAAGCTGTCTTGCTCGTAAGCCAAAGCACCCAAAGCTTCGATGGAAGCTGGGTTGTGCTCAACCACCAACTTGGCAGCGGCTTGAGCCAAAGCCAAGAAGCTGTCGTTCTTGGTCACGAAGTCGGTTTCGCAGTTCACTTCCAACAAGGCGCCAGTGTTACCACTGATGAAGCTCGTCACAACGCCTTCAGCGGTCACGCGGCTAGAAGCCTTGCCAGCTTTGCTGCCGAGCTTGACGCGCAACAACTCTTCTGCTTTGGCCATGTCGCCTTCAGCTTCAGTCAAAGCTTTTTTGCACTCCATCATGGGGGCATCGGTTTTTGCGCGCAGTTCAGCGACCATGCTTGCGGTAATTGCAGCCATTTAAATTCTCCGTAATCAGTTCAAAACAATTGGGTGTGAAAAAGGGGCTTCACAAGCCCCTTTTCAAGTTTGGGCCGCGTGATTAAGCAGCGACTTCAACAAACTCTTCGCTACCTTCGGTCACAGCTTTGACCAAATCGTTGGTGGCGTTGGCACGGCCTTCGATGATCGCGTCAGCGATACCGCGAGCGTACAAAGTCACAGCCTTAGACGAGTCGTCGTTACCTGGGATGATGTAGTCGATGCCTTCGGGTGAGTGGTTAGAGTCCACCACGCCGATCAATGGAATGCCCAATTTCTTGGCTTCAGCGATGGCGATCTTGTGGTAGCCGACGTCGATCACGAAAATCGCATCAGGCAACACAGCCATGTCTTGAATGCCGCCGATGTCTTTCTCAAGCTTTTCCATTTCGCGCTTGAACATCAGTTGTTCTTTTTTAGACAAAGCGTCCAAACCAGCTTCTTGCTGGATTTTCATGTCTTTCAAACGCTTGATCGATGTCTTGACCGTTTTGAAGTTTGTCAACATGCCGCCCAACCAACGTTGGTCAACATAAGGCACGCCAGCGCGCTGAGCTTCAGCGGCGACGATTTCGCGTGATTGGCGCTTGGTACCGATCATCAACACGGTGCCACGGTTCGCAGACAACTGCTTAACGAACTTGATGGCGTCTTGGAACATCGGCAACGATTTTTCCAAGTTGATGATGTGAATTTTGTTGCGGTGACCGAAGATGAACGGTGACATCTTGGGGTTCCAGAAGCGAGTTTGGTGACCAAAGTGGACGCCGGCTTCCAGCATATCGCGCATAGTGACTGACATAGAGATACTCCAAAGGTTGGGTCTAAAATCCAGCCC
>JBDLWA010000197.1:0-18608 GCA_039804505.1 Pseudomonadota bacterium
TTTGCTGGCCGCCTGTCGTTCTTCTGGGCTGTGGGCATGAATTTCTATTTGGAAATTGCCAAGATGCGCGCCGCGCGTTTGCTGTGGTGCCGCATCATGAAGGGCTTCGAGGCCAAGAACCCCAAGAGCCTCATGCTGCGCACGCACAGCCAAACCTCGGGCTGGTCACTGACCGAGCAAGATCCCTACAACAATGTGGTGCGCACCACCATTGAAGCCATGGCGGCTGTGTTTGGTGGCACGCAATCTTTGCACACCAACAGCTTTGACGAAGCCATTGCTTTGCCCACCGAGTTCAGCTCGCGCATTGCCCGCAACACACAGCTCATCATTCAAGAAGAGACCCACATCACCAATGTGATCGACCCCTGGGCGGGCAGCTACATGATGGAATCGCTCACGCAAGAGATGGCCGACAAAGCTTGGGCCATCATTGAAGAAGTGGAAGCCATGGGCGGCATGACCAAGGCCGTAGACAGCGGCTGGGCCAAGCTCAAAATTGAAGCCGCCGCTGCAGAAAAGCAAGCGCGCATTGACTCTGGCAAAGACGTCATTGTGGGCGTGAACAAATACAAATTGGCCAAGGAAGACCCCATCGACATCTTGGCCATCGACAACGTCAAAGTGCGTGATGGCCAAATTGACCGCTTGAAGAAAATACGCGCCACGCGCGACAGCGCCAAAGTGCAAGCTGCTTTGGATGCGCTCACAGCGTCGGCCGAAAGCGGACAAGGCAATTTGCTGGACCTCAGCATTCAAGCCATTCGCTTGCGCGCCACGGTGGGCGAAGTATCTGATGCATTGGAAAAAGTTTTTGGGCGCCATCGCGCCGATACGCAAAAGGTGACGGGTGTGTACGCTGCTGCTTACGACTCAGCCGAGGGCTGGGATCAACTGAAAAAAGAGATCAACGACTTTGCCGATGCCAAGGGCCGTCGTCCTCGCGTCATGATCAGCAAACTGGGCCAAGACGGCCACGACCGCGGCGCCAAAGTGGTGGCCACAGCGTTTGCCGATTTGGGCTTTGACGTCGACATGGGACCCTTGTTCCAAACGCCCGAAGAGTGCGCCAGACAAGCCATTGAGAACGATGTGCATGCCGTGGGCGTTTCTACTTTGGCGGCAGGTCACAAAACCCTGGTGCCCGCCATCATTGAAGAACTCAAGAAGCAGGGCGCTGACGACATCATTGTGTTTGTGGGCGGTGTCATTCCACGTCAAGATTACGACTTCTTGTACGAAGCGGGCGTGAAGGGCATCTACGGCCCCGGCACCCCCATCCCCGCCAGCGCCAAAGATGTTTTGGAGCAAATTAAAAAGGCCTTAGGTTGACACCTCAAGACCTCATGCAAGGTGTGTTGCAGGGCCACGCTGCGGTTCAGCGCCGCGCCATGGCCAAGTCCATCACCTTGCTGGAGTCCACCTTGCCTGCCCATCGTGTGCAGGCCGATGAGCTGTTGACCACTTTATTGCCGCATTCTGGCAAGTCATTTCGCTTGGGCATCAGTGGTGTGCCGGGTGTGGGCAAGTCCACCTTCATTGAAGCCTTGGGATTGTTTTTAATTGCGCAAGGTCACCGTGTGGCGGTGCTGGCCATTGACCCCTCGTCCACTGTTTCGGGCGGTTCCATCTTGGGCGACAAAACGCGCATGGAACACTTGAGCGTGCACGAAAAAGCCTACATTCGCCCCAGTCCCTCTAGCGGCACTTTGGGCGGCGTGGCCGAAAAAACGCGCGAAGCCATGTTGGTGTGTGAAGCAGCAGGCTACGACGTGGTCATTGTGGAAACCGTGGGGGTAGGCCAAAGCGAAACGGCTGTGGCCAACATGACCGACATGTTTGTGCTGATGCAATTGCCCAATGCGGGTGACGATTTACAGGCCATTAAAAAAGGCGTGATGGAGTTGGCCGATTTGGTGGTGATCAACAAAGCCGACATTGATACCGCTGCGGCTACGCGTGCAGAAGCGCAAATTACCAGTGCATTGCGCTTGCTAGGTTTGCATGGCAACCATGATCACGCGCACCACAATGAAGACATATGGCATCCTGAAGTATTGCAAATCAGTGCATTGCTGAATCAGGGCGTCGATAGCTTTTGGCACCGTGTGCAAAAGTTCAAGCGCCTGCAACAAGCCAATCGCAAATTTGTTCAGCGCCGCCAACAACAATCCCAAGCATGGATGTGGGAACGCATCGATGCGGGCTTGAAACAAAATTTCCGAGCTCAGGCCAGTGTTCAAGCGCTGTTGCCCGAACTCACGCAAAAAGTGTTGGCTGGCCAAGTGCCTGCCTCCACCGCTGCCCGACAACTGCTGGCCGCTTACCAAGCGACTGGCTTCCCGACACATTGACCAAATCCGTATTGGAGTGAAGAAAGTAAATCATGCAAGACATCATTCAACAACTCGAAAACAAACGCGCTGCAGCTCGCTTGGGCGGTGGCCAAAAGCGCATTGACGCACAACACGCCAAAGGCAAGCTCACCGCACGTGAACGCCTTGAAGTGCTGCTTGACGAAGGCACCTTCGAAGAATGGGATATGTTCGTGGAGCACCGCTGCACAGACTTTGGCATGCAAGACAACAAAATTCCAGGCGACGGTGTGGTCACGGGCTACGGCATGATCAATGGCCGTTTGGTGTTTGTGTACAGCCAAGACTTCACCGTGTTTGGTGGCGCTTTGTCTGAATCACATGCCGAGAAGATTTGCAAAATCATGGACCAAGCCATGAAGGTGGGTGCACCTGTGATTGGCTTGAACGATTCTGGCGGCGCACGTATTCAAGAGGGCGTGGCCTCCTTAGGCGGCTATGCCGAAGTGTTCCAACGCAATGCCATGGCCAGTGGTGTGATTCCACAGATCAGCATGATCATGGGCCCCTCAGCCGGTGGCGCTGTGTATTCACCCGCTATGACCGATTTCATCTTCATGGTGAAAGACAGCTCGTACATGTTTGTCACGGGTCCCGAAGTGGTCAAAACTGTGACACACGAAGAAGTGACGGCCGAAGAATTGGGCGGCGCTTTAACGCACACCACCAAGAGTGGTGTGGCCGACATGGCCTTTGAAAACGACGTCGAAGCTTTGCTGATGTTGCGCCGCTTGTACAACTACTTGCCCCTGAACAACCGCGAGAAATCGCCGGTCCGCGCCAGTGGCGACCCCACAGACCGTCAAGACATCAGCTTGGACACCTTGGTGCCCATGAACGCCAATCAAGCGTATGACATGAAAGAGCTCATCATGAAAACCGTCGATGACGGTGACTTCTTTGAACTCCAACCCGACTACGCCAAAAACATCCTCATTGGTTTTGCCCGCATGGCCGGTCAAACCGTGGGCATTGTGGCCAACCAACCTTTGGTCTTGGCCGGTTGTTTGGACATCAAGAGCTCCATCAAAGCCGCTCGCTTTGTGCGCTTCTGCGACGCCTTCAGCATTCCCGTTATCACCTTTGTCGACGTGCCAGGCTTCATGCCCGGTACTTCACAAGAGTACGGCGGCATCATCAAGCATGGCGCCAAATTGCTCTACGCTTATGCCGAGTGCACTGTGCCAAAAATTACGGTCATTACCCGCAAAGCTTACGGCGGTGCTTATGACGTGATGGCTTCTAAGCACTTGCGCGGCGACGTGAACTTTGCGTGGCCCAACGCTGAGATTGCTGTGATGGGCGCCAAGGGCGCTGTGGAAATTATTTTCCGCGAAGACAAAAACGATCCCGTTAAATTGGCTGCTCGCGAAGCCGAATACAAAGACCGCTTTGCCAACCCCTTTGTGGCAGGTGCACGCGGCTTTATCGACGACGTCATTCAACCGCACGAAACACGCAAACGCATTTGCCGTTCGCTGGTGATGTTGAAAGACAAAAAGGTTGAAAACCCATGGCGCAAGCACGGCAACATTCCACTTTAAGTGGCAAGACCTACCTTGCTTGAACTGAATACGCCATTAGGAGAAATAAATATGTTTACCAAAATTTTGATTGCCAACCGCGGTGAAATTGCATGCCGCGTGATTGCAACTGCCAAGAAAATGGGCATTGCCACTGTTGCTGTTTATTCCGAAGCCGACAAAGAAGCACGCCATGTGTTGCTGGCTGACGAAGCTGTGTTGTTAGGCCCCGCACCATCGCGCGAATCTTATTTGGTTGCCGACAAAATCATTGCGGCCGCCAAAGCCACGGGTGCACAAGCCATTCACCCAGGCTACGGCTTCTTGTCGGAAAACGAAGCGTTCTCAAAACGCTGTGAAGACGAGGGCATTGCCTTCATTGGCCCACGCCACTTTTCCATTGCCGCCATGGGCGACAAAATTGCCTCCAAGAAATTGGCCAACGAAGCCAAGGTCAACACCATTCCTGGCTACAACGATGCCATTGAAACAGCCGAAGCCGCTGTTGAAATTGCCAAGGGCATTGGCTACCCCGTCATGATCAAAGCCTCTGCCGGTGGTGGTGGCAAAGGTTTGCGCGTGGCCTTCAACGACAAAGAAGCCTTCGAAGGTTTTACGTCTTGCCGCAACGAAGCTCGCAACTCTTTTGGCGACGATCGCGTTTTCATCGAGAAGTTTGTAGAAGAGCCCCGTCACATTGAAATTCAAGTGCTGGGCGACAGCCATGGCAACGTCATTTATTTGAACGAGCGCGAGTGCTCTATTCAGCGCCGTCACCAAAAAGTGATTGAAGAAGCGCCATCACCTTTCATCAGCGATGCCACGCGCATTGCCATGGGTGAACAAGCGGTGGCCTTGGCCAAAGCAGTGAAATATCAATCCGCCGGTACAGTTGAGTTTGTGGTGGGCAAAGACCAAAGCTTTTACTTCCTCGAGATGAACACGCGCTTGCAAGTGGAGCACCCCGTCACCGAAGCCATCACGGGCATCGACTTGGTCGAGATGATGATTCGTGTGGCCAACGGCGAGAAATTGCCCATGACCCAAGCCGACGTGAAGCGCAACGGTTGGGCCATTGAGTGCCGTATCAATGCCGAAGATCCATTCCGCAATTTCTTGCCCTCTACGGGCCGCTTGGTGCGCTTTCAAACGCCTGTGCAAACCATGTTCCAGTCAAATACCCAAGACCTCTTGGGTGTGCGCGTGGACACCGGCGTGCAAGATGGTGGCGAGATCCCCATGTTCTACGACTCCATGATTGCCAAGCTCATCGTTCACGGCACCGACCGCAACGATGCCATTGCCAAAATGCGCGAAGCCCTCAACGGTTTCATCATTCGCGGCATCAGCTCAAACATCCCGTTTCAAGCGGCTTTGTTGGCACATCCTAAATTTGTGGCGGGCGATTTCAACACCGGCTTCATTGCTGAAAACTATGCCCATGGTTTCCGCGCCGAAGATGTGCCGCACGACGATCCTGATTTCTTGGTGGCCTTGGCTGCGTTTGTGCGTCGCAAATCTCGCGAACGTGCTGCCAACCTCAGCGGTCAGTTGCCTGGCTATGACGTTCAAATTGGTCATGACTACAGCGTGGTGGTTCTGGGTGCCAAAGGCGACAACCGTTACATCGGTGTCCACGTCGACGAGTTTCGTGGTCAGAGTGGCAAGGCCATCATCAAGGTTGGCGAGAATCACTACATCATTGAAAGCCATTCGCGTTTGAACGACGTGCGCATCAGTGGCACGGTCAATGGCAAACCCTTCACCGCGCAAGTGGAGCGCGGCACGCCCAAGAACCCCTTGGCTTTGCAAGTTCAGCACAATGGCACGCGCATTGAAGCCCTGGTGGTGTCACCCCGTATGGCTGAGTTGCATCAAATGATGCCCTTCAAAACGCCGCCAGACATGAGTCGTTTTGTGTTGTCACCCATGCCTGGATTGTTGGTCAATGTAGCCGTTGCTCCAGGTCAAAAAGTACAAGCCGGTGAACGTGTGGCCGTGATTGAGGCCATGAAGATGGAAAACATCTTGTTTGCCGCACACGATGGTGTGGTCAAAAAAGTGATGGCCACGCAAGGTGAGTCACTCACGGTTGATCAAGTGATTGTGGAGTTTGAAGCATGAGCGTGATCAACCGCCCCTTCAAGGTTTTAGGCGTTCAGCAAATTGCCATTGGCGGCCCTGACAAGCTCAAGCTTCAGCGTTTGTGGATTGACATGTTCGGTCTGCAAATGACGGGCACTTACAAAAGCGACCGTGAAAATGTCGACGAAGACATTTGCGCGATGGGTGTGGGGCCGTTCAAAGTTGAAGTGGACTTGATGCAGCCCATGGACCCTGAAAAAAAACCAGCGGTTCACACCACCCCCTTGAACCATGTGGGACTGTGGATTGACAACTTACCCGTGGCAGTCGAGTGGCTCACCGCACAAGGCGTCCGTTTTGCCCCGGGTGGCATTCGCAAAGGCGCCGCTGGTTTTGACATCTGCTTCATTCACCCCAAAGGCAATGAAGAATTGCCCATCGGTGGTGAGGGCGTGTTGATTGAACTGGTCCAAGCACCTGAAGAGGTGGTCAAGGCCTTTGGTGCCTTGGCAGCGCAGTACGCTTAAAGCTTCTGACGTGCTTTGGCTTTGGCCAAGGCCGCTTCAATGATGGCTCGCTTGCGGGCCATTTCTTTGTCCGCTGCATCTTCATTGGGTGTATGACCTAACGCGTTTTCTAAGGGACGCGTATGCGCTTCTAGATCTGCCAATTTCATGGCGATCTTGGCCTCGGTTTGTTGTGCATGTTGGTGGGTCTCTTGAACCAGACGAACTTGCCGCGCCTCATAGCGCTGCCTGGCTTGTGTGGCCAAATCTGCGGACCATGCCGACCAGCCCGATTTGTCAGCCGACACAGGCACCATTTCAATACAGTCCACTGGACACACAGGCAAGCACAAATCACAACCTGTGCAAGCCGATTCAATGACCGTGTGCATCACCTTGTTGCTGCCCAAAATGGCATCGGTGGGGCAAACTTTAAGACACAAGGTGCAGCCAATGCACCAAGCCTCGTCAATAACAGCCACGGTCATGGGGCCTTCTACGCCATGCGCTGGACTTAGCGCAAGGGCAGGGCGACCGGTCAGTGCTGCCAACACAGCAATGCCCTCAGCACCGCCTGGCGGGCATTGATTGATGGGCGCTTGTGCCTGCGCAATGGCCTCGGCGTAGGCTTTGCAATCAGGGTAACCGCATCGTGTGCACTGCGTTTGAGGCAGTGCATCATTGATGCGTTCAGCCAGCGAACTCACTTCTTGATGGAGGCGACTTTGGCGCTACGCTTCGCAGCGGCTTTGACTGTGGTTTTAGCGGCAGTCTTAGCGGCAGTTTTAGCGGTGGTCTTAGCCACGGCTTTGACAGTCGCCTTTGAAGCAGCCTTTGAAACTGCCTTAGAAGCTACTTTGCCAGCAGGCTTCTTTTTACCGCTCACATCGTTGTGCGCCAAAATGAATTTGACCACTTCTGGATACACCACATCGCGCCAACGACGACCACTGAAAATACCGTAGTGACCTGCGCCTGGTACTTCCAAGTGTTTGCGGTTGTTGGGTTTGATGTTGCTGCACAAGCCATGGGCCGCAGCCGTTTGACCAGAGCCCGAAATATCGTCCAACTCACCTTCAACGGTGAGCAAAGACGTGGTGGTAATGTCTTGTGGGCGAACCAGTTCGGCTTTGCCTTGTGGGTTGTTGATTTGCCAGGTGCCGTGCACCAGGTTGTAGTCTTGGAACACCGTTTTGATGGTTTCCAAATAGTAGTCGGCATCCATGTCGAGCACAGCGTTGTACTCGTCGTAAAACTTGCGGTGCGCTTCAGTGCTAACGTCGTCGCCCTTGATCAAGTTTTTGAAGTAGTCGTAATGGCTGGTGGCATGGCGATCGGGGTTCATGGCCACGAAACCTGTGTGCTGCAAGAAACCTGGATAAACGCGACGTCCTGCACCTGGGAAATTGCTAGGCACCTTGTAAATGACATTGTTCTCGAACCATTCAAAGCTCTTGTTCATGGCCAAGTTGTTCACCGCGGTGGGTGACTTGCGCGCATCAATGGGGCCGCCCATCATGGTCATCGACAAGGGGGTGGTTTCGCCGCGGGAAGCCATCAAAGACACTGCCGCCAACACTGGCACTGTGGGTTGACACACGCTGACCACGTGGCAATTGCCGTACACGCCTTGCACATGGCGAATGAACTCTTGAACGTAGTTCACATAGTCGTCTAAATGGAACTCACCGTTTTCCAACGGCACCAAACGCGCATTTTTCCAATCGGTGATGTAGACCTTGTGGTCTTTCAACATGGTCTTAACGGTGTCACGCAACAAGGTGGCGTAGTGGCCCGACAAGGGGGCAACGATCAGCACAGCGGGTTGTTGTTTGATGGTGTTTAAAGTAGCGGTGTCGTCAGAAAAGCGCTTGAAGCGGCGCAATTCGCAAAAGGGATTGTCAATTTCAATGCGTTCGTGAATGGCCACCTCTACGCCGCCCACATCGACTGAGCTAATGCCAAACTCTGGTTTGACATAGTCTTTGCCCAAACGGTGCATCAATTCATAGCCGGCAGAAACACGGTGCGCCAGGGGCAAGTGCCCCAATGGGTTTTGTGAATTTGTCAGCATCTTTGCTGCCACCTGGGCCAACTCTGAAAATGGCTCCATGATGGAGCGCTGGGTTTCGTAGATTTGGTAAAGCATGGCTAAAGCACCTTAAATTGTTGCACTGCAGCAATATATCAGTTGTATTGCATTGAAAGTGGAGTCGCGCACCTAATTTGGGTCAATTGCGCGACTTTGAATCAAGTGAATTTAGATCACCTTGGCAATGGCCTGGCAAACGTAGTCAATGTTTTTGCTGTTCAAAGCCGCCACACACATACGGCCCGTGTCGGTGCCGTAAACACCAAACTCAGAGCGCAAGCGCACCATTTGGTCTTTGTTTAAACCAGAGTAGCTGAACATGCCAATTTGCGTGGTGATGAAACTCATGTCTTGCTTCACGCCAGCAGCCTTCAAGCCGTCGACCAATTTTTGGCGCATGGCTTTGATGCGAACACGCATTTCGCCCAGTTCTTTTTCCCAGGTGGCGCGCCACTCGGGGTTGGCCAACACAGCGGCCACCACAGCACCGCCGTGGATGGGTGGGTTGGAGTAGTTGGTGCGAATCACAATTTTCAATTGGCTCAAAACGCGGCCACATTCTTCTTTGTCGGCGCAAACCACAGACAAAGCACCTACGCGCTCGCCATACAAGCTGAAGCTCTTGGAGAAAGAGGTGGACACAAAGAAGTTGAGGCCAGCCGCCACAAACTTGCCAATCACGGCGCCATCTTCGGCAATGCCGTGGCCAAAACCTTGGTAGGCCATGTCCAAGAAAGCTGTGAGGTTTTTGGCTTTCACGACTGCAATCACTTGATCCCATTGGGCGGCTGTGATGTCATAGCCGGTGGGGTTGTGGCAGCAAGCGTGCAACACCACAATGGTGCCTGCGGCAGCTGCGTTCAGGCTGGCCAACATGTCGTCAAAGTTGACACCACGTTTTTCGGCGTCGTAATAGGTATAGGACTCAACTTGGAAACCCGCGTTGGCAAACAGGGCGCGGTGGTTTTCCCAGCTGGGGTCAGAAATCAACACCTTGGCATGGGGGCTGACTTTTTTCAGGAAGTCGGCACCAATTTTGAGGCCGCCGGTGCCGCCAATGCCTTGCACGGTGGCCACGCGGCCAGAGCTGACGGGTTCGCTGTCGGCACCAAAGACCAAGCTTTTCACGGCGGCATCGTAGGCCGCAATGCCATCGATGGGTAAATAACCCCGCGCTGTAGGCTTGGCCATCATGGCGTTTTCGGCGGCTTGCACGCATTCAAGCAAGGGGAGTTTGCCGTTGTCGTCGAAATAAACGCCCACACCCAAGTTCACTTTGTTGGGGTTGGTGTCGGCTGCAAATTGTTCGTTCAAACCCAAGATCGGGTCGCGGGGGGCCATTTCGACGGCGGTAAACAGAGACATGAAAAAGTCCTTGATAAGGAGGTTGCGGTTGGCAGAAATCCTAAACCTAGGTTAGGCTTTAGGGTTGCCCCTAATTTTAACGGCTCTTTGTGCTGTTTTTTGTTCCCAATTGACCCATCTCAAGAAGTTCCATGGCCGTCACACCAGATTCATTTGAACCCGTCCTAGAGGCCCTTCCTTTTGTGGCCCCTGAGGGTCAGTTTGTCCACTACGAAGGCTCGCCCTTTGAGTTGTACCAACCCTATCCCCCAGCGGGCGATCAACCCACCGCCATTGAGGGCTTGGTGGAGGGCTTGCACGACGGCGAAGTGTTTCAAACCTTGCTGGGTGTAACGGGTTCGGGCAAAACGTTCACCATGGCCAACGTCATTGCCCAAATGGGCAAGCCCGCCATTGTGTTTGCGCCCAACAAAACTTTGGCCGCGCAGTTGTACTCAGAATTTAGAGAGTTCTTTCCCAAAAACGCGGTGGAGTATTTCGTCAGCTACTACGACTACTACCAGCCCGAAGCCTATGTGCCCCAGCGCGACTTGTTCATTGAAAAAGACTCGGCCATCAACGAGCACATTGAGCAAATGCGTTTGTCGTGCACCAAGAGCTTGATGGAGCGACGCGATGTGGTCATTGTGGCCACCGTGTCGGCCATTTACGGCATTGGTGAGCCCGAGAGTTATCACCGCATGATCATGACTTTGCGCACTGGCGACAAAGTGGGTCAGCGCGATGTGATCTCTCAACTCATTCGCATGCAATACCAGCGCAATGACCAAGATTTCAGTCGCGGCAAATTCCGCGTTCGCGGTGACACCATCGATGTGTTTCCGGCAGAGCACTCCGAGCTGGCCGTCCGCATCGAATTGTTTGATGACGAGGTAGAAAGCCTGCAATTGTTTGACCCGCTCACGGGACGCATTCGACAAAAAATTCCGCGCTTCACGGTCTATCCTTCAAGTCATTACGTCACGCCCCGCGACAAAGTTTTGGCCGCAGTAGAAACCATCAAAATTGAGTTGGCCGAGCGGCTTCAACAACTGGTGGGCATGGGCAAGTTGGTCGAAGCCCAACGCTTAGAACAACGCACGCGCTTTGACTTAGAAATGTTGAGCGAGGTGGGGCATTGCAAAGGCATTGAAAACTACACCCGCCATTTGTCGGGCGCCGAGCCAGGTGCCGCGCCCAGTACCTTGACCGATTACATGCCTCTTGATTCCATCATGTTCTTGGATGAGAGCCATCAGATGATTGGCCAACTCAATGCCATGTACAACGGCGACCGTGCGCGCAAAACGACGCTGGTGGAATATGGCTTCAGGCTGCCCAGTGCCTTAGACAATCGTCCCTTAAAGTTTGAAGAATTCGAAACCAAAATGCGCCAATGCATTTTTGTATCGGCCACGCCGGCCGATTACGAAAAAACGCATGCCGGCAAAGTGGTGGAGCAGGTGGTCAGGCCCACCGGCTTGGTCGACCCTCAAGTGGAGGTGCGGCCGGCCATCCATCAAGTGGACGATGTGCTGCAAGAAATTCGAATTCGTGTGGAAAAGCACGAACGCGTACTCATCACCACACTCACCAAGCGCATGGCCGAACAGCTCACCGATTACCTGTCGGACAACGGCGTCAAAGTGCGTTACTTGCACTCCGACGTAGACACCGTAGAGCGTGTTGAAATTTTGCGCGACCTGCGCCTTGGCGCCTTTGATGTGCTGGTGGGCATCAACTTGTTGCGGGAAGGCTTGGACATTCCCGAAGTTTCCTTGGTGGCCATTTTGGACGCCGACAAAGAAGGCTTCTTGCGTTCAGAGCGAAGCCTGATTCAAACCATTGGACGTGCCGCGCGTAACCTCAATGGCCGCGCCATTTTGTATGCCGACCGCATGACCGAATCGATGAAAAAGGCGATTGGCGAAACCGAGCGCCGCCGCACCAAGCAGGTGGCGCACAACCTGGCCATGGGCATTACGCCGCGCAGCATTGTCAAACAAGTGCGCGATTTGATCGATGGCGTATACAGCGAGAAGGCAGGCAAAGAAGCCGAGCGCTTGGAACTGGCCGCGGTTCAGCGCGCCAAGGTGGAGGAGATGAGCGAGAAAGACATTTCCAAAGCCATCAAGCAGCTAGAAAAGCAAATGATGGAGCACGCAAAAAACCTCGATTTTGAAAAAGCGGCACAGGTTCGAGACCAGCTCCAAATGCTCAAGGCGCAGGCTTTTGGCGCGCCAGGCACGGACAACGTGGTGGTGCTCAAGGCTTGAGTAAAGCCTTTTCCCCCTGCCCATAAAGACCTTCAATTCGTAATCCGACTAATCCGCTCAAGTTCTGCTATAGTCGAGCGAATTAGTCAACAACCTAGGATCTTGTCATGCGTCTCACCACCAAAGGTCGATTTGCAGTCACTGCCATGATTGATTTGGCCTTGCGCCAACACTCAGGTCCAGTCACTCTGGCAGCCATTAGCCAGCGTCAAGAAATTTCCTTGTCTTATTTAGAACAGCTGTTTGGCAAACTGCGCCGTCACCAGTTGGTCGAGTCCACTCGCGGCCCCGGCGGCGGTTATACCTTGGCCAAAAAAGCCTCAGACATTACCGTGGCCGATATTATTTTGTCGGTGGACGAGCCCATCGATGCCACCCATTGCGGTGGCAAAGAAAACTGCCATGGCAGCACGGGCCGTTGCATGACCCACGATTTGTGGTCTGCATTGAACTCTCGCATGGTGGAGTTTTTAGACTCCGTCAACTTGCAAAAATTGGTCGACGACCAATTGGCCGCAGGCCATACCGTGGAAGACAAGCCCGCCATCAAGCGCGCCATTTCTGCCATGCCTGTGGTGCAGCCCATTCGCGTCAATGCCCCCAATTCTGTGTTTGCCTTGGGCAACACTTTGATCAAATCTTGAGACGTTTTCAAGCATGAACAGCACCCCTCATTTCCCCATTTACCTCGACTACAGCGCCACCAATCCTTGTGATCCGCGCGTGGTCGATGCCATGATTCCTTGGTTGCGCGAGCACTTTGGCAATCCTGCTTCTCGCAGCCACGCTTGGGGCTGGGAAGCCGAAGAAGCCGTTGAGAAGGCCCGCAAAGACGTGGCCGACCTCATCGGTGCCGACCCCCGCGAAATTGTGTGGACCAGCGGTGCTACCGAATCCAACAACCTGGCCTTGAAGGGCGCTGCGCAGTTTTACAAATCTCGCGGCAAGCACCTCATTACTGTCAAGACAGAGCACAAAGCCGTGCTCGACACCATGCGCGAACTAGAGCGCCAAGGCTTTGAAGTCACTTACCTCGACGTGCAAGACGACGGCTTGGTCAACTTGGATGTGTTCAAGGCTGCTTTGCGCCCCGACACCATCTTGGTCAGTGTCATGTTTGTGAACAACGAGATTGGCGTGATTCAAGACATTCCCGCCATTGGCGCTATTTGCCGCGAGAAGGGCATCGTTTTCCACGTCGATGCCGCTCAAGCCACCGGCAAATTGCCCATCGACCTCAACACTTTGCCCGTCGATTTGATGAGCTTGGCTTCACACAAAACCTACGGCCCCAAAGGCATTGGTGCTTTGTATGTGCGCCGCAAACCCCGCGTTCGCCTCGAAGCGCAGATGCACGGTGGCGGTCACGAGCGCGGTATGCGCTCTGGCACTTTGCCCACACACCAATGCGTGGGCATGGGTGAAGCCTTCCGCATTGCCCGTTTGGAAATGGACCAAGACATTGCCAAGGCCAAGGCTTTGCAAGAGCGCCTCATCAACGGTCTGAAAGACGTTGAGCAAGTGTTCTTGAATGGTCACGCCACACAGCGCGTGCCCCACAACATCAACATGAGCTTCAACTATGTTGAAGGCGAGTCGCTCATCATGGGGATCAAAGGTTTGGCTGTGTCCTCTGGCTCAGCTTGTACCTCTGCCAGCTTAGAGCCCAGCTATGTGTTGCGCGCCTTGGGCCGCAGCGACGAATTGGCCCACAGCAGCTTGCGCATGACCGTGGGCCGTTGGACAACCGAAGCCGAAATTGACTTTGCCATCGAGACCATCAAAACCAATGTGGCCAAGTTGCGCGAACTTAGCCCCTTGTGGGAAATGTACAAAGACGGTATTGATATCAGCACCATTCAGTGGGCTGCCCACTAAGCGTTCAAGATAAATTTAAGGAAGTATCACCATGGCTTACAGCGAAAAAGTTGTTGATCATTACGAAAACCCCCGCAACGTGGGCTCCTTTGAAAAGGGCGACGAAGACGTGGGCACCGGCATGGTGGGCGCACCTGCCTGCGGCGACGTTATGAAGTTGCAGATCAAGGTCAATCCCCAAACAGGCGTGATTGAAGATGCACGTTTTAAAACGTACGGTTGTGGCTCTGCCATTGCGTCTAGTTCCTTGGTGACCGAATGGGTCAAAGGCAAAACATTGGACCAAGCGGCTGCTTTGAAAAACAGCGAAATTGCTGAAGAGTTGGCTTTGCCACCCGTCAAAATTCACTGCTCCATCTTGGCCGAAGACGCTATCAAAGCCGCGGTTGAAGACTACAAGAAAAAACACGCAGCAGCCTAATTGGCTTTGCTAGAAATACATCATGGCCATTTCACTCACTGAAGCTGCAGCAAGACACGTGTCGCGCTACATCACCAAACGCGGCAAAGGCGTCGGTGTGCGCTTGGGCGTTAAAACCACCGGCTGCTCTGGCTTGGCATACAAACTTGAATACGTCGACGAAGTGGCGCCAGAAGACGTGGTCTTTGAAGACCACGGCGTCAAGGTATTGATCGACCCCAAAAGCTTGGCCTACATCGATGGCACCCAGCTCGATTTTGTGCGCGAAGGCTTGAACGAAGGTTTCCGATTCAACAACCCCAATGAACGCGATCGCTGCGGCTGTGGCGAATCGTTCCGCGTGTGATTTCACTGCAGGCGTCAGACTTTGAGCTGTTTGGCTTGCCTGCAGCGTTTGCGATAGACCGTTCGCAAATCGACCTTCAGTGGAAGTCATTGCAGCGCGAAGCCCACCCCGATCGATTTGCGTCTGAAGGTGCCGCTGCCCAGCGCATTGCCATGCAGTGGTCTGTGCGCATCAACGAAGCCTACAACCGCCTCAAAGATCCTCTTAAGCGCGCGGCCTACTTGTGTGAACTCAATGGTGCTGCCGTCAATGCCGAAAACAACACCAGCATGCCGCCTGCGTTTTTGATGCAGCAAATGGAATGGCGCGAAGCTTTAGACGATTGCAAAGCCCTCCCTGCGGGTGACTCTAAAATTGAGGCTTTAGAAAAACTCTTAGATGAAGTTGACGCTTCGCAAGACCAAGTTTTGAAACAAATTGCTTCGCTGATCGATGTCGATCACAACTTTGAGGCAGCGGTAGGACAGGTGAGGGCGCTCATGTTCATCGAAAAGTTTTCACAAGAAGTGCAGCATCAGTTAGACGCTTCAAGCTAAAAAGAATTCAACACAGTCATGGCACTCCTGCAAATTTCAGAACCCGGCCAAGCGCCGGATCCGCACCAACGGCGCATTGCCGTGGGCATTGACCTGGGCACCACGCACTCCTTGGTGGCCTCGGTTCGCAACGGTGTGGCCGAATGCTTACCGGATGACAAAGGGCAGATCATCTTGCCTTCAGTGGTACGTTACTTGCCAGGCCAAGGCAGACAAATTGGTCATGAAGCCGTGGCCAATGCCGCCCAAGATCCTGAAAACACTTTGGCCTCGGTCAAGCGTTTCATGGGCCGCAGCCTGTCCGACATTGCCCATCCAGAAAAGTTGCCTTATAAGTTTGCCTCCGCAGATGGCAGCGCCGCCAAAGGCATGCTTTCCATTCAAACCGTGCAGGGCAATAAATCGCCGGTAGAAGTGAGCGCCGAAATTTTGGCCACGCTGCGTTATCGCGCTGAAGATACCTTCAATGACGATTTGCATGGTGCCGTCATCACGGTGCCGGCTTACTTTGACGATGCACAGCGACAAGCTACCAAAGATGCCGCCCAAATGGCCGGCATCAACGTGCTGCGTTTGATCAACGAACCCACCGCGGCGGCTATTGCCTATGGCTTGGACAATGCCAGTGAAGGCATTTACGCCGTATTCGATTTGGGCGGCGGTACCTTTGACATTTCCATTTTGCGTTTAACGCGCGGTGTCTTTGAAGTGATGGCCACTGGCGGCGACTCTGCCTTGGGGGGTGACGATTACGACCATGCCTTGGCCGATGCGGCGCTTGCATCTATGGGACTCTCAGACGTGCAAGCCACTTTAAGTGCAGAAGACAAAACACGTTTGAAGGCGGCTGCGCGCGCTGCCAAAGAGGCTCTCACCACTTCATCTGAAGTGAAGCTTTCATGGACTCATGCGAATCAATCGCATGAAGTGATGGTGACGCGCGCACTTTTCGACGAAGCCACAGCAGCACTTACCGCACGCTGCATGGCCGCTGTTAAAAAAGCTTTGCGAGATGCCAAAGTCAAAGCCGACGACATTCAAGGCGTGGTGATGGTGGGCGGTTCCACTCGCATGCCGCAAGTGCAAGAAGCAGTGGCCACCTTCTTTGGCAAGCCACCTTTGAACAATCTAAATCCAGATGAAGTGGTGGCACTGGGTGCGGCCATTCAAGCCAATCAATTGGCTGGCAATGACGCTGCAGGCGACTTGTTGTTGTTGGATGTCATTCCTTTGTCATTGGGCATTGAAACCATGGGCGGCTTGGTAGAGCGAATCATTCCGCGCAACCAAACTATTCCCACGGCCATGGCCCAAGACTTCACCACTTACCAAGATGGTCAAACAGCTTTGGCTTTGCATGTATTGCAGGGCGAGCGCGATTTGGTGGTTGACTGCCGCAGCTTGGCGCGATTTGAACTGCGCGGTATTCCGCCCATGGCAGCCGGTGCTGCACGCATTCGCGTGACGTTCACAGTGGATGCCGATGGCTTGCTTAGCGTTGCGGCCAAAGAACAGATCAGTGGCGTTGAGGCCAAGATCGATGTCAAACCATCGTATGGTTTGAGCGATGATCAAATTGCCAAAATGTTGCAAGACAGTTTTACGACGGCCGAAGTGGACATGAAGGCGCGAGCCTTGGTGGAAGCTCGCGTGGATGGCGACCGAATGTTGTTGGCTACGCAAAGTGCTTTGAATGCCGATGGTCACTTGCTCAGCGCTGAACATCGCGCGCACATTGAGTCGCTGATGAAAGCTTTGCGACACACAGTTGATACTGCAGTGGATGCGCAGCTGGTAGAAGACGCCACCGAAGCGTTGGCCAAAGCCACCGAAGCCTTTGCGGCAGAGCGCATGAACCACAGCATTCAAAAAGCCTTGTCGGGTCAAAACATTCAAAGTCTTTGAGCCAGACTTTGAAGCGTTCATTCAAAAACATCTGCCAGTTACTTAAAGAACAAAATGCCAGTTATCAAAATATTGCCTCACGCTGAATATTGCCCCGATGGCGCTCAAATTTCTGCGCCTGCCGGCACCAGCATTTGCGAAGCCTTGCTCGATCACAAAATCAACATCGAGCACGCCTGCGACATGAGCTGTGCTTGCACCACATGCCATGTCATTGTGCGTGAGGGTTTGAACAGCCTGAACGAAGCCGAAGAAACTGAAGAAGACTTGCTGGACCGTGCATGGGGTTTGGAGCCCAACTCCCGCCTCAGTTGCCAAGCATTTTTGGGCAAGCAAGACTTGGTCATTGAAATTCCAAAGTACACCATCAATCACGCTAAAGAGAACCACTGAAAGCTCTTGTTGCTTCAATAGTGGTCACATTCCGATTACAGTTAGGCCATGCGCCAATTATTTCTAGACACCGAAACCACCGGTCTTTCCGCTGAAGGCGGTGACCGCGTCATTGAGCTGGGCTGCGTCGAGCTGGTCAACCGCAAGCTCACCGGCAACAACCTGCATTTCTATTTCAACCCTGGCCGCGACAGCCACGAAGATGCCCTGAAGGTACACGGCATCAGCAACGAATTTTTGCGCGACAAACCCAAGTTCAAAGAAGTGGTTCAAGAAATCTTGGACTATGTGCAGGGCGCCGAAATCATCATTCACAACGCCGCCTTCGACGTTGGCTTTTTAAACAAAGAACTCGAGTTGGCTGGGCAGAAGCCTTTCACCACCTATGTCGATGGCGTGGTCGACACCCTGGTCATGGCCAAGCAAATGTATCCCGGCAAGCGCAACAGCCTTGATGCACTGTGTGACCGGCTGGGCGTGGACAATTCTGGCCGTACCTTGCACGGTGCCTTGCTCGATGCCGAGCTTTTGGCCGATGTCTATATCAACCTCACGCGGGGCCAAGAGGCATTGCTCATTGATGCGGGCGGGGATGAAGGGCAGGTGGGCTCCGTTGAGTCTGTCGATTTGTCCGGCTATGTGCTGCCCGTCATTCAGGCCAATGCCCAGGAGCAGGCGGCCCATCAGGAACAGCTGGCTGCTTTGGACAAAGCCAGTGGCGGTAAAACGCTTTGGCGTCAGCTAGAGACATCTTCCTGAATTTTTAAACAGCCTTGAAAATGCCCCAAAAACCGTGGCATAATTTAAGGCTACGCTGAAAAGCGATAGGGCGGTTAGCTCAGGGGTAGAGCACTGCATTCACACTGCAGGGGTCACAAGTTCGAAACTTGTATCGCCCACCAAAAATACCTAATGAAATCAAGCACTT
>JBDLWA010000198.1:0-4802 GCA_039804505.1 Pseudomonadota bacterium
GGCGGCAGCGGTTGGCCCTTTACCCACGCCTGAAGTTCCATCACTTGCTGTGGAAAATTCTCGCTGGCATAACGATCTGGGTTGAGCAGTTGTGCCGTTTTGCCATCACTGCCTGGCGCGCGGCCCACACCCAAATCGATGCGACCTGGTGCCAAGGCATCGAGCACTCTGAACTGTTCAGCCACTTTCAGTGAAGCGTAGTGCGGCAACATCACACCAGCACTGCCAATGCGAATGCGCTGAGTTTGCGTGGCAATGGCCGCCATCAAAATTTCGGGGGCCGTACCCACAATGCTGGGATGCGCATGGTGCTCACTGACCCAAAACCGCGCATAGCCCAAACGCTCAGCCGACTGCGCCAGCGCCAACGTTTGCCGAATGGACTCGTCTTGACCCCGACCCGACATAGCCACCGATTGGTCTAAGACTGAAAGCTTCAGGCTCATAGTGAAGTGGCCCGCAACAGTGACAGTACCGTGTACTTGTTCATATTTAGGCTTTGGCCATTTCAGCTTCTTGCAAAGCACGCCACATCACTTTGCCACTGCCACTCTTTGGCAAGGCATCAATGAATTCCACCACGCGGGGCACTTTGTAAACGGCCATGGTCTCGCGGCACCAGTCGATGATGTCTTGCTCTGTCACTTGGCCTTTGTGAGTGCCGCGAAGCACCACCACGGCCTTCACAGACTCACCGCGATAAGCATCTTTGGTCGAAATGATGCACGCCTCTTGAATGGCAGGATGCTTGAACATCAGCGCTTCCACTTCGGCAGGCCACACCTTGAAACCACTGGCATTGATCATTCGCTTCAAGCGATCGGTCATGAAGAAATAACCTTCTTCATCGATGCGCCCCATATCGCCTGATCTAAAGAACGACTTGCCATCGCGCTCAAAGAAAGCACTGGCCGTGGCATCGGGCCGCTTCCAATAACCTTTGAAAACCTGCGGGCCCGACATCACAATTTCACCGGATTCACCTTGTGGCAACTCGACCAAGGTTTCGGGATCGACCACGCGCGAGTCCACGCTCATAAACGGGATGCCCAAGCATTGTTTTTTAGGCGCATCAGAAGGGTTGGTATGCGATGGCGCTGCCGTTTCGGTCAGGCCATAGCCTTCGATGTACTTCAAGCCAAATTGATCCAACAAACGTTGCGCCACGGCTTCTGGCATGGCAGCGCCGCCCCCCCCAATGTTGACCAAACTGCTCAGGTCATATTTGTCCATATTGGGGCTGCCCAACAAATCAATCACCATGGTGGGAATGTTGGTCCAATGGGTAATCTTCCATTGAGAAATCAAGCGGCCTGCCAAGTCTCGATCCCATCGGGGCATTAAGACCAAAGTGGCGCCCACATAAATGGACGAGTGCATCACACTCACCATGCCCGTGATGTGGAACATGGGCACCACGCACAGCGTTTTGTTTTCTGGCGTACCAGCCGCCCAAATACCACTGGCCATGGCGTTGTGCATGATGGTGCCATGCGTGTGCATGCAGCCCTTGGGCAAGCCAGTGGTGCCGCTGGTATAGGGCAACACGGCCAAGTCGCTAGGTTGAGCCGACACGGCGTCTAATTGAATGGTCGTTTTTAAGGCTTCAGACCACGCATGCACTTGCCCGCCCTCTAAGGCAGGTAGCGCATGAATTTTGGTGAGCCAGTCGCGCCATGCGGCGGGCATGTCTTCAGGCTGAAGAGCGGCTGGATCGAAGGCATCGGTAAATTGGGTGACTAGCAAATGCTGCAAGCGCAGACCCGGTTCTAAAGCATTGCTGGCGGCGGCCAGTTCGGGGGCTAGGTCGGCAGTGGTCACCGCCACTTTGGCATCGGGATCCAATATGTAGTGCTTCAACTCTTCCATGCGGTTCATGGGGTTGACGGGCACCACCACCGCATCGAGGCGCAAGATTGCAAAATGCGTGATGACCAGTTGTGGGCAGTTTTGCATATCGAGCACCACACGGTCGCCCTTTTGCACCCCCATTTGACGCAATGCAGAAGCAATGGTCTCGGTATCGCAAAGCAGCTGCTCATACGTCCAAGTGCGGCCCATGAACACCAAGGCTTCCTTTTGCGGGAAACGCAAAGCGCTAATTTGCAAATTCATCCACAAAGATGTTTGCGGCGCTGTGAGTTGATAGGGCAATCTCTTGGGCCAAAAAGCGTGATGAGCAGGCATTCGGTACTTCTCCAACAAACGAGACACAAAGAGTCAAACAACAACTTCTCGAATGGCGGGGGCCATTCTGCACAACAGATCCTAAACGTGTCGGATGATTTGGAACATCCCCATAGTCCCTAAGGAGACGACGTGCGCCTAGTGTGAATGAAAGCGAATGTATGCGTTTGCAAGCCCTGAAGTGACCGATTCCCGCTAAATTGAGGTTTTGCAAAGAAGACAAGCATGACCTCTTCTCTCCCCACCCCTGCTTGCTGTGGCACCAGCAAAGCGGCAGAACTTTTACAGCTTTCCGTTGGCACAGTTCAAAGCTTGGTCGACAAAAACATTTTGCATGCATGGGTCACAGAGGGCGGCCACCGCCGTATCTCCCTAGAATCCATCCAGAACTACCAACTTCAGCAGCAAAAGTTGCCAGCCCTGGAGCACCTCAAAACCAGTCGACTCAAAGTGATGGTGGTCGACGACGATGACGTCACCCGGCACCTGCTCCAAGACGCCTGTCTCTCGGTGCACCCGCAAGTCGACTGCTGCGCCATGTCGTCAGCCATCGAGGCCCTTTTGCATTTACCAGTGTTCAAACCCCAAATCATGCTGCTCGACTTGCTCATGCCCGAGGTGGACGGCTGGGAACTGGTCAAACAAGTGAAGCTCAAAGAAGACTTTGCACAGCTTCAAATCATCACCATTTCTGCCCTCAGTGAAGAATCACTGCAAGAGCGCGGGGGTCCGCCTGCCCACACCCATTTCATCCAAAAACCAGTGGATTTGGGGTGGCTCAAGGGGTATTTGTTGGGCTTGTTGTCGCCGCAGGCTTGGGCATGAAAGTGCCTTTCAAGCCCTTCTAACCCTTTAGATGACTCAAAGTCTATTCAGCAAACCGGTACTTCAGCTGAAAACTAACAGCCCCATAAAGTCGGTCTTTCAATGGCGGCACCAGCATCACGTTCATACCAAGATTGCGCGACTCCCAGCTGGCCACCGGCAATACAGCAGGAAACCATCCGCCATTGAAGGCCTTGGGATAGCCATTGAAAGCGCCACCCACCACGCCTAGCTTGAACGCGCCCACATGCCAGGGCTGATAGTAAGCTCCTAGATAATTGGAATGAGCGTTGTCGCTGTTGATGAATCGCCCTGCGGTGAGGCTACAGGTATCGTCTAAGGTGTATTCAACACCCACGCCAGGATTGGGGTTGCGCAGGCCTTGATGGGTCTCGAAGTGTGCTGAGTAAAAGCCCACATTCACCCAAATTTTGCTGGGGTCTGTTTCTGCAATTGCAATGCTAGACATAAACAAGCCTAGGCATGCTTGCGCCATTGCTGTCAAACAGGGGAGCGCCACTAATTTCATGTTGAATTAGCCTTAAATGCAATTGAGGCCACTCTGACCATCGAAGGATGCAATGTGCCTAACTTAGGATTGTGTCCGTGTGGCGCATGTGGCGGCACGGAAAACCAGTCAAGGTTAAATGGCAAAGTAAGAACATTCTTCAAATCAAATTTGGTATCAAAACTGAGGCCAGCCATGACATAGGCTGCAGGGTTGTCTCTTTGCCTGATTTGAAATTCACCACTGTAAAGGCGATTCAATTTTTGACTCGTCCCAAAGGCCACCGTTACAAAAAAAATCTCTGATTCGTCTATTTGTACCGAAAGGATAAGCGCGGGTCTGGGTTTAGGCCTTGCATGAATAGCATCCGGAAAGTGGCACCAAGCAATGTCGCCAGCGGCAGGCTCAGGCCAGCCTTGCATCAAGCTTTATCCATGTCAAAAAGGCTACTACGCATTTTTGCAGTCTTGGTTTTGGGCGCCAAGTTTTTAATTTGATTCAACTGAATTGGGGTGAGTGCACCCTCATCTGCTTCATATTGAGGCAGCAATTTGACAGCTAACTCATGAAGGGCAAGGTGGATCACTTGTGTTTCATCAACGCCAAGCGTTTCGGCCAATTTTTTGGCGGTACTTCTCGTTACGCCAGTTGCACTGTCGTAGGGTCTGTAGCGAAATGCAATTTGAGTGGGTGCTGAGCTCATGGTGAACGACAAGGTTTTGTTGATATCTTCAAGATATCTATGCATTCGTCTATTGTCAAGCAATCAGAGGAAATCTTTAGAACATTGGCTTGCACAGGTGCGATTGAATGACGCACAAATGAAAAACGCACCCGAAGGTGCGTTTTTGCATGCTTTTTGGCGGAGTGGACGGGACTCGAACCCGCGACCCCCGGCGTGACAGGCCGGTATTCTAACCAACTGAACTACCACTCCTGGTAGCTTGAAGCTTTTGCTCTGCTTGTCTAGTAGCAGAGCCAAGTGCAACAAAACTTGGCGACCCTACGGGGATTCGAACCCCGGTACTCACCGTGAAAGGGTGATGTCCTAGGCCTCTAGACGATAGGGTCAAAACCTGGACTGAAATTTCAAATTCATTGCTGAATTTTAATTTCGTTTCTCGACACATTGGTGGAGGTAAGCGGGATCGAACCGCTGACCTCTTGCATGCCATGCAAGCGCTCTCCCAGCTGAGCTATACCCCCTTTGTGATGCTTTTAAACATCCCTCGTTGGTGTCGAGAAATGGATTATAGACAGATTTTTACGCGTTTTTCAAGCG
>JBDLWA010000199.1:0-5394 GCA_039804505.1 Pseudomonadota bacterium
TGGCTCCCAGCTGGGGCGGCATGATCAACGGCATCATGACCTTGTCTGGCGCATGGCACAAACTGCGTGACGACCCGATCCTGCGTTTCCTGATCGTGTCCTTGTCCTTCTACGGCATGTCGACCTTCGAAGGCCCGATGATGTCCATCAAAACCGTCAATGCCTTGTCGCACTACACCGACTGGACCGTGGGCCATGTGCACTCTGGCGCTTTGGGCTGGGTGGGCTTGGTCACCATGGGCACCATGTACTACCTCATTCCCCGTTTGTTTGGCCAGAAAAAGATGTACAGCGTCAAAGCCATTGAGGCGCATTTCTGGATTGCCACCATCGGCATCGTGATTTACATCGCGGCCATGTGGATTGCCGGTGTGATGCAAGGTTTGATGTGGCGCTCTGTCAATGCCGATGGCACTCTGACCTACACCTTTGTCGAATCTGTGAAGGCCACCTATCCCTTCTATGTGCTTCGTTTGTTGGGCGGTTTGTTGTACTTGGGCGGCATGTTGATCATGTTGTGGAACACCTTGAAGACAGCCACCAGCGGCCGTGCCGTGGATGTGCAAATTCCAGCTGTTGCGGCTGCTCACGCCTAAAGCATCAGGAGAAAAATAAGATGTCTAATCCTTCAAATTCAGGTGGCATGTCCCACGAGAAAGTTGAAACCAGCAACTTCCTCATGATCGTTTTGATCTTGGTGGTCTTGTTGTTCGGTGGCATGGTCGAAATCGTGCCTTTGTTCTTCCAGAAATCCACCACCGAGCCTGTGCCTGGCCTCAAGCCCTACACAGCGCTTCAAGTGGCGGGTCGCGACATTTATGTGCGCGAAGGTTGTTACAACTGCCACTCACAAATGATCCGCCCCTTCCGCGCCGAAACATTGCGCTACGGTCCTTACTCTGTGGCCGGCGAATTTGTCTACGACCATCCCTTCCAATGGGGCAGCAAGCGCACAGGTCCCGACTTGGCCCGTGTGGGCGGCAAGTACTCTGACGAATGGCATCGCATTCACTTGGTCAACCCACGCGACGTGGTGCCCGAGTCCAACATGCCCGCCTATGCATGGCTGGCCAACAATCCTGTGGACGGTGCGTCATTGCCCGCGCACATGAATGGCCTGCGCAAACTGGGGGCACCTTACAGCGACGAAGAAATTGCCAAAGCCACTGAAGAAGTGCAAGGCAAAACTGAATTGGATGCCGTCATTGCCTACTTGCAAGGCATGGGCATTCACCGCAAATAAAGGGAGAGCACACCATGGACGTCAACACCCTTCGATCAGCCGTGACAGTGATCACCTTCATCTTGTTCCTTGGAATATTGGTGTGGACCCTGTCAAAGCGTCGTTCAGCAGACTTTGAAGAGGCTGCCAAGTTGCCCTTCGGTCAAGATGACTGAAAGCCATAGGGCGCTAGGGCCTTAAAGCCTCAGCGCTCGACGGATCAACGAATAGAAAGAGAATTTGAAATGAGTGACTTCACAAGCAATTTCTGGTCTTTGTATGTGGCCGGCATTGCGTTGGTCGGCATTGTGGCTTGCTTGTTGCTGCTGTACTTCAGCGGCAAAGCCAAAGCCATGACCGCCAACGACAACACCACAGGTCACGTGTGGGATGGTGACTTGCGCGAGATGAACAACCCGCTGCCACGCTGGTGGGTGGGTTTGTTCTTGATCACCATCGCGTTTGCCTTAGGCTATTTGGCTTTGTACCCCGGCTTGGGTACCAACGCTGGTAAGTTGGCTTGGTCTTCTGCGGGTCAATACGATGCCGAAGTGGCCAAAGCCAACAAAGAACTCGAGCCCTTGTATGCCAAGTTTTCGGGCATGCCCCCAGAAGAAGTGGCCAAGGATCCTCAGGCCATGGCCATTGGCGACCGCTTGTTCATGAACAACTGTGCGCAGTGTCACGGCTCAGACGCTCGCGGTAGCAAGGGCTTCCCCAACCTGACCGACACCGATTGGTTGCACGGCGGCACGCATGACAAGATCAAAGAAACTTTGGTCAAAGGCCGCATTGGCAACATGCCACCCATGGCGGCTGCAGTGGGCTCACCTGAAGATGTTCGCAACTTAGCCCACTACGTGCTGAGCTTGTCAAACAGCCCGCACGATGCATTGCGTGCGTCCTTGGGCAAGCCCAAGTTTGTGGCCTGTGCGGCTTGCCACGGACCCGACGGCAAAGGCAATCAAACCATTGGTGCGCCTAACTTAACAGATGACATCTGGTTACATGGTTGGGGTGAAAACGCCATCATCGCCATGGTCAACAACGGCAAGGTCAACCAAATGCCAGCACAAGCGGGTAAATTGACCGATGCGCAATTGCATGTGTTGGCGTCTTACGTTTGGGGTCTTTCTAACAATCCTGCTGCTAAATAAGCGGGTGGCTTTCTACCAACGAGTGAATTGTTTTGGCATCTTCAGACCCAACGTCGCGTAAAGTGATTCCCATTGTGCCCTTGCCAGAGGGCTCGACAGACACCTCGGAAGAGGGGGCTTGGGGAGAGCTTTACGCGGCTCACCAAAAAATTTACCCCCGCAGTGTCCATGGCATTTTTGCCAAATGGCGCTGGGGGTTTGTTTTTTTAACGCAGATTATTTTTTACTGTTTGCCCTGGCTAGAGTGGGGGCAACGCCAAGCAGTCTTGTTTGACTTGGGTGTTCGGCGTTTTTATATTTTTGGCATTGTTCTTTATCCACAAGACTTCATTTATTTGACGGGCTTGCTGGTGATCTCGGCCTTCTCATTGTTTTTGTTCACGGCCATTGCTGGTCGTTTGTGGTGCGGCTACGCCTGCCCACAAACCGTGTACAGCGAAATTTTCATGTGGATCGAGCGCAAAGTGGAGGGCGATCGTACCGCTCGCATGCGCCTAGATTCGCAAGACATGTCTCTCGAGAAGCTGGTGAAGAAATGGTACAAACATTTTCTCTGGATTGGTTTCTCCATTTGGACTGGCTTTACGTTTGTAGGTTACTTCACCCCTATTCGTGAACTGGGCATGGAATTCTTCTTGGGCAATATGTCGTCGTGGGAAGTTTTCTGGGTCTTCTTCTATGGCTTTGCCACCTACGGCAATGCTGGCTTCATGCGCGAGCAAGTGTGCAAATACATGTGTCCCTATGCGCGCTTCCAAAGCGCCATGTTTGACAAAGACACTCTCATCGTGACGTACGACGCTGAGCGAGGCGAGCCCCGCGGATCTCGTTCAAAGAAGGCCGATCTGGCTACCCTGAATCTAGGCGCCTGTGTCGACTGCAGTTTGTGTGTTCAAGTTTGCCCCACTGGCATCGACATTCGCAATGGCCTTCAATATGAATGCATTGGGTGTGGTGCTTGCGCCGATGTGTGCGATACCGTGATGGACAAAGTGGGCTATCCCCGCGGCTTGGTAAAGTACTCCACCGAGCACGCCATGCAAAACCATTGGACGTCCTCGCAGACCCTTCGCCATGTCTTCCGACCGCGTGTCTTGATTTACACGGGTATCTTGCTGTTGGTCATTGCCTTGTTGTTTGGCAGCTTACTCACTCGCAAATCCTTCAAGGTAGATGTGGTGCGCGACCGAGCCTCTTTGGCCCGCATTGTGAGCGGCGGCAACATTGAAAACGTCTACCGCTTGCAAATCATGAATGCTGCAGAAAAACGCCAACATTTCCGCGTGACAGCCGAGGGCATGTACGAGCTGAAGGTGATGACGGACTCTGAAGATTTGGTGGTTGACTCAACGCAATCACGCTGGGTCTCCGTCCGACTGCAAGTTCCGTATGATTCAGCCGTGCCAGGCTCTTATCCCGTCAAATTCACCATTGAAGCCACAGATGATGATGAAAAAGTGCAAGACACATTGGAAGAAAAATCTGTCTTTTTAATTCCACGCTAACGATGAATGACCTGACGTTTTAATCAGAACAAGAAAGCAATTCACCATGAACACCAGTACTTTGAATTCGACTACCACTGGCAGTGCTCAGGACAAGCCATGGTGGTCCTTTGGCATGGTTTGGATGATCATTGCGGGACCCGCCGTGGTGGTGGTGGCCGCTTTTGTCACCCTTTATTTGGCCATTACCATTCCTGACCCCGTGCTGCCCACCGAGGCATTGAACCCTCGCAATGCCATTGAAAATCAAAACAAACTAGAAGAGGCCATGGCCCCCGCCATGCAAGCCCGAAATCATGCTGCGACGGGTGTCGCGCCCTTGAAGCAAGAGAAGAAATAAGTTTTTGAAACTTTCAAAAACAAACAAGGAGACAAACATGCTGGCTCAAAGACTCATGTGGATTGTGTGGCCCGCCTTTTTGGTGGCGGGTTTGTTAGAGGTGGTGGTGTTTGGCATGTTCGACCCCGAGGACATGCATTGGTTTGGTCAGCAAATGACGCTGTCCAGGCAAGGTGTGTACACCGTGTCGTTTTTTGTGTTTTGGGCTTTGACCATTGTGTCTAGCAGCCTGACCACACTGCTGTCGATGTCGCCCTTTGAGGTCAACCGTTGCCCCGTGCCTGTCGACAAGCGCCCGCCCAATTGCACTCAGGGCGGCGATTGCTGCTGATCAAAAGTTCTGAGCAGAGTAGGCGAGCCTGATTTTTATCAGTGGCACTGAGGCTGTGCATTCACCATGCGCTCTAGCGCTTCGGTGTCCAAAATTTTCACGTGTCGCTGCTTCACTTCCACAATGCCGTCTTCCACAAACTTGGAGAAAGTGCGGCTCACGGTTTCTAACTTGAGACCCAAGTAGCTGCCAATTTCTTCACGGGTCATGCGCAGCACCAGCTCCGATTGGGAGAAGCCGCGAGAATGAAGGCGTTGTACCAAATTCAACAAGAAGGCGGCCAAGCGTTCTTCGGCGCGCATACTGCCCAACAGCAACATCACACCATGCTCGCGCACAATTTCACGGCTCATGATTTTGTGAACGTGGTGCTGGAGCGCTGTGACTTCGCGAGAAATTTCTTCAATGCGATCGAAGGGCATGACGCAAACTTCTGCGTCTTCGAGGGCTACCGCATCGCAGGTGTGTTGGTCGTTGACGATGCCGTCTAGGCCAATGATTTCGCCCGCCATTTGAAAGCCAGTCACTTGATCGCGACCATCTTCAGAGGCCAGACAGGTTTTGAAAAAACCGGTGCGAATGGCGTACAGAGAGGTGAATTTTTCGCCGTTGCTGAACAGGGTGCTACCGCGCTTGACTTTGCGGCGCGTGGCCACCAAGTCGTCAAGGCGGTCTAAGTCGTGGTCAGACAGGCCCATGGGCATGCAGAGTTCGCGTAAGTTGCAGTTGGAGCATGCGACTTTGATCATTTCGGGTTTCATAGCGTTCTCGATTCGAAAAATTGACATTGCGGCAAGTCAAGTCTTGAGCTTATACCTAGTCGGTGCGTTTGATTCATC
>JBDLWA010000200.1:0-2842 GCA_039804505.1 Pseudomonadota bacterium
AAATCGATGGCTTTGTCGGGCAAGAATCTGTCTGTGATGTAACGATGACTGAGCTCTGCCGCCGCCACAATGGCAGGGTCGGTAATGTCCACGCCATGGTGAATTTCATACTTCTCTTGCAAGCCGCGCAAGATGGCAATGGTGGCTTCGACACTGGGCTCGCCCACCAAAATCTTTTGGAAGCGCCGCTCGAGGGCGGCATCTTTTTCAATGTACTTGCGATACTCATCCAGGGTCGTAGCACCCACACAATGCAATTCACCGCGTGCCAATGCAGGCTTGAGCATGTTGCCCGCATCCATGGCACCTTCGGCCTTACCAGCGCCCACCATGGTGTGCAGCTCATCAATGAAAACAATGGTTTGACCTTCGTCTTTGGCCAACTCGTTCAAGACAGACTTGAGTCTTTCTTCAAACTCGCCACGGAACTTGGCACCGGCCAACAAGGAGGCCATGTCGAGCGACAGAACACGCTTGCCCTTGAGTGAATCGGGCACCTCACCCGCCACAATGCGCTGGGCCAAACCTTCCACAATGGCGGTCTTACCCACGCCAGGTTCGCCAATCAACACCGGATTGTTTTTGGTGCGGCGCTGCAAGACCTGAATGGCTCTGCGAATTTCATCGTCGCGGCCAATAACGGGGTCGAGTTTGCCCATGCGCGCACGCTCTGTTAGATCTAAGCAATATTTTTTCAACGACTCGCGTTGACCCTCTGCTTCTGCACTGTTCACGTTTTGTCCTCCTCGAACGGCATCCACTGCAGCGTCCAAACTTTGTCGACTCAGACCCGCCGCTTTAACGCTGCGAGCCAATTCTGATTTGCTGTCGGTCAAGGCCAACAAAAACAATTCGCTGGCCACAAACGAATCGCCTCGTTTGATCGATTCTTTTTCTGCAGCCTGCAACAGTTTGACCAGTTCAGGCCCCACCTGAACTTGATCTTGCCCCGTCACCTGAGGCAATCGATCTACAGCCGATGTGGCTGCCGACATCAAGGCCGTCAGGTTGACGCCCGCACGTTGCAACAAAGCCTTGGGGCCATCTTGCTGCTGCAGCATGGCCAACAAAACGTGCGCTGGATCGATGTATGCATGGTCTTTGCCCAAGGCCAAGCTTTGAGCATCTCCGAGTGCTTCTTGAAACTTAGTGGTTAATTTGTCCATTCGCATGAGAATCTCCTATTGACACCTATTTTGGGCCGATCAGGGTATTTTTCAAGGGGGCCTCTCAATTGAAGACCATAGGGCATCACTTCCCACCTAAAATGGACGCATGAACATTCATCAGATGTCAGTCCAATATGACGCACGTCAAGACCGCTTGTCTGTCCGCGTCAGCAATCAAGACCACCAAGAGTTTAGACTTTGGCTAACACGCGTGATGACATTAAGGCTGTTGCCACACCTGCAAGCCGCAGTCGTTCAATTGGAAGCTCGTGATCCCCAAGTAACAGCCACCGACACCACCGCACAACAAATGTTGGCTGAACTCAAGAGAGAAAACTTCCTCTCCAAAGCAGATTTCTCCACACCCTTTGTGTCGCAAGACTTGACGCTGCCTTTGGGTGAAGCACCCATGTTGGTCACCGATGTGCAACTCAATCTGCGCAACAATGGCAGCTTGATGGTGTTGTTCCAAGACAAGAGTGGTGAACATGCCAGCGGCATGTCTTGCGAATTCAATTTACGCGCCACATTGCTCCATGGTTTGTTGCACCTCATTGAGCAGGCTCTCAAAAAAGCGCAATGGCAGCAGCCTGACTTTTCGCACAAGGCGGATGCCCTCGACAACGCCCCAACACCTCAGCCGACTTACAGGCACTGAAACGAAATTTGGGAATTTGGCACGTCAGTTTCAAATACCAGACTTAGGCTGAGCGTTTTGAACCTGAATGCCCCACTTGGCCATGGCTTCATCGTCACTGACGCGAGCATCGACCCACTTGGCGCCTTCTGGCGTTTCTTCTTTTTTCCAAAACGGTGCTTGTGTTTTGAGATAGTCCATCAAAAACTCGCAGGCCTTAAAGCTTTCCCCGCGATGCGCCGAGCTGACAGCGACCAACACAATTTGATCCATCGGTTGTAACGGCCCCACACGGTGAATCACATGCGCTTGGTAAAAATCAAATCGTTGATGTGCCTCATCAATCATGCGCTCAATAGAGGCTTCCGTCATGCCAGGGTAATGCTCTAAAGTCAGTGTCATCACTTGATCTTTGGCCTGACCACTGAGCAAGTGGGTATCCCTGACAGTTCCCACAAAAGTGCAGACGGCGCCCACTCTGGCATCGTTGGCGCGCAAATGGTTCAAGACTTGACTCACATCAAAGTCTTCCGTTTGAATCAGAACTCGCGCGTTCAAATTCAGCCCCCTGTCACAGGCGGGAAAAATGCCAATTCAGCGCTTTCAATAAGCACTGCACTTTCGTCCACCATCACTTGATTCAGTGCCATTCTGACGGCTTGGTCTCGTTGTAAGCATTGATATTGATCACCCATGCTCAAGAGTTGATCACGCAATTGACCCACGGTCAAAGCCTGCGTGTCTAGCTCTTCTTGCGAAGTGCCAATGGCTTCACGCAACGACGCAAAGTATCGAATCTTGATCTTCATTGCAGCCATTCTGAAAAGGGATAAAACTGCACCCAATCACCCGCTTGAATCGCTTGTCCACCCGGGTTGTCAACCAGGCCATCGCCCCAATGCACAGACGTTAAGACGCCCGAGCTTTGGTTCGCGAACAAATCAAGGCCACCTTGCGCATTGCGCTTCACACGCAAAAACTCGCGCCGTTTGTCGGGCTTGGGCAGATCGAAATGGGCTTGCAGGCGATAGCTTGT
>JBDLWA010000201.1:0-2765 GCA_039804505.1 Pseudomonadota bacterium
GTACAAATTCAAATCGACTGTCGACAGCATCGCGCAGCACATCGGCCAAATCGTTCAAATACAAAGTGGCCAAATGACGGGCACGGTCTTGTTGGCCCAAAGCACCAAAGGCCCACGCCAAAGGATCGGCCGACTCGCCATCGTCATAAGCATCTAAGGCCGCAAATCGAGGCCCCTCAGGCAAGAAGCCTCTGCCTGCAATGCGGTGACTCAGTGTGCTGTCTTTGCCTTGTAAGTAAGCAAGGGTGGGCGCGATGGTGTTGGCATAGCGCTCAAAGAAATCTAAGAAAAAATTGACGCTGGCACTGCGCTCGGCCTCTGGCAAGGTCAGGGCTTTGTCCTGAACTTGCATCAAGCCTTGAGGGGTGAACAGTTTCAAGACCAGCTTGAGGGCTAAATCTTCTTGCCTTGCCGCCACCCCGCGCGAACGCAAGAACCCGGTGAGGTAAGCCGTGGAGGGGTAGGGCGTGTTGAGTTGCGTCATCGGCGGGATGACGCTTAAGACGCTAAAGCTGGTTGAAGTGGATGAAGGGTTCATGCACCCGTGACTTTACAGCCACTTTTGCATGAATTGGGCTTGTCCTGCGGCAGGATCGAGTTCGTATTGTTCAAAACCAAAGCGTTTGTAGCTATTCATGGCAGGCGCATTGCCACTCAACACCTCTAGCGTGAGTTTGCAACAACCACGCAGGCGGGCATGGCCTTCGGCAGCTTGTAGCAGTGCTTGGCCCACGCCTTGACCTCGATGACCTGGCAAGACGGCGATGTCGTGCACATTGAGCAGTGGCTTGGCTTTGAATGTGGAATAGCCTTCAAAGCAATTGATCAGGCCAATGGGCTGATCATCTAGCCACGCAATAAAGCTAGCGGCACCAACGATGCGCGACAAGTCGGTGCACAAATGGGCAGTCGCTTCTGGGGTGAGGGCTTCACCACCGCCCATGGGGTCTTGGGCATAGGCGTCGAGCAAAAAGACCAGCGCTTTTGCATCGCGAGCGTTGAGGTAATCAACGCGTTGAACGTTCAAAGTGCCCATCAGGCGTAGTCACTCATGGGCACGCAGCTGCAGAACAGGTTGCGATCGCCATACACGTTGTCAACGCGGCCCACTTGCGGCCAATACTTCACGCTGCTCAGTGGACGGCCTGCTTGCGCAGCGCCAATTTCTCGCGCGTAGGGGCGATCCCAATCGACGGCCATCAAACTGGCCGCAGTGTGCGGTGCATGCTTGAGCGGGTTGTTGTCTTGGGGCCAAACGCCGTTTTCAATGTGGCGGATTTCTTCGCGAATCGCAATCATGGCGTCAATGAAGCGGTCTAGCTCTTCCAATGTTTCGCTCTCGGTGGGTTCCACCATCAGGGTGTTGACCACAGGGAAAGACAATGTGGGCGCATGGAAGCCGTAGTCCATCAAACGCTTGGCCACGTCTTCGGCCATGACGCCGCTGGTTTCTTTCAGACCGCGCAAATCCAAAATACACTCGTGCGCCACATGACCCGCTTTGCCATTGGCGCCTGCGCTTGCGTACAGCGTGGGGTAGTGATCGGCCAAACGACGGCTGATGTAGTTGGCGGCCAAAATGGCGGCCTCGGTGGCGTGTTTCAAACCTTCAGCGCCCATCATGCGGCAGTACATCCAGCTGATGGGCAACACGGCCGCATTGCCCAAAGGCGCAGCAGACACGGCGCCCACGCCGTTGACTTTCAAGCCGCCTGTGGCATGGCCTGGCAGGAAGGGGACCAAGTCTTCAACGACACACACCGGACCAACACCGGGTCCGCCGCCACCGTGAGGAATGCAGAAGGTTTTGTGCAAGTTGAGATGGCTGACATCGCCGCCAAATTCACCGGGGGCTGCGACGCCCACCAAGGCATTCATGTTGGCGCCGTCTACATACACACGGCCGCCGTGTTGGTGCACCAACTCGCACAAGGCTTTGACTTGTGTTTCAAACACGCCATGCGTACTGGGGTAAGTGATCATGACGGCGGCCAAGTTGGCGCTGTGCTGTTCGCACTTGGCCTGAAGGTCCGTCATGTCGACGTTGCCTTGTGCGTCACAAGCCGTTACCACCACTTGCATGCCGGCCATTTGCGCGCTGGCAGGGTTGGTGCCGTGCGCGCTTGAGGGAATGAGGCAAATATTGCGATGGCCTTGTCCCTTGGCTTCGTGGAATGCTTTGATGACCAACAGGCCTGCGTATTCGCCCTGTGAACCCGCATTGGGTTGCAAGCTGATGCCGGCATAGCCTGTTGCTTGGCAGAGCCACTCGCGCAGTTGTTCATCAAGCAAGGCGTAGCCTTTGAGTTGATCGGCGGGCGCGAAGGGGTGCACATTGGCAAACTCGGGCCAGGTGATCGGAATCATCTCGCTGGTGGCATTGAGCTTCATGGTGCAAGAGCCCAGTGGAATCATGCTGCGATCGAGCGCCAAATCTTTGTCGCTCAATTGGCGGATGTAACGCAACATGCCGGTTTCGGAGTGGTAGCGATTGAACACGGGATGCGTGAGGTACGCGCTGGTGCGGCGCAGGCCCGTAGGAATTAGGCTGTCGCGGCCTTTTTCAAACGGTGTCCAATCGGGCAGGGCTTGGCCGCCTTCTGCAAAGCTGGACCACAGGGCTTCGATGTCATCGCGTGACGTGGTTTCGTCCAAAGACACTGCAATGCTTTCGGCACTTAATTTCCGCAGGTTCAAACCTTTGAGTAAGGCTTTTTGCATGACTGCGTCAGTGCGTGGGCCTGTGACAACTTGCAAAGTATCAA
>JBDLWA010000202.1:0-5883 GCA_039804505.1 Pseudomonadota bacterium
TGCGCCGGGTTTCAGAAAACGATCAGCGTGTTCAACGCCAGCATTTTATTTTTTAGTGCGGAACTTGCGCAAGGCAGCCAATTGAGCAGCAAACACTGCCAACTCGCTTTGCGCACGCGCCATGTCGATTTCAGTCTTGGCATTGCGAAGCGCATCTTCGGCTGCAGCTTTTGCAGCATTGGCTTTTTCTTCGTCCAAGTCTTTACCGCGAATAGCAGTGTCTGACAACACGGTCACGTGGTCGGGTTGCACTTCCAAAACACCGCCAGCCACGAAGACAAACTCTTCGGTGCCGTCGGTTTTTTCGATGCGAACTGAACCAGCCTTGATGCGTGAAATCAATGGTGTGTGACGGGGGTAAATGCCCAACTCGCCGGCTTCACCAGGCAAGGCCACAAAGCGGGCTTCACCTGAGAAGATGGACTCTTCGGCACTGACCACATCAACGCGGATGGTGTTCATAGTTTGTTCCTTGAAAAGGGTTTACAAAAATGGCTTACGCCATTTTCTTGGCCTTTTCGAAGGCTTCATCAATGGTACCGACCATGTAGAACGCTTGTTCTGGCAGGTGATCGCACTCGCCAGCCACAATCATCTTGAAACCACGGATGGTTTCGGCCAATGTCACGTACTTGCCGGGTGAGCCTGTGAAGACTTCAGCAACGTGGAAAGGCTGAGACAAGAAACGTTGAATCTTACGGGCACGGGCCACAGCCAACTTGTCTTCTGGTGCCAAGTCGTCCATACCCATAATGGCAATGATGTCGCGCAGTTCGCGATAACGTTGCAATGTGCCTTGCACAGCGCGAGCTGTTTCGTAGTGGTCCACACCCACGACCAATGGATCGAGCTGACGGCTGGTAGAGTCCAAAGGATCCACAGCGGGGTAGATACCCAAAGAAGCGATGTCACGAGACAACACAACTGTAGAATCCAAGTGAGCAAAGGTGGTAGCAGGTGATGGGTCGGTCAAGTCATCGGCAGGCACGTAAACGGCTTGGATGGAAGTGATAGAGCCAACCTTGGTAGAAGTAATACGCTCTTGCAAACGGCCCATTTCTTCGGCCAATGTAGGCTGATAACCCACAGCAGAAGGCATACGACCCAACAAGGCAGACACTTCGGTACCGGCCAATGTGTAGCGATAGATGTTGTCAACGAAGAACAACACGTCTTTGCCTTCGTCACGGAATGATTCAGCAATGGTCAAACCAGTCAAGGCCACGCGCAAACGGTTACCTGGGGGTTCGTTCATCTGACCGTACACCATGGCCACTTTAGACTCAGGCAGGTTTTCCAAGTTCACCACGCCAGAGTCAGCCATCTCGTGATAGAAGTCGTTGCCTTCACGCGTACGCTCACCGACACCAGCGAACACGGACAAGCCGCTGTGCGCTTTAGCGATGTTGTTGATCAACTCCATCATGTTCACGGTTTTGCCCACACCGGCACCACCGAACAGACCCACTTTACCGCCCTTGGCGAATGGGCAAACCAAGTCAATCACCTTGATGCCGGTTTCCAGCAATTCTTGTGATGGGCTCAATTCGTCATAAGCAGGCGCTTTACGGTGAATAGACGCTGTGAGTTCTTGGCTGACAGGACCGCGCTCGTCGATGGGCGCGCCGAGCACGTCCATGATGCGACCCAGTGTGGCTTTGCCAACGGGCACTGTGATGGGGTTGCCCGTGTTGGACACCATCAAGCCGCGGCGCAGACCGTCGGATGAACCCAGCGCAATGGTACGCACCACGCCGTCACCGAGTTGCTGCTGCACTTCCAATGTCAGGGCAGAGCCGTCCATTTTCAGGGCATCATAAATCTTGGGCATTTGATCGCGTGGAAATTCCACGTCAACCACGGCGCCAATACATTGAACAATTTTTCCTTGGGCTTGCATTTTTCGCTCCAATAATTTGAATTAGCTGAACTGTCTTAATCGTCTTAGCCGCTGATCGCCGCGGCGCCAGAAACGATTTCGGACAATTCTTTTGTGATGGCTGCTTGACGAGTTTTGTTGTAAACGAGTTTGAGCTCGCCAATCACATTACCCGCGTTGTCTGTTGCGGCTTTCATGGCCACCATGCGAGCAGCGTGCTCGGAAGCCATGTTTTCTGCAACAGCTTGGTAAACCAAAGCTTCCGCGTAACGAACCAATAAGTCGTCAATGACGGCTTGTGCATCGGGTTCGTACAAATAGTCCCAACCATGTTCCTTACCAGCAGCTTGGGTCTCGGCTTCCATCTTCTCTGCTGACAAAGGCAGCAATTGATCGATGGTCGGCTGTTGAGCCATGGTGCTGATGAACTTGTTGTAGCAAAGGTAAACCGCGCTCAACTCGCCATTGGCATACGCATCGAGCATCACCTTGACGGGGCCAATGAGTTTTTCCAAATGGGGTTTGTCGCCCAAATGCGTCACTTGTGACACCACTTTGGCACCCACGCGGTTTAGGAAACCCAAACCTTTGCTACCGATGGCCACTGCTTGCGCAGTTTTGCCAGCGGCTTGCGTATCACGCAACTGTGTGGTCACAGCGCGCAATAAGTTGGTGTTCAAACCGCCGCACAAACCTTTGTCAGTGGTGACCACAATGAAGCCAACGGCTTTGCCGTCGGTATGCTTCATATAAGCGTGCACATACTCAGGGTTGGCCTTGCCGAGATTGGTCGCGATGGCGCGAATTTTCTCAGCGTAAGGACGAGCCGTGCGCATGCGCTCCTGCGCTTTGCGCATTTTGGAGACGGAAATCATCTCCATCGCTTTTGTGATCTTCTTGGTGTTTTCCACCGATTTGATCTTGGTGCGTAGTTCCTTGCCCGATGCCATCAGAGGCTCCTTTTGGTCAGGTAGAAATTAAGCAAAAGTTTTCTTGAAGGCGGCAACTGCAGCGTTCAACTCGGCTTCGGCGTCTTTGTCCAAAGCTTTGGTCTCTTCGATTTTTGCCAACAATGCGGCATTTTTATCTTTGAGGTACGCGTGCAAACCACTTTCGAAGGACAGAATCTTCTTCACGTCCACGTCGTCCATGAAACCTTTGTTAACAGCGAACAAAGAAGCACCCATCAAGCTGATGGATTGTGGGCTGTATTGAGCCTGCTTCAAGAGTTCTGTCACGCGGGCACCGCGGTCGAGTTGTTTACGTGTGGATTCATCCAAGTCGGAAGCGAACTGCGCAAACGCAGCCAATTCACGGTACTGCGCCAAGTCGGTACGAATACCGCCAGACTGACCCTTGATCACTTTGGTTTGAGCCGAGCTACCCACGCGAGACACAGAAATACCAGCGTTAATCGCAGGACGGATACCGGCGTTGAACAAAGATGTTTCCAAGAAGATCTGGCCGTCGGTAATCGAAATCACGTTGGTTGGCACGAAGGCAGACACGTCACCCGCTTGCGTCTCAATGATTGGCAAGGCTGTGAGTGAACCTGTTTTGCCTTTGACAGCGCCTTTGGTGAAGGCTTCAACGTACTCAGCATTGACGCGAGCTGCGCGCTCGAGCAAACGGCTGTGGAGATAAAACACGTCGCCAGGGTAAGCTTCGCGGCCTGGTGGGCGACGCAAGAGCAATGACACTTGACGATAGGCAACAGCTTGCTTGGACAGATCGTCATAAACGATCAAAGCGTCTTCGCCGCGGTCGCGGAAATACTCGCCCATGGTGCAACCAGAGTAGGCTGACACATATTGCATGGCTGCGGATTCAGAAGCGGAAGCTGCCACCACAATGGTGTAAGCCATGGCGCCAGCTTGTTCCAACGCGCGAACCACGTTCTTGATGGAAGAAGCTTTTTGACCAATCGCCACATACACGCAGGTCATGTTCTGACCTTTTTGGTTGATGATGGCGTCGATGGCCACAGCTGTTTTACCAGTCTGACGGTCACCAATGATCAATTCACGTTGACCACGGCCCACGGGCACCATGGAGTCAATTGACTTCAAACCTGTTTGCATAGGCTGGTCAACAGATTTACGTGCGATCACACCAGGCGCAACCTTTTCGATCACGTCGGTCATCTTGGCGTTGATAGGGCCTTTGCCATCGATAGGCTGACCCAAAGCGTTGACCACACGGCCAATCAACTCTGGACCCACGGGCACTTCCAAAATGCGGCCTGTACATTTGACAGTGTCGCCTTCAGAGATGTGCTCGTACTCACCCAAAATCACGGCGCCGACAGAGTCACGCTCCAAGTTCAAAGCCAAACCGAAGGTGGCGACACCAGCGGCAGTGGCGGGGAACTCAAGCATCTCACCTTGCATCACGTCTGACAAACCGTGCACGCGCACGATACCGTCAGTCACGGACACCACAGTGCCTTGGTTGCGGATGTCTGCATCAGAAGACAAACCTTGGATTCGGCTCTTGATCAGCTCAGAAATTTCTGCTGGATTGAGTTGCATGACTCTTTCCTTCTTTCTTTAAATAGATCCGGACTCTCGCTGCCTTAAGCAGTGAGCGCCACTTTCATTTGTTCCAGACGGGCCTTGACGGAGGTATCTAACACTTCGTCCCCCACGACCACGCGCACGCCACCAATCAGTGACGCATCGACCTCAACGCTGACGTTGAGTTTGCGGCCAAAACGTTTTTCCAGTGTTCCAGACAGATCAGCCAAAGCGGCTGCATCAATGGGGAAAGCACTGTGAACGATCGCATCGGCGGTGCCGCCTTGCGCATTTTTGAGTGCGCGAAATTGGCTTGCAATTTCGGGCAATGCGGTCAGACGGCGGTTTTCAATGGCCAAACGCAAGAAGTTTTGAGCCGCTGCTGGCAAGGCGGTTTTCACCACGCCAGACATCAGATCGAACACTTGCGCGTCGGTCACCTTGGGGTTTTCAGAGAATTGCAACAGTTGCGAGTTGCTCGCAACTGCGGCAAGCTCATCGAGCCAAGCTGCAGTACCCGCAAGGTCGGCTGATTGCGCTTTGAAAAGCGCATCAGCGTAGGGGCGGGCGATGGTTGCAAGTTCTGCCATGGTCTTCTCGGACTGATAAAGGATTACAGCTCGGTCTTCAGACGGCTCAACAGATCAGCATGAACACCGGCATTGACTTCCTTGCGGAGGATCTGCTCGGCGCCCTTCACAGCCAATGCCGCAACTTGCTCACGCAAAGTTTCACGGGCATTCACCGTTTGTTGCTCTGCTTCAGCTTTCGCTGCAGCAATGATCTTGTTGCCTTCTTCAGTGGCACGGGCTTTGGCTTCTTCGATGATCGTCAAAGCACGGCGCTCGGCGTCAGCCAAGCGAGAAGCCGTTTCGTTGCGTGAGGTGGCCAATTCGGCTTCGACGCGCTGGTTGGCAGCGGCGAGTTCTGTTTTGGCTTTGTCAGCAGCGGCGAGGCCGTCGGCGATTTTTTGAGCTCGCTCATCCAAAGCTGCTGCAAGTGGGGGCCACACGAATTTCATCGTGAACAGCACCAAAATTGCAAAAACGATGGCTTGAACAAACAGGGTTGCATTGATACTCACGGCAACACCTTTCTTTTGGTTGTTGCAGGAATTACTTCAGAACAAACGGATTCGCGAAAGCGAACATCATGGCGATACCAACGCCAATCAGGAAAGCCGCGTCGATCAAACCAGCCAACAAGAACATTTTGGTTTGAAGTTCGTTCATCAATTCGGGTTGACGAGCAGCTGCCTCGAGGTATTTGCTGCCCATGATACCGATACCGATACAAGCGCCAATCGCGCCCATGCCGATGATGAGACCAGCTGCCAAAGCGACGTAACCGAGAACGTGTTCCATTTAATTGCTCCTATGGATGATGATGGAAAGGTTGAGAAAAAACTAAACTAAATTGTGACGCTTAGTGAGCGTCGTGCGCTTGACCGATGTAGACCAAAGTCAACATCATGAAAATGAAAGCTTG
>JBDLWA010000203.1:0-17304 GCA_039804505.1 Pseudomonadota bacterium
CACACGCCATGTCGCAAAACAATGCTTATGCCAATTTCGCCAAGAAAGTGGCCCATGTGTGTGGCCGGCCCCGCACGTTCTCGATGGCGGTCGCCGTCATTGCGGTTTGGATTTTGACGGGACCTTTGTTTGCTTTCAGCGACACGTGGCAGTTGGTCATCAACACGGGCACCACCATCGTGACGTTCTTGATGGTGTTCTTGATTCAGAACACCCAAAACCGCGACACGGAGGCCATTCAGTTAAAGCTAGATGAGTTGATCAGAGCCACGCATGGCGCGCACAACGCCTTGCTGGACTTGGAAGAGTTGGAGGAAGAAAACCTCGATGCCTTCAAACGCAAATACCAAGCGCTGGCCGAACAAGCGCGGCAGCAATTGGTGCGCGGTCAGTTGGACACCGACACACCAGAGCCTTAAAGCGCTAAAGTAATGGGTTGTCCATGCGGTGTACGTGCTGCGGCATCTTCCCATGCATGTTCCAGCGCATGAATTTGATCGGGCGTGCCTAAGTTTTTGCGCAGCACCATGGCTTCTAAGGCATTCAGCCAATGGGTGTAATAGGTGGCGCCTGTGTCTGAATCCCCTGCTTGTTGCGCCGTCTTGATTTCTTGGGTGAGCGCCTCGGCCCATTCTGGCCAAGTGAACAAACCTTTTTCGTGCAGTTGTAAGGTCATGGCAAACGCATGGGCTTGCCATGGTTCTGCAAAGACAGTGCCTTGGGCATCTTGCACGGGCAAGGGCAAGGGCAAGGGCAAGGGCAAGGGCAAGGGCATTTTGCCGCCGCAGTGTTGGGCAATTTCTTCTAGGGTCAGGTGAGTGTTTTGCATGGAGGTCGTTTCTAAGGCCTCCGGCCACCGCTTCTAAATAAGACTCCCAAGCGTCCACAGTCACTTCCACGGTGGGGTCGCTCTGCTCGCCCCAAAGTGTGGTGCCCGCAAACACCACGGTGTACAGCCATTGCACGGGCACATGGAAGGGCGGTGTGGCGCGCAAAGTGTGGCCATCGGGAAACACATGTCCGCCATGCACACTGACAATGGTGCCCACATGGCCGCGCACATAACGTGGCAAACGGGTGTGGCCTTGGGGGTGCATGTTGCGAGCGCGCACTTGTTGTCCCACTTGGAACAGCGCGGGCTGATCGATGGGGCGTTCGGTGGGGCTGCCTGCTTTCAAGGCAGCGTCGACAGTGGCTTCCGTCAGCACCCGGTTCACTGGGACCGGCGGAATGCTTTGCTGACCCGAGGCCAGTTCGGCTGGCGTGACCATATGGCGTTCTAACAGGAGTTTTTCTAGCGCCCGTATCCAAATCTCATAGTAGGTACTGGATAAATAGACGGCGGGCGGCAAGGACTCGCGCGCTGAGCGGCTGAGGTCAATGTTCCATTGGCCGCTGGCGCCCATGGCCACCGTGACGGCCATGGCCCGACTTTCCCAGGGTGCATGAAACAAAGGCTCGTTTTTTTCTAAGATGACGAGGCCAAATCCTTGTTGGCCCCCCATGTCGTGGACGCCGTTCATACCAGGGCCGTCCCAATCATGGCGTCGCGTGTGACCAAGCGGGCCAGTTCCTCTTGCGACAACAGCTCGGTTCCCTCTGGGCGCTTGGGCAAGACCAAATAGCGGACTTCAGCGGTGGAGTCCCAAACGCGAATTCGAGTACTTTCGGGCAAAGTGACCCCAAAGTCAGCCAAAACTTTGCGCGGCTCTAGCACCGCGCGTGAACGGTAGGCGGCACTTTTGTACCAAACAGGCGGCAAGCCCAAAACCGGCCAGGGGTAACAACTGCACAGCGTACACACCACCATGTGGTGTTGATCGGCGGTGTTTTCCAGCGCCACCATGTGTTCGCCTTGGCGACCCGTAAAGCCCAACGAGGCAATGGCCGCGGTGGCATCTTTTAACAACCAAGCCTTGAATTCAGGCTCGGCCCAGGCTTTGGCCACCACCTGAGCGCCGTTGTGAGGGCCAACTTCGGTTTCGTAGGTCTCAATGATGCGGTCAATGGCGGCTGGGTCGATGTAGCCCTTTTGGGTGAGGAGCGTTTCTAGGGCGCGCACCCTGACGTCCATCTCACTTAAGGTGGAATGGTCGTGATCGTGGTCATGAGAATGGTCGGACATGGTCGTCTCCCGAGTTAGACAAGGTCTTTGGATGCCATCATAGCCCCGCATACAATCAGCAGTTGTCCTCAAAAGTCGGTTTCATGCCGACTTTTTGATCATTACCGTCAATTTATTCGTGGAGTTCTTCGATGTTCATTTCATCCGCATTCGCCCAAACCGCCCCCGCCGCCGCTGCCGGTGGCGACATGCAATCTTCTCTGATGAGCATGTTGCCTTTGCTCTTGATGTTTGTGGTGCTGTACTTCGTCATGATTCGCCCGCAAATGAAGAAGCAAAAAGAGCACAAGAGCATGATTGATGCCCTTGCCAAGGGCGATGAAATCATCACGGCCGGTGGCTTCTTGGGCAAAGTCAGCAAATTGGGCGACAGCTTCTTGAGCATTGAAATTGCCAACGGCGTGGAAGTTCAAATGCAGCGCTCTGCCGTTGTTCAAGTGTTGCCCAAGGGCACGCTTAAGTAAGCCTCCGTTTCATGCACTGCGCTGTGTGCCTGAGGGCTAAGAGCGCAGGCCTTGAAAACGCTGTTGATTTTTTCTCTTCTTTGAAGCGGCTGCCATCATGAACCGTTATCCGGTGTGGAAATTCGCGATCATTGTGATCGCATTGTTGTTGGGCGTGGTTTACACCCTGCCTAACTTTTTTGGTGAAGCACCGGCGGTGCAGGTCTCTTCTTCCAAGATGAGTGCCAAAGTGGATGACGCTACTTTGATGCGGGTGGCCGATGCCATCAAAGCGGCCAATGTGCCTGCTGCGGTGCTCACGCTGGAAGGCAACTCCATCAAGGCGCGCTTTGAAACCACCGAGCAACAGTTAAAAGCCAAAGATGCCATTCAAAAAGCCCTCATTCCAGACGGCACAGACAATGGCTATGTGGTAGCTTTGAATTTGTTGTCGCGCTCACCCGCGTGGCTCACGTCTTTGCATGCCGCGCCCATGTACTTGGGTTTGGATTTGCGTGGGGGTGTGCACTTTATGTTGCAAGTCGACATGAAAGCCGCCCTGTCACAAAAAACCGATTCATTGGCGGGTGATATCCGCACCACCTTGCGTGAAAAAGATGTGCGCCACAGCGGCATTGCGCGCAATGGTGCCAGCATCGAAGTGCGTTTTCGCGAACAGGCGCAACTGGACGCAGCACGCCGCGTTTTGGCCGATCAGTTTGCAGATCTGCAAACAGTGGATGCGGCTGACGGTGGCGAATTTAAGTTGACAGCCAACATCAAACCTGAAGCGGCACGTCGTGTCCAAGAACAGGCCTTGAAACAAAACATCACCACACTGCACAACCGAATCAATGAGTTGGGTGTTGCAGAACCTGTGATTCAGCAACAAGGTTTGGACCGCATTGTGGTGCAGTTGCCTGGCGTGCAAGACACCGCCAAAGCCAAAGACATTTTGGGCCGCACGGCCACCTTGGAAGTGCGCTTGGTGGACGAGAGCAGTGAAGCGCGTTCTGCAGAGCAAACCAATGGCATGGTGCCCTTTGGCTCGGAGCGTTATTTAGAGCGCAACGGCCAACCCGTGATTGTGAAGAAACAAGTCATTCTGACGGGCGACAACTTAACCGATGCGCAACCTGGCTTTGACAACCAAACCCAAGAACCCGTGGTGAACTTGTCATTGGACGGTAAAGGCGCGCGTATTTTCAAAGATGTCACGCGTGAAAACGTGGGCAAGCGCATGGCCATTTTGTTGTTTGAAAAAGGCAAAGGCGAAGTGGTGACCGCGCCCGTGATTCGAACAGAAATTGGCGGCGGCCGCGTACAAATTTCGGGCCGAATGACCACAGCAGAAGCCAACGACACCGCCTTGCTGCTGCGTGCTGGCTCTTTGGCAGCCCCCATGGAAATCATTGAAGAGCGCACCATCGGCCCCAGCTTGGGTGCTGAAAACATTGCCAAAGGCTTCAACAGCGTCACCTGGGGCTTCTTGGTGATCGTAGCCTTCATGTGCATTTATTACATGATGTTTGGCTTGTTCTCCAGCGTTTCCTTGGCGGTCAATTTGCTGTTGCTGGTCGCTGTGCTGTCCATGTTGCAAGCCACACTCACCTTGCCGGGTATGGCGGCGATGGCTTTGGCCTTGGGCATGGCCATTGACTCCAACGTGTTGATCAACGAACGCGTTCGCGAAGAATTGCGTTTAGGCGCTTCGCCGCAAGCGGCGATCCACGCCGGTTACGACCGCGCATGGGCCACCATCTTTGACTCCAACATCACCACCCTCATTGCTGGCGTGGCTTTGTTGGCCTTTGGCTCGGGCCCTGTGCGCGGCTTTGCCGTGGTGCATTGCTTGGGCATTTTGACCAGCATGTTCTCAGCCGTGTTTTTCTCACGCGGCTTGGTCAACCTTTGGTATGGCCGACAAAAGAAACTCAAGTCGGTGTCCATTGGTACCGTGTGGCGCCCTGATGGCAGCTCTGTGCCTGCCACCACAGAAGACAAAGCATAAAGCGGAGCAGCATCATGGAATTTTTCAAAATCCGCAAAGACATTCCCTTCATGAAGCACGCGTTGATCTTCAACGTGATCTCGCTCGTGACTTTCTTATTGGCCGTGTTCTTTTTGTTCAGCCGTGGTTTGCATTTGTCCGTGGAGTTCACGGGCGGCACGGTGATGGAAGTGAGTTACAGCCAGCCGGCTGATTTGCAGCAAGTTCGCGGTGTGGTCTCGAGCTTGGGCTACAACGATGTGCAAGTGCAAAACTTTGGCACGGCGCGCGATGTGATGATTCGCTTGCCCGCGCAAAAAGGCGTGAGCTCTGCTCAGCAAAGCGAAACCTTGATGACCGCTTTGAAAGCGCAAAACGCAGAAGCGACATTGCGCCGAACAGAGTTTGTGGGACCTCAGGTAGGCGAAGAATTGGCAGCCGATGGTTTGAAGGCCTTGGCCTTTGTGGTGGTCGGCATCATGTTGTATTTGGCGATACGCTTTGAATGGAAGTTCTCAGTGGCAGCCATTGTGGCCAACTTGCACGACGTCATCATCATCTTGGGCTTCTTTGCATTTTTCCAATGGGAGTTTTCATTGGCGGTGCTGGCCGCGGTGCTGGCGGTCTTGGGTTATTCCGTGAATGAATCAGTGGTGATTTTTGACCGAATTCGCGAGAACTTCCGCCGTTACCGCAAGATGAACACGGTAGAAATCATTGACAACGCCATTACCTCCACCATCAGCCGAACCATCATCACGCACGGCTCCACACAGATCATGGTGCTCTCCATGTTGCTGTTTGGCGGTGAGACCTTGCACTACTTTGCCATGGCTCTGACCATTGGCATTTTGTTTGGTATTTATTCGTCGGTCTTTGTGGCTGCTGCCATTGCCATGTGGTTGGGCATTCAGCGTGAAGACCTGATCAAAGCGGCGCCTAAAAAAGACGAAGACCCAGACGATCCCAACTCGGGCGCCGTGGTTTAAGCGGCAGCGGCAGGCACGCTACAAAGGCGTGCCCTGCCGGCTGAGTTGCTGATACAGACCACCGGGCAATCGACCCAGATTGCCCTCCAATTCCATTTGAAACAGTTCTGCTTGCAATTGCGAGATGGCCAAGCCACTTCGCCGTTGCAGCTCGTCTAAACCCACGGGCACATGCCCTAGGTGCGCTGCAATGCTGAGAGGCGTGCTTGAGTGGCGAGTTGTTGCTGTTGATGGGCTGCCGTGCTGATTGTTGGCTGGCCTTATGGGCGTTGGCACATCTTTCAGCTCCTCCAAAATGTCTTGCGCACAGTCCACCAATTTAGCGCCTTGCTTGATGAGGTCGTGGCACCCTTTGGCCACCGTGGTGTGAATGGAGCCTGGAATGGCAAAGACTTCTTTGCCCATGTCGACCGCTTGCTTGGCCGTGATGAGCGAGCCCGACCGGGTAGCGGCTTCCACCACCAAACAGCCCTGCGACAAGCCCGCAATGAGGCGATTGCGTTTGGGAAAATTGGCCGTGATGGGCGGCGTGTTGAGAGGGTATTCGCTGAGCAACAAGCCTTGCTGTGCAATATGCTGCGCCAGAGCATGATTTTGATGTGGATACACACGGTCTAGTCCGGTGCCGACAACCGCCACGGTATGCAGTGGATGATCCGGGGTGCCCCCCACCAAAGCACCCTTGTGCGCGGCGGTGTCAATGCCCAGCGCCAAGCCTGACACCACGGTGAGGCCGGCTTGCGACAAGGTCAGTGCAAAGTCATGGGCGTTTAAGCTGCCTTGCGGTGTGGGGTTGCGGCTTCCCACAATGGCCACCGCGCGGGGTGCTTGAAAGGCCGGCGGGCTGAGCAAGGACAGGTGTTGCGTTTGACCCAGGGCATACAAAAGCAAAGGCGGGTCGGGCGTCAGCATCAGGCTGCTGGGGTAGTCGGGGTCGCCTAGGGTGAGCAGTCGTTTGCCGATGGACTTTGCGCTGGCTTGGGTGGACTTGTACGTGGTCATGCGTGAGGGCACGGGGGTGTTGAGCCATTCCCACGTGACCTCGACGGCCGCCTCTAGGTCTGAAGGCGTACATCGCAATTGCTGGCTGATGGCGGGGCTGACAATGGCTTGCAATTCGCCGAGACTGCGCTCAAAAATGTTCTCGGGCAAGCCAAAACTTTGCAACAAGGCGCGGGCCGTCTTGTTGCCGACCCCGGGGGTGAGGCTGAGTCGAAGCCAAGATCGCAGGCTGTCGCGCGTTGAAACCATGACTTTTCCTTGTAGATGGGGTGAAAAACGGCTTGAAACAAGGACTGATTTTGAGAAGCGAGCGCCGTCTTGGGCAAGGCTTCTTTAAATTGGCGAAAATAGAGGTATTGCTGAATAAAAATCACCATGGCACTTTTAAACATCCTTTGCTATCCCGATCCCCGTTTGCACACCGTGGCCAAGCCCGTCACGCAGTTTGATGACGCGCTGCGCACGCTGGTGGCAGACATGACCGAAACCATGTACGACGCGCAAGGCATTGGCTTGGCAGCGACCCAAATCAATGTGCATCAGCGCGTGGTGGTGATCGACACGTCTGAAGATCGCAACCAACCCTTGGTGCTGATCAACCCAGAAATTACCTGGGCCAGTGAAGAGCGCGTCAAAGGTGAAGAGGGCTGTTTGTCGGTGCCCGGCATTTACGACGGCGTCGAGCGTTCCGTGGCGGTCAAATTGAAAGCGGCCGATGAACACGGTCAAGTGCGAGACATTGAAGCTGAAGGCATGTTGGCCGTGTGCATGCAGCATGAGTTGGACCATTTGATGGGCAAAGTGTTTGTCGAGTACTTGTCGCCCCTGAAGCGCAATCGCATCAAAACAAAGTTGCTCAAAGCGCAGCGCGCTGACGATTAAGTTATCGTCATCAAGCACTTCTTGAAAGTACAAACATGCAAGTACAAACATGCGCGTGATATTTGCGGGCACCCCCGAATTTGCCCGGAGCGCATTGGCGGCCTTGCACGCAGCAGGCCATGACATCGTGGGCGTTTTCACACAACCTGACCGACCCGCCGGACGCGGCATGAAACTGCAAGCGTCTGCCGTCAAACAATACGCTGTTGAACACGGGATGCCCGTGGTGCAGCCGCACAGTTTGAAACTCGATGGCAAGTACCCCGATGAAGCGGCGGCAGCACATACCTTTATTCAGCAAGCCCAAGCCGATGTGATGGTGGTTGCCGCTTACGGTTTGATCTTGCCGCAGTGGGTGCTCGATGCACCGCGTCACGGCTGCTTGAACATTCATGCCTCTTTGTTGCCGCGCTGGCGCGGTGCAGCGCCCATACATCGCGCCATTGAGGCGGGAGATGCACACACAGGCGTCACCATCATGCAAATGGATGCAGGCCTCGATACGGGCGACATGTTGCTTGAAGAAACATCGCCCATCTTGATACAAGACACCACGGCAAGTTTGCACGACAAACTTGCCGACATGGGCGCCGCTTTGATTGTCAAAGCCTTGACGCAAGTGGGCCAGTTCCAACCCGTCAAGCAACCCACCGAGGGTGTGACCTACGCGCACAAAATAGAGAAGGCCGAAGCGGCCATTGATTGGTCCCTCAGTGCACAGTTGTTATCGCAACGGGTGCGCGCGTTCGATCCCTTTCCTGGCATGACGGCGCAGATGGCAGGAGAAACAGTGAAGGTGTGGCAAGCGCACGTGCAGAGCGATGCTTCGTCTACTTCGCAGGGCGCTCAAGCAGGAACGCTCTTGGCCATCAACGATCAAGGCTTGTTAGTAGCGTGTGGCGAGGGCGTGTTGTGTCTCACCCAATTGCAGAAACCCGGCGGTAAACGCCAACCCGTGGCCGATTTCGTTCGCCATTTCAAAGGCGTGGTGGGCGATGTTTTTCAAAGCTGAAAACTACCGCCACCCCGCCTTCATGGAAGGCCTGCGTGACTTGGCACCGCAAGCACCCGGCGTTGCGGCCTGGGGCCTGATGACGGGTGTGGCCATGGTCAACTCTGGCATGAGTGTGTTTGAGGCCATTGTCATGACCCTCTTTGTGTATGCCGGCAGTTCACAACTGGCCGCGCTGCCATTGATTGTGGCGGGCGCACCGGTGTGGGTGATTTTGGCCACAGGCTTCTGCGTCAATTTGCGCTTCATGGTGTTCAGTTTGCACTTGCGCCCCTACCTGATGCATTTGCCGCGCCTTGAAAGAATGGTGCACGGCTATCTCACCACCGACATCAGTTATGTGTTGTTCACACGGCGGTTTGCCAAACCCAGTGAAGACCCTGCAGAACAAATGACGCAAGCGGCCTCCTTGGCGGGCAACACCTTCATCGTGTGGGTGAGTTGGATGGTGGCCAGTTTCTTTGGTATTTTCTTGGCCAAAATCATTCCCAGCGCATGGGGCCTGGGCTTTGCCGGCACCTTGTGTTTGGTGGGCATCTTGTGCTCTTTGGCCAGCACGCGCATGCGCATTTTTGCTGCCAGCGTGGCAGCCGTCACCGCCATCACGGCCTACCACTTGCCTTTGAAATTGAACATTGTGTTGGCCATTGGTGTGGCCGTGGTGCTGAGCATGACACTGGAGCGCTTTCAGCCAAAGCGCGAAGGACAAGCGGCATGAACTTCTTTGAAGGCACCGATGTTTGGACCTTGGCCATCATTGTGGGTTTGACGGGTGTGACCATTCTCACGCGCAGTTTCTTTTTCTTCTCGAGCGAAGAATGGACTTTGCCCGACTGGGCGCAGCGTGGTTTGCAATATGCCCCCATTGCCGCCATGGCGGCGGTGGTGTTGCCCGAAATTTTGATGCAACAAGGCCAGTTTTTGCACACATGGATGGATGCGCGCTGGATGGGCGCAGCGGTGGGTGCCGCTGTGTATTTTTGGCGTCGCAACGTGCTCTTGACCATTGTGGCGGGCATGTTGGCTTTCATGCCGCTGCATTTGTGGCTGGGTTGGTAAAGCAAAGTCTGTTACGAATGCGGTAGGTAAGTTTTCGCAAGCTTGCCAGACTAAAATTCTGTCAGTCCCCAGAAGTCGCGCTCAGACTTGAAGACTTCTGCACCCACTTTTTCCATTCTTCTTTATTCATCTTTTTCATTCATAAAGTACTGCCATGAACGTCATTCGTTTTTCAGATTTGTGCCAACAAGGCAAAGTCAAAGGCCAACGTGTTTTTATCCGTGCCGATTTGAACGTGCCACAAAACGATGCAGGCGACATCACAGAAGACACGCGCATTCGTGCCTCGGTGCCGTGCATTCAAATGGCATTGGACGCGGGCGCTGCGGTGATGGTCACCAGCCATTTGGGCCGCCCCACAGAAGGCGAATTCAAAGCGGAAGATTCATTGGCCCCCGTGGCCAAACGATTGGCTGAACTGCTGGGCCGTGATGTGCCTCTCAAAGCCAATTGGGTGGAAGGTGTGGACGTGGCTGCAGGCCAAGTGGTGCTGCTTGAAAACTGCCGCGTGAACAAAGGCGAGAAAAAGAACAACCCTGAGTTGGCGCAAAAAATGGCTGCGCTTTGCGATATTTTTGTCAACGATGCGTTTGGTACCGCCCACCGCGCAGAAGGCACTACTTACGGTATTGCCGAATACGCCAAAGTGGCGTGCGCAGGCCCTTTGTTGGCGGCAGAAATTGATGCCATCACCAAAGCATTGGCCCATCCTGCACGTCCACTGGCGGCCATTGTGGCGGGCAGCAAAGTGTCTACCAAGCTGACCATTTTGAAGAGCTTGGCCGACAAGGTGGATCAACTGATTGTGGGCGGCGGCATTGCCAACACCTTCATGTTGGCTGCGGGTTTGAACATTGGCAAAAGCCTGGCCGAGCCCGATTTGTTGGGCGAAGCCAAAGCGGTGATTGAGATCATGAAGGCGCGCGGTGCAGAGGTGCCTATTCCTACAGACGTGGTCACTGCCAAATCTTTTTCAGCCGATGCTGTGGCCACCGTGAAGAAAGCCACCGAAGTGGCCGATGACGATTTGATTCTGGACATTGGTCCAGAGACGGCCGCCAAATTGGCAGATCAACTTAAAGCGGCCGGCACCATTGTGTGGAATGGTCCCGTGGGCGTGTTTGAATTTGCCGCCTTCGAAAATGGCACGCGTGTCATTGCACAGGCCATTGCAGATTCCAAGGCCTTCAGCATTGCCGGCGGTGGCGACACCTTGGCCGCCATTGCCAAATACGGCATTGAAAAACAAGTGGGCTACATCTCTACTGGCGGCGGTGCGTTCTTGGAAGTGCTCGAAGGCAAGACTTTGCCTGCCTTTGAAATTCTGTCGCGCCGCGCACAGTAAGCGGCTTCTAAGCCCAGCACTTTTCAGATTGAAAGTGCGCAACAAAAAGGCCGCTGATCAGCGGCCTTTTCTTGTGATGCGACGAGGGTAACAAGCCCTCGATGCGCTTAAGTTGTCTTGGGCGGTAAATTGCCACGCACAGGGCTGGTCATCTGGCCTTGGAAGTCAGTCCAGCATTCACGTGTGAAGTCGTACAGCTTGCAAGCCTTGGCGGTTTTGAAATACCAGCCCCAAGAGAAGGGCTGAACAATGATGCGGCCTGGCAGCATTTCTTCCAACTTGGCTTGTGCTTGCTTGAGACGGTACAGCGGAATGCTCATGTCCACATGGTGCGCTGTGTGCTCCATGATGTGATGCACCATGTTGCCAATTTTCATGGGGAAGGTGAGGTGCACCGTGGTGGACACAAAGGGCTGCGCTTTGGTCCAAGCCGATTTTTCGTTGTGCCATGACACGCGCACGTGGGTGTGGTGAACATACACCACAAAACCAATCATGGTGTTCCAGAAGAAGAAGGGCACCAACACACCCATGAGCAAGGTCAGCCCAATCGACTGATCAGTCGCAACAGCGGCGTAGGTCATGACGGCGAGCCAAACAGCGCCAAACACGGTCACCAACAAACTGTCCTTGAAGAAAATAGCACGACGTGTGGGCATGTGTGTTTTGTTGGGGAAAAACTCGCGCTTCCACCAAATTTCAATCAAGTAATACAGACCAGGGGCCCAACCGCTGCGATACAAGTACTGCAACAAACGGTCGATGGGGCCCAAGGCTGCAAACTCTTCCGCTGTGAGGGGCGTCCACACAAAGTCGACGCCTTTTAAGTTGGTGTAGCCATGGTGCACCACGTTGTGTCCGGTGTCCCACAGGCTGTAAGGCGTGAGCGAGTACAGGAAAGCGTAACGGCCAATCCATTTGTTGAGTTCGCGGTGCGGTGTGAGGCTTTGATGACAAGCATCATGGCCAATGATGAAGAGGCGGCCAATGACAAAGCCAGCCGCCAAGCCGCACAAGAGCTTGAGCCAAAGCGCTTCAAAGTAAACCGTGCCCGCTACCAAGCTTAAAAACAAAGCGGTGTCGAAGGCCAACAACACAAACGCACGGAGCGTTGAGCGTTGCGCCAAGGGCAACAACCATTCACGAATGATCTTGCGATGGGGCATGGCCTGATCTGGTGGGATGGGCTGCAAATTGTCAGAAGTCGTCTGTGTAGTCATAAATAAGGCGCAGAAGCAGTGCTTGGGTGCCATCTAAGGAATAACACCGAGTCTAAACGGAGAGACTTTTCCTGTGGCTGACATGGGTCAATCGAAAACACATTTTGGGCAAAGAAGTTTCGCTTCCCCTATGATTCACGTCTTTCGAATTTTAACTTCTGGCTTTTTGCCACTTCATGCCATGACCGCACGTAATACCACTGTGATTGCAGACGCCAATGCCCCTGCCATTACCCAATTGTTGGCCGAATTTGTGGCCAGCCACCCCTCCAAAGGCTGGTCTGACGCCGTGGAAGCCCAAGCGCACCGCACTTTTGCCAACTGGGCCGGTTGTGCCGTTGGCCCCAGCACGCATGAAACCGTCGAAGCTGCTTTGGGTGCCGTCAAAGAGCTGGCGCCTTCTGCCCAAGCCTCGGTGTTGGGCCGCAATGACCGTGTGGACATGGCCAATGCAGCGTTACTCAACGGCATCAGCTCACACACCTTTGACTTTGACGACACTCATTTAAAAACCATCATTCACCCTGCGGGCCCTGTGGCTTCTGCCATTTTGGCCTTGGGTGAGCATTTGGGTTCTTCGGGCCGCCAGTTGATCGACGCTTTGGTCTTGGGCGTGGAGGTTTCTTGCCGCGTGGGCAATGCCGTGTACCCCAATCACTATGACCGCGGCTGGCACATCACGGGCTCCACCGGCATGTTGGGCAGTGCGGCGGCTTGTTCTCGCTTGTTGGGCCTCAATGCCAAACAAACGCAAATGGCGCTGGGCATTGCGGCCTCGCAGCCGGTTGGTTTGCGCGAGCAGTTTGGCACCATGACCAAGCCTTTCCATCCCGGCGGTGCTGCCAAGGTGGGCCTGATGGCGGCCCTCATGGCCAAGCATGGCTACACCGCGTCGCCCCGCGCTTTGGAAGCACCGCGTGGTTTGATGCAAGTGTTCTCAGACAAAACCGACTGGAAAGAAGTGACCGAGAACTTGGGCTCGTCTTGGGAAATTGAGCTCAACACCTACAAGCCTTTTGCTTGCGGCATTGTGATTCACCCCGCCATTGATGCCTGCGTTCAACTGCGTGAAAAGCACAACTTGAAGCCCGAACAAGTGGCCAAAGTGACCTTGAAAGCACACCCCTTGGTGCAAGAATTGACCGGCAAGAAAACCCCCACCGATGGTTTGTTGGCCAAGTTCAGTGTGTTCCATTCATGTGCTGTGGCCCTCATTTACGGCCGCGCCGGCGAACACGAGTATGCCGACGACGTGGTGCGTTCACCCTTGGTCATTGGCGTTCGCGACAAAGTCGAATTGATTGTGGACCGCAGCATTCACGAAGCCTCGGTGGATGTGACGCTGGAAACCACCGACGGTCAAAAGCACCACATCTACATTGAGCGCGCCATTGGCAGCTTGGAAAAACCCATGAGCAATGAGCAACTCAAGGCTAAGTTTGTGGACCAAAGCGAACCCATTTTGGGTGCAGCCAAAACGCAACAAGCGTGGGACTTGTGCATGTCATTGGCAGCGCAGCCCAATTTGAGCGCCTTGCTCCAAAGTTTGACACGTTGAATTTGTCCGGGCGCGGGGGATGAAGCGCCATGGTGGGACACAACACGGCAAGCTGAGCTTTGACATTTTGTTCTCGGCTTGTAACTGATTTCGTGGGAAAATTGAAATTAAATTACATTGGAGACAAGACCTTATGGTTACCCGCGCTACCAAAATTGTTGCCACCTTAGGCCCCGCATCGAGCGACCCTGCCATGCTCGAAGCCATGATTCGCGCTGGCGTGAATGTGGTTCGACTCAATTTCAGCCACGGCAAAGCACAAGATCACATTGACCGTGCACGCTTGGTGCGCGAGGCCGCATCCCGTGCCGGCCGCGAAGTGGCCATCATGGCCGACTTGCAAGGCCCCAAAATTCGCGTTGGCAAATTTGCCGAAGGTAAAGTCATGTTAGAGCCAGGTGCCAAGTTTGTCTTGGACGCCTCGCGCACAGAACCCGGCGACCTCACCGGTGTGGGTTTGGACTACAAAGAATTGCCAAAAGATGTCAAAGCAGGTGACGTCTTGCTCTTGAACGACGGCCTGATTGTGCTCACCGTTGATTCCGTTCAAGGTGAAAAGGTCAACACCACCGTGAAGTTGGGTGGTGAGTTGTCCAACAACAAAGGCATCAACAAACAAGGTGGCGGTCTGACTGCGCCGGCCCTGACCGGCAAGGACATGGAAGACATCAAAACAGCGATGAGCTTCCAAGCCGACTATGTGGCGGTGAGTTTCCCCAAGAATGCCACCGACATGGAAATGGCGCGACAGTTGGCCAACGTGGCCGCTGCCGAGTTCAATCACAAGCCAGGCTTGATTGCCAAAATTGAACGCGCTGAAGCCATTCCCCGTTTGGAAGAAATTTTGCTGGCCAGTGACGGCATCATGGTGGCCCGCGGCGACTTGGCCGTTGAAGTGGGCAATGCGGTGGTTCCCGCTTTGCAAAAGCGCATGATCAAGTTGGCGCGCGCGCACGACAAGGTGGTGATCACGGCCACGCAAATGATGGAAAGCATGATCACCAACCCAGTGCCGACGCGTGCTGAGGTCAGTGACGTGGCCAATGCGGTGCTGGATGGCACCGATGCCGTCATGTTGAGCGCTGAAACAGCCGCTGGCAAGTTTCCGTTGGAAACCGTGCAAGAGATGGCCAAAATTTGCTTGGCCGCCGAAGCCGCTGAAGAGTTTGAACTGGATGCCGATTTCAGTGGTCAAACCTTCAGTCGCATCGATCAATCCATTGCCATGGGTGCTTTGTTCACAGCTCACCACTTAAATGCCAAAGGCATTGTGGCCTTGACCGAGTCGGGCTCCACCGCACTTTGGATGAGCCGCCACCGCGTCAAAATTCCAATTTACGCTTTGACCACCAAGGTCAGCTCGCAAAGAAAAATGGCTTTGTACCGCAACGTGCGCCCCTTGTTGATGGACACCAGCACCGACCGCGACACAGCTTTGTCGCAAGCTGAAATGCATTTGAAGAAACGCAACATTGTGTCCACCGGTGACATTTATGCGATCACTTGTGGCGAGCCCATGGGATCCCCTGGCGGTACCAATATGCTGAAGCTTTGTACAGCTGAGTAAAGGCTAACTTCTTAATTAGCCTCCGAAAAACAAGGGGCACAAATCTTTGGGTTTGTGCCTTTTTTGTTTTTAACGCTGGCCTAAAGGATTGAAAAACTGCTGAAATAAGGTGTGACTGAGCCACCCCACAGTCCAGCAAAGCCAAGCGGTCCACAGGGTATGACTCATGAAATGGGCGCCACGTATTTGTTGTGAGATGCCCAAGACAAAGCCCGCAACCATTGCAGCCACTAGCCATTTGAATGCCGACTTTGAGCCCGCTTGTCGCAAAGAAAAGAAGCTGGCCATGAAGGCAAACCCTGTAGAGGCGTGACCGGCTGGAAAGCAATGACCGCCGCCGCCATCGCTCAGCCAAATGTTCCAATGCGACACATAAGGCACCACACCGCCAAAGGCCTGAAGGTCCCATGGGCAACTGGTTTGGCTGAAGCCTTTGGTGAGGGTGACCGACAGCAAGGCACTCAACACACTGACGAAAAGACCGATTCTTTCTGCTTTCCCCAAGGTTTTGAGGGCGCCCCAAGGCCGCCAGATGCCCGCAAACAAGGCCAGAAAAAAGACCCATCCCAAGTTGCGGCAGCCTTGGTGCATGACCTTGACCATCCACCAATCCTCACGCAGAGGAAAGCCTGTCGAGTCGCCCCACAGCCTGGCCATTTTGAGGTCGCCGCCCGAGAAATCCCAAGTGAGCAAAAGCAGCAGCGCCACCAGGCTGATGAGCGCGGGCGTTCGCCAGAAAGGCGCAGATTTCGGGGCTGTCATGTCGGACGAGTGGATGAACATGGCTTAAATGATAGTCGGACTGGCCAAAAAACCCGAAATTTTCACACACGCTTGTTAAAATCATGTTCAGTTACAAGCCGGTTACATCTCATTTTTAAAACCATCGGGTGGTTGAAATGTGATGATCACGTTGGCTTGAAAAAGGTTTTTTAACTCTCTGGGACTTTTCATCATGGCACTCGTTTCTATGCGCGAGCTGCTGGACCATGCGGCGGCCAATGGCTACGGTATTCCAGCTTTCAACGTCAACAACCTGGAACAAGTCCAGGCCATCATGGAGGCCGCCAAAGAAACGGGCGCGCCCGTGATCATGCAGGCGTCTGCTGGCGCGCGTAAATATGCGGGTGAAGGCTTTTTGAAGCACTTGATTCAAGCCGCGGTTGAGTCTTACCCCGAAATTCCCGTGGTCATGCACCAAGACCACGGCCAAAGCCCTGCCGTTTGCCAAGGCGCCATCGATCTGGGCTTCAGCTCCGTCATGATGGACGGCAGCTTGGAAGCCGACGGCAAAACCATCGCCAGCTACGACTACAACATCGAAGTGACCCAAAAAGTGGTCAGCATGGCGCACAAATTGGGCATCACCGTGGAAGGTGAGTTGGGTTGCTTGGGTTCCTTGGAAACCATGCAGGGCGACAAGGAAGACGGCCACGGCACCGACGCCGTGATGACCCGCGACCAACTCTTGACCGACCCTGAGCAAGCCGCCGATTTTGTGAAGCGTACGCAGCTCGACGCCCTGGCCATTGCCATTGGCACCAGCCACGGCGCCTACAAATTCACGCGCAAGCCCACCGGCGACATTTTGGCCATTGACCGCATTCAGGCCATCCACAAGCGCATTCCCAATACCCACTTGGTGATGCACGGCTCGTCTAGCGTGCCGCAAGACTTGTTGGCCATCATTCGCGAATTTGGCGGCAACATGAAAGAAACCTACGGCGTGCCCGTGGAAGAAATTCAAAAGGCCATCCAATTTGGCGTGCGCAAAATCAACATCGACACCGACATCCGTTTGGCCATGACCGCTGCCGTGCGCAAATTCATGGTGCAAAACCCCGACAAATTTGACCCTCGCGATTGGCTCAAGCCCGCCCGCGAAGCGGCCAAGCAAATTTGCAAACAGCGCTACATTGAGTTTGGCTGTGAAGGACAGGCGCCCAAAATCAAGGGTCACAGCTTGCAAGTGGTGGCAGCGCAGTATGCAAAAGGTGAGTTGGCGCAAGTCGTTCACTGAAATTGGCGGGATAATTGCAGCAACATGAACACTGCTGCCTCCCACAATTCCGCTTTGCACACCTCCGCTTTAACGTCGCTCACCTTGCTCGC
>JBDLWA010000204.1:0-3303 GCA_039804505.1 Pseudomonadota bacterium
AAAGAACTGACTGGCCGCGATTTAAATCAAGAACTCGATCAATGGGTCTATGTGGGCGACTCCACCAACGACCAAGTGATGTTTGAACATTTCACACACAGCGTGGGTGTGGCCAACATCAGGCGCTTTGAAAATGAGCTCAAGCACTTTCCCAAATACATTGCAAGCAACGAGCGCGGCGCTGGTTTTGCAGAGCTTGCTAATTTATTGCTTCAACACACAAATTAATTGGTTGAGTTGTTGGTGGCGCCAAGACTAATTACTTGAATCTGTAATCAAGATTTGCCTGCTTCATGATGGCGTTGGCTGTATGCCTTGAATAGCAGTTTGTTGAAACTGTGACTGAGGTTGTTCCATCTGACCAAACTTGGTGAGATGTGCTTCCTTGCCGTAGAAGTTGAAATCCGTACTTTTGCAATTGCTCAATCACCAGTTTGTAATAGCCGTTCATGTACCGGCTTGCTGAACAGCTTGCCAAATGAAATCAGTTTTTGTTTCTGGCGCTGCTTTTTGGAGTGTTTGCTCCAATAAAATTTTGGAACAAACCAGCGCTTCAGTTTTTACTTCTTCTAGCGTATGGCCCTCAATGACCAAGCCTTGCAAGTCTGGGCTTTGGGCCACATACACGTTGGCTTCAAGGTCTTGCTTGATATAAACACGCAAGCGGACCGGCACGCCTAACTTGGCGGCCAATTTCCAACCGGGAAATCCAACTCTGTACATGTTTATCCTTTAAAGGCGTTGAGCTATTCTGACAGCAAAGACCTGCCTAGTGTTGATACGGGGTCATACATTGACTTACTCCCCCGCATCCCCACCCAAACTCTTCAACACCCCCGCCCACATCGCAGCCCTGTACTGGTACGGCCGCATATCCTGCTGCCCACTGGGTTTGCTGTTCACCGACGTTTGCACAATCACAATTTGATTGGCAGGTTGAATCAAGATGCTTTGCCCATGAATGCCTTGCAATGCAAACGTGCGGGTTTTGTTGGGCTGCAACCAAACCTGGTACCCATACCCAAAATACGGTGTAGCCACACGCGGTTTAAAGCCCATAGGCTGCCTAGACACATCGGTAGCATCCAGCACATACTCGCGCGGAATAATCTCTACAGGCCCACCCTCCGTAGCGCGCACACCCTCATTGGCCAGCAACATCCCAAAGCGCCCATAGTCGCGCAAAGACGCATTGAAGCCCCCCGCCACACCCTCAGCACCATCGGTGGTAGACGCCACCCAATGCGCACGATCCTGCGCGCCCATGGGCTGCCACAACCACTCTTCAGTCAAGGCAGTGACCGTCTTGCCAGTCGCACGCCTTAGCACCCGTCCCAAAATTTCTGTCTCAATCGACGCATAGTGAAAGCGCTGCCCCTGCTCTACCTCTCGTGTCTTCTTGCCATTCAAATAATCATTGATTCGCTGAGGCGAGTTGGCATTGCTGGGGTGGTACAGCACCTGCCCCCACACCCAGTTGTCGTCGTCTGGCGTCCAGGTGTACAGCTCTCTAAACGGTACGCCCGACGACATGCGCAGCAAATTGCGAATGGTGGTTTGGCCATAAGCCGAGTCTGCAATTTCTGGCCAATAGTCTGAGGCTTTGTCGTCTAACGAGCGAATAAGGCCCTTGCCATGCGCGATGCCCACCAACATGGCCGTAAACGTTTTGGCCATCGAAAACGAACGCATGGGCATGCCCGGCTTGCGGTCGTATTGGTAGCGCTCGGCCACCACCTTGCCTTTGTGAATGATCAGCAAACCCGTGGTTTGCGTGGCATCCATAAAGTCGTCCAAGTTTTTAGAGAACATGCCCCAGCGCCACGTGATGGGGGGCGGTGCTTCATGATCGGGCAAAGCCCATGGGTTGGACGATGGCTTCACCGCATACTTCGAATACACAGAAGCCGAGGCAGACCAAGCCCCCACCCTGCACTCAGGCTTGAGCAAAGCCTGCACACAAGACTTGTAACCCTGCTCTTGCCCCAGCGCCGCAGCATCGGGCCCATCGGCGCGCATCTTGAGCACTGAAGGCAGGGCTTGGAAAGGTGTTTGAGCTTGAGCCACAAAAACCGTTGAACACCACAACATCACCCCTAAGCACTTCATTGCATTGACTCGCATCACATCATTCACTTCCTGCTTTCCAGCATTCTTGCCAAGACCACACCTGCACCCCATTTCGTTCATAGCTTTCATCACCGCCATAAACCAATTGTGGTGGGTGTTGCTTTTCTTGCGACAGCTGCGTCCATTTGCTCAAGCCGTTTAACCAGTCTGAAGCAAAGGTGCTACCAGACTTTAGCTCAATGCTTTTTAAACCAGAAGCCGTTTCCAAAACAACATCCACTTCATTGCCCGAGCTGTCACGCCAAAAATAAAGGTTTGAATTCTGGCCTTTGTTCAAGCGCTGTTTGTACAACTCACTGACCACCCAAGTCTCAAACAACGCGCCTCTCGCTGCATGAATTTCCAAAGCAGCCGCATCTCTAATTCCCATCAACCATGCTGCTAAACCCACATCCAAAAAATAAAGTTTGGGCGACTTCACAAGCCGCTTGCCAAAATTGCGATGGTGGGGTTTGAGCAGCATGACCACGTAGCTGCTTTCCAACACACTCAGCCAGTGTTTGGCAGTGACTGCACTGATACCGCAATCGGCCCCTAAGGACGCCAAGTTCAAAAGCTGGCCTGTTCTGGCGGCGCACATTTTGACAAAGTTTTGAAATTGGCTGACATCCTTGACTGCAATCAATTGCCTCACATCACGTTCTACATAGGTTGCCATGTAGTTGGCAAACCAATCTTGGGGCAACACAGGCCTGTCAAACAATGCTGGATATCCGCCGCACAAAAGTGTTTCGGACAAAGTGCTTGGCAGCCGCTTGGCCTCCAACAACTCAGAGGCACTCAAGGGCAACAACTCTACCCTGCCCACTCGGCCGGCCAAGCTTTGCGTAATGCCTTGCAACAATTCAAATTGAGCAGATCCTGTAAGTACAAAATCACCCATCAAGCCCCGCTCGTCCACCAAGCCTTGCAGCCAAGACAACAGTTCTGGGCACCTTTGAACCTCATCCAAAATGGCACCGCCCTCAAATCTGGCTAAAAACCGCTTGGGGTCTGTTTTGGCAAACTCACGCTCATCAGGGTTTTCTAAGGAAACATAGGGCTTGTTGTTAAACACCCACTTGGCCAGCGTCGTCTTGCCCGATTGCCTTGGCCCAGTTATGGCCACAATGGGAAAACCTCGAGCCAGCCGAAGCAAGGTTTCTGTTGATTGACGCGGAATCATTTGCAAAT
>JBDLWA010000205.1:0-3028 GCA_039804505.1 Pseudomonadota bacterium
TTGCGGCCTGCTGCAGTTGAAGACTTAAATCAGACATGGGTGACCTGACCTAGAGACTCCCCCTATGAAGGGGCAGGGACAATGCGGGGGCCCGGAGGCTCTCTCGCGAAAAAAGCGGACCGAAGTCCGCCGAAGAAGGGGCATTGTACCCTCAGGTCAGCAAATTTGGCTTGAAGTCGTCCTAAAATGACCTTCTTTAGCCACATAACCGCCATGCCCAAAGCCAATCCATCCTCAGCCAAAGTTCAGGCCGATACGGCCCTGCCTGCCAGCTACGAGGAGGCCGTCCAAGAGTTGGAACAACTGTTGGCCAAGTTGGAATCCGGTCAATTGCCCTTGGATCAACTCCTCACCCATTACCAAAGAGGCGCAGCATTGTTGGGCTATTGCCGTGAGCGCTTGGCGGCCATTGAAAACCAAATCAGTGTGTTGGACGAAGGCACCTTAAAACCTTGGGATGGCGTATGAGTTTGAATTTTTCAAACACCTTCAATTTCAAAGAGTGGTCTGAAGCGCGCTTGGCCCAAGTGGAGCAAGCCCTCAAAAAGGGCATTGATGCGCATGCACCGGCTCAATTGGGCGAGGCCATGCGTTATGCGGTCTTAGATGGTGGCAAACGCGTTAGACCTCTATTGGTTTTGGCGGCTGCTGAAGCCATTGGTGTTGACCTAGAAGCCGCCACCGTCTCGGACCAACCCAGCGCTTTGGCAGCCTTGAATGCCGCCTGTGCGGTTGAATTGATTCACGCCTATTCTTTGGTGCACGACGACATGCCCTGCATGGACAACGATGTGCTACGCCGTGGCAAGCCCACCGTGCACGTTCAATATGGTGAAGCGCAAGCTTTGTTGGCAGGCGATGCCCTTCAAGCTTTGGCTTTTGAATTTCTCACGCCGCAAGACGGCAGCACTGATTTGGCTGTGCAAGCCATTCAAGTGGGCTTGCTCGCCAGAGCTTCCGGCTATGAAGGCATGGCAGGCGGTCAAGCCATTGACTTGGCCAGCGTGGGTATCCCTTTGACAGAAGCGCAATTGCGTCAAATGCACCGTTTGAAAACGGGTGCCTTGTTGTTGTGCAGCGTTCAATTGGGCGCTGTCAGTGCTGGTAAACCATCCACCGTGGTGATGGATGCGCTCAGCCGGTACGCGCAAGCTTTGGGCTTGGCCTTTCAAGTGGTCGACGATATTTTGGACGTCACCGCCGACTCAGCCACCTTGGGTAAAACGGCGGGCAAAGATGCCGCCGCAGACAAACCCACTTACGTCTCATTGATGGGGCTCGCACCAGCACAACAACTGGCCGAGCAGCTCTATGCTGAATCGCTGTCGGCACTCGATGCCAGCGGTTTGAACACCACCGCCACAGCGGCCTTGCGCGCATTGGCGGCACAAGTGGTGCAACGGAAAAATTAAACATGCTTGAATCGATTCACTCTCCCGCTGATTTAAGAAAATTGCAGCGCAGCGATTTACCACGACTGGCCGCTGATGTTCGCCAATGTGTGCTCGACAACGTGTCGCAAACAGGGGGGCACCTCAGCTCTAATTTGGGTACGGTCGAGCTCACAGTGGCTTTGCACTATGTGTTTAACACGCCTGAAGATCGCATCGTGTGGGACGTGGGTCACCAAACTTATCCGCACAAAATTTTGACGGGCCGCCGTGAACGGATGCCCACCTTGCGTCAACTGGGCGGTTTGTCTGGCTTCCCAAGACGTGATGAAAGTGAATACGACACCTTTGGCACGGCGCATTCATCCACCAGTATTTCTGCTGCCTTGGGCATGGCCATTGCAGCGCGCCAAAAGGGCGAGTCGCGTCATGCCATTGCCGTCATTGGTGACGGTGCCATGACCGCGGGCATGGCCTTTGAAGCCATGAACAACGCAGGCATCGAAGACTGCAAGTTGTTGGTCATCTTGAATGACAACGACATGTCGATCAGCCCCCCTGTGGGCGCTTTGAATCGCTATTTGGCGCAACTCATGAGCGGTAGCTTGTATTCAACCGCCAAGAACATGGGCAAAAACGTGTTGAAAGGTGCGCCGCCTTTGTTTGAATTGGCCAAGCGCTTTGAACAACACGCCAAAGGCATGGTGGTGCCCGCCACCATGTTCGAACAATTTGGCTTTAACTACATTGGCCCCATCGACGGTCACGACCTGGACTCGCTCATTCCAACGCTTGAAAACATCAAGCATTTGAAGGGGCCTCAGTTCTTGCACGTGATCACCAAAAAAGGGCAGGGCTATAAATTGGCCGAAGAAGATCCGGTCAATTACCACGGCCCCGGCAAGTTCGATCCCAAGGTGGGCTTGGTACCTGCAGCAACCCCTTCCAAACCGGCCTTCATGCACATCTTTGGCCAGTGGCTGTGCGACATGGCCGCAACGGACAAGCGATTGGTCGGCATCACGCCCGCCATGCGTGAAGGCTCGGGCATGGTGGAATTTCACAAGCGCTTTCCAGACCGTTATTACGACGTGGGCATCGCCGAGCAACATGCGGTGACATTTGCGGCGGGCCTGGCCTGTGAAGGCTTGAAGCCTGTGGTGGCCATCTATTCAACGTTCTTGCAACGTGGCTACGATCAGTTGATTCACGACGTGGCCTTGCAAAACTTGCCTGTGGTGTTTGCTTTAGACCGCGCAGGATTAGTCGGTGCTGACGGTGCCACGCACGCTGGCGCTTACGACATTGCTTATCTGCGCTGCATCCCCAATATGTCAGTGGCATGCCCTAGCGATGAGCGTGAGTGCCGCTTGTTGCTCAGTACCGCCTATGCCCAGAATCATCCTGTCGCCGTGCGCTATCCTCGCGGCGCAGGGGTGGGTGTGGATGCGGGCACCGATTTAGAAACCGTGCCGTTTGGCAAAGCTGAAATTCGTCGCCAAGGTCAAGGCCTGTGCATCTTGGCTTTTGGCACGTTGCTATATCCCGCTTTGCAAGTGGCCGAGAAGCTCAATGCCACCGTGGTCAACATGCGATGGGCCAAGCCCTTGGATCAAGAGATGTTGCTGAAGATGGCA
>JBDLWA010000206.1:0-6259 GCA_039804505.1 Pseudomonadota bacterium
AGCGTGTTGCAAGCTTGGGCCAAAGCCACGCGAGGACTGCAATGCGTGGCCAATGCCGCCGCTTCAGTTTTGAAAGGCAGTGTGACGTTGCAGCCCTTGCCGCCACTGGTTTGAAATTGACGAATGGTTTGCGCGAAACCATCCAAGGGCACCAAAGTTTTGTCGTAGTGCACACTTTGGCCAGTGAGCTTGGCAAATTGCGCATGTATCCACGGCGATTTGCTGTGCTCGATGGGATGGCCGAAAACGCAGTACTTGTCCATGTTAGAAATCCATTATTGGGGGCGAGACTCAGCTGGCGTGCGGCCAGATTTTGCGGCAGGCTCGGGGGCCAGCATCTTGGTCTCTAAAGTTTCATCGCGCGCAAAGTTGAAGCGCGAGACCACCACCAACTGATCGGCTTGTTTTTTCATCTCGGGCGTGAAGGTGTCAAAAGGGGCAGCGCCTCGCACAATGGCCTGCGCTCTTTGATCCAGCATGGGTTTGCCTGAACTGTTGGCAATTTCTGTGCTCAATACTTTGCCGTTGACATCGAGGGTGATCACCATGGTGAGGCTGCCATAGAGTTTTTCACCCGCCATTTGGGGAAAGTTTTCAGTACCAGTGGTTTCGATGGTGCGACGCATCTTGTCGTAATAACGCGCAAACGACACTTCTTGTGTCGCAGGCCCGATGTAACGTTTTTTAGGGCCGCCTTGCAGCGCCTGCGATTGCTTTTCAATTTGCGCCAACTGACTGGAGAGCTGCTTTTTGCGCTCGTTCAAATTCTCGGCAGCCGTGCCATCACTGGGCGTGGCAGGTGCTTGGCTGTTGAGTTGAAACAGCTCTTGCTTGAGTTGCTGTATCAGCCGAAGTTGTTCGGTTTTCAACACCTCAATTTTCTTCTCGAGCTGCTTTAATTCTTGACCATTTTGATCCAGTGCATTGGCTGGAAAAGGGCTGCTCTGCATTGTGGTGCCTGGTACTTGACCGCCGCCTGCCAAATTCACTTGCGCCAAAGCCAACGGTGTATCAGGCGCATTGCGACTGCGCGAGTTAACCAACACCACCTCTAGGGTTTGGGTTTCAAAAATACGGTCGAAGGTGGCAGGCGATGCCCACTTCAGCGTCAGAAGCCCCGCATGCAACAAAGCAGACAAGCCGATCGCCCAAGCCAAGGCGCGGTGCGAGGGCTTGTGAGCAGAGAGTGGCGTTGCAGCAAAGTTCATGACTCAATCTTCTGCGGGGGCTTCATTCACATTCATAGCAATGGCAATGGGGCCCGTGGCGGCTTCTTCTAAATCGTCCAGCGATTCTTCGTCGTCAGCACCCGCTTCCTCAGTCGGTGTGAGTTTTTCTATCACGGTGCCACTGACGTCTAAGGCCATGGCATCGACCGCACCCAGTTGTACCTTCACTTTGTCGCCTCGCATCAGACCCGAAGCCCCCATCACGGTGAGCATCAAAGGCAAGTGGTCGGCGCGGACCAGCCATGCGCCGCCCGCCATTTCTTTGACCAAGCTGGCAAGCACTTCTGTGATGTTTTCTTGTTTCAAATATTGCAGGGTCCAGAAGCGCTCCATGCTGGACTGGTAGCTGTTGTAGGCGGTGTAGGCCGCATCAAACGCGCTGATGATGGCAAACAATTGCGCGTCTTTGGGTTTGAAGGGGGCGGCTAATGCGGCTGTGGCGCCGTGTGTGGCACACGCAATGATTTGCCACTGATTGACCAAGTCGGTATAGCGGCGAAGGGGTGAGGTGCTCCAAGCGTATGCTGGCACACCAATGCCAGCATGCGGCAAGGCTTTCAAGCCCATGCGCACTTTGACGCCTGGTGCCATGCTGGCTTGGCTGCGATAAATGGCGGGCACGCCCAAGCTGGCCAACCACTGGCCCCACGTGCTGTTGGCCAAAATCATGGCTTCTGCCACGATCAAGTCCAGCGGTGCGCCTCGTTGACGCACAGAAATTTGAACGGTTTCATGGCCCGTGGGGGCTGCGTCCGATTTTTCTCTGAGCAGTCTGAAGTTGTAGTCGGGCCGGTTGAAGTTTTCGGGTTTGCCGCGCACCACTTCACGACCTGCCTTCAAGTGTTGTGCCAAGCGCCACAGAAAAGCCAAATGCGTTTGTGCAATGGGCAGCTGAGGTTCGCCTTCGCGGGCTACGGGCGAGTCTGTTTCTAACCACTCAGGCGTGACCCAAGCGTCCAATTGATCATGGCGTAAATTGGCCGCAATGGGCACACGCTCTAATTTGGTTTCCGAGCTTTGAATGCTGAGGGTGGCTTCGTCAAAGCTGACATACAAAGACACTGCGGGGCAAGCTTGCCCTTCGGCCAGTGTGTAGGCCTGCACCACATCATCGGGCAGCATGGTGACTTTGTAGCCTGGCATGTAGACCGTCGACAAACGGTTGCGCCCCAGTTTGTCGATGGCGCTTTGAGGCTCAATGGCCAAGCCAGGCGCAGCAATGTGAATGCCCAGCGTGACCGTGCCTGTGCCTAGGCCCTGCAATGACAAGGCATCGTCAATTTCAGTGGTTTGCGAATCGTCGATGGAATAGGCCTGAACGGAGGCCAACGGCAACTCTTGGGTAATGACTGGCGCTTCCAATTTTGGAAACCCTGTGCCCGTGGGAAAGTTGTCAAACAAGAAGCGCTGCCAGTGAAAGTCGTAGGCGCTGGCAATGGCCCCTGCATTTTGCAAAAGGGTGAGGGGCGCCGTTTGGCTGGCTCGGCTGGCTTCCACCACCGCCTTGTACTCCGGCGCATTTTTGTCGGGGCGAAAGAGGATTTTGTACAGCTGTTCTTTGATGGGCTCGGGGCATTGGCCATCGATGAGCTGGTGCGACCAGCTTTCAATTTGCGCTAGGATTTGTTTTTTCTTCTCGATGCCAGCCAGCGCCAACTGAATGGTTTCAGCAGACGCCTTTTTAAAACGCCCCTTGCCTGCGCGGCGGAAATAGTGCGGCGCTTCGTAAAGTCGAATCAGAGCGCCCACCTGTTGAACGGTGGTGGCATCGGCGCTGAAATATTCGCGGGCCACATCGGCAAAACCAAATTCTGTGTCGGGCGCAAACTCCCACGCCAAATCAAGCTCAATGCTTTGGCTGATGGTGGTGGCTTCGGCCAGCAATTGGGCAGGGGCGGGTTTGTCAAATTTCAAAAGTACGTTGGCACCTTTGACCTTGACCCGCTTGCCGCTGTCCAATTCCACTTGCACAGAGGCCTCTGCCTCTGACAAGACGCGTCCGGCAACAAATTTGCCAGCTTCTTCAAACAATAAAAACATGGGCTAGATTGTCCCATGAGCCGCCCCATGTCCGCCCCTTCAGCCATCAAAGCCGGGGTCAAAATGCGTCAAAAGCAAATAATTCCTGCGAAGCAAAGGATAATTCGGCCATGCCTCGCGTCATTGAAAAACCCAGCTGGACCTCACGCCTCCTTCATTTGTTTGAAGGATTTGACGGCCCTTTGGCGTTTGCGGTCTTTGTCCTGGCCTGCGCGGGCTTGCTGATCATGTATTCCTCGGGCTACGACCATGGCACGCGTTTTGTCGATCATGGCCGCAACATGCTGATCGCTGGCACCATCATGTTTGTGGTGGCTCAAATTCCCCCTCAGCGCCTCATGAGTTTGGCTGTGCCCATCTACACCTTCGGCGTGTTGCTGCTGATTGCCGTGGCTATTTTTGGCATCACCAAGAAGGGCGCGCGACGTTGGTTGAACGTGGGTGTGGTCATCCAGCCCAGTGAAATTCTCAAAATTGCCATGCCCTTGATGTTGTCCTGGTGGTTCCAGAAACGAGAGGGGCAACTGCGACCTTTGGATTTTGCGGTGGCGGCGGCCTTGCTCATGGTGCCCGTGGGGCTCATCATGCGCCAACCCGATTTGGGCACAGCCTTGCTGGTCTTGAGTACCGGAATTGCCGTGCTGTTTTTTGCAGGTTTGAGCTGGCGCTTGATCTTGCCGCCGGTGCTCATTGGTCTGGTGGGCATTGTGTTTTTGGTGGTGTTTGAGTCGCAACTGTGCGCCGACGGTGTCGATTGGAAGGTCTTGCACGAGTACCAAAGACAACGTGTGTGCACCTTGTTAGATCCTGCCAGAGACCCCTTGGGCAAAGGCTTTCACATCATTCAGGGCATGATTGCCATTGGCTCGGGTGGGTTTTGGGGCAAGGGCTTTATGCAGGGCACCCAGACCCATTTGGAGTTCATCCCCGAGCGCACCACCGACTTTATTTTTGCGGCATTTTCTGAAGAATTTGGCTTGTTGGGAACCTTGCTTTTGATCGCTGGGTTTTTCTTCTTGGTCTTCAGAGGCTTGGTCATTGCGCGCGAAGCCCCATCCTTGTTCACCCGTTTATTGGCGGGCAGCGTCAGCATGATTTTCTTCACCTATGCCTTCGTCAACATGGGCATGGTCAGTGGCATCTTGCCGGTGGTGGGGGTGCCTTTGCCCTTCATCAGCTATGGCGGAACGGCCATGGTCACCTTGGGCTTGGGCTTGGGCATCTTGATGTCCATTGCCAAAGCCAAGCGTTTGGTGCAAACCTAAGCGCCTCCGGCCACCCGTTTGCAACAGCGGTCCAACCAAGCCCCTGCAGGGCTTTCCCACCTTGCCTACAATGGCACCATGATTTCACGCGAACCCACCATTGAACGTTTGGCCACGGCCAGATCCCTGTTGCTCGAGCCTTTTGGCCTTGACGAGTCTCATTTGTCCAAGGCTTTGGCCGCCATTCAGGCGCACAAAGTGGACGATGCCGATTTGTATTTCCAATACACCCGCTCTGAAGGCTGGAGTTTGGAAGAGGGCATTGTGAAAACGGGCAGTTTCAGCATCGATCAAGGCGTGGGCGTGCGTGCGGTAGCGGGAGAAAAAACTGCTTTCGCGTATTCCGACGATATTTCTGATGCGTCCCTCATGGACGCCGCCATGACGGTCAGAGCCATTGCGCAGTCGAATCAAAACCGCAAGGCCAAGGTCCCTGCTCGCAAAGTTGCGGGCATTCGTTCTTTGTACCCTTCACTCGACCCCATGGGCACTTTGAACAGCACTGACAAAGTGCAGTTGCTTGAAAAAGTCGAACAGTTGGCGCGTGCCAAAGACCCCCGTGTTGTGCAAGTGATGGCCGGCTTGGCCAGCGAGTACGACGTGGTGATGGTGGCCCGTGCCGATGGCACCTTGGCGGCCGACGTACGGCCTTTGGTGCGTTTGTCGGTCACGGTGATTGCCGAGCAAAACGGTCGCCGTGAAGTTGGCAGTGGTGGTGGTGGCGGCCGATTTGGCTTGGCTTATTTTGACGATGCCATGGTCAACACGTATGTGGACGATGCCGTGCATGCTGCCCTCACCAACTTGGACGCACGACCTGCACCTGCGGGTGTGATGACTGTGGTCTTAGGCCCCGGCTGGCCTGGTGTCTTGTTGCACGAAGCCATTGGGCATGGTTTGGAAGGCGACTTCAATCGCAAAGGCTCAAGCGCTTTCAGCGGCATGGTGGGCAAGCGTGTGGCGGCCAAAGGCGTGACAGTGCTCGACGATGGCACCATTTCAGACCGCCGTGGCTCTTTGAATGTGGACGATGAAGGCTGTCCCAGCCAGCGCAATGTGCTCATTGAAGATGGCATTTTGAAGGGCTACATTCAAGACGCCATGAATGCGCGTTTGATGGGCGTGAAGCCCACAGGCAATGGCCGCCGAGAGAGTTATGCGCACATTCCCATGCCGCGCATGACCAACACCTACATGTTGGGCGGCGACAAAACACCTGAAGAAATTGTGGCCAGCATCAAAAAAGGTTTGTACGCCACCAACTTTGGTGGCGGCCAAGTGGACATCACCAGTGGCAAGTTTGTGTTCTCAGCCAGCGAAGCCTATTGGGTTGAGAACGGCAAGATTCAATACCCTGTCAAGGGCGCAACCTTGGTGGGCAGTGGCCCAGAGTGTCTGAAACATGTCAGCATGATTGGCAACGACATGCGCTTGGATTCAGGCGTGGGCGTCTGTGGCAAGGAAGGCCAAAGTGTGCCGGTGGGCGTGGGTCAGCCCACCCTGCGAATTGAAGGCTTAACGGTGGGCGGTACGGCTTAAGAGCCTTTTTGACAAGCTTTGTCAGAAATCCATCAAAAAGTTGTGCTACATTCTTTTCCCATGAACACGCGCTTCAGCTTTTTTAGCTTTTATTTTGCATTCTCAGTCCTAGGCGGACGAGAGGCCAGCGCATAAGTCACTGAACCCCTCTACCAACCGCCGGACTCAACACCCGGCGGTTTTTTT
>JBDLWA010000207.1:0-3967 GCA_039804505.1 Pseudomonadota bacterium
CCTGTGTACTACATCATTGCGCCCGCTGAAGCGTCCAGTAACTTGAGTCGTTTTGATGGTGTGAAGTTTGGTCATCGCACCAAGGATTACACCGACTTGGTGTCCATGTACAAACGCTCACGCGCTGAAGGTTTTGGCGAAGAAGTGAAGCGCCGCATCATGACGGGTGCGTATGTTTTGTCGCACGGTTACTACGATGCGTACTACCTGCAAGCACAGAAAATTCGCCGCATGATTTCCGATGACTTTCAGCAAGCCTTCAAATTGTGCGATGTCATTGCAGGCCCTGTGGCACCCACGGTGGCATGGAAGTTGGGCGAGAAAGCCGACGATCCTGTGGCCAACTATTTGGCCGACATCTTTACCTTGCCCGCTTCACTCGCTGGCTTGCCAGGCATGAGCGTGCCCGCAGGGTTTGGCGAAGAGGGCATGCCTGTTGGCTTGCAGCTGATTGGCAATTATTTCAAAGAAGCACAGTTGCTCAATGCGGCACACCGTTTGCAGCAAGCCACTGACTTCCACCTCCGCCAACCAGGAGGCGCAAAATGAGCACGAAACAAAAATCTCTCTTGGTCCAAGGCTACGAAGCGGTCATTGGCTTTGAAACGCACGCACAGCTTTCCACCCAAAGCAAAATTTTCAGTCGCGCGCCCACAGCGTTTGGTGCAGAGCCCAACACGCAAGCGTGCGCGGTGGACTTGGCTTTGCCCGGCACACTGCCTGTGATGAACAAAGGTGCGGTTGAGCGCGCCATTGAATTGGGCTTGGCGGTAGGCGCGCACATTGCAGAGAGCAGTATTTTTGCGCGCAAGAATTACTTCTACCCTGATCTGCCCAAGGGCTACCAAATCAGCCAGTTTGAAATTCCGGTGGTGCAAGGCGGCGAGGTGTCGTTCTTTGTCGGTGACGAGAAAAAAACCGTTCGCTTGGTGCGTGCGCACTTGGAAGAAGACGCGGGCAAATCTTTGCACGAAGACTTCATTGGTCAAAGTGGCATTGACTTGAATCGTGCGGGCACACCGCTCTTGGAAATTGTGACCGAGCCCGACATTCGCTCTAGCGAAGAGGCCGTGGCCTATGCCAAAGAGCTGCACAAAATTGTGACCTGGATTGGCATTTGCGATGGCAACATGCAAGAGGGCAGTTTCAGGTGTGATGCCAACGTGTCGGTGCGCAAGCCCGGTGCCGAGTTGGGCACACGCCGCGAAATTAAAAACTTGAACAGCTTCAAGTTCATGCAGCAAGCCATCGACTTTGAAGTGCGCTGGCAAATTGAACAAATTGAAGATGGTTTCGAGATCCAACAGGCCACGGTGCTGTTCGATCCCGATACAGGCGAAACACGTGCCATGCGCACCAAAGAAGACGCGGCCGATTACCGCTACTTCCCCGACCCCGATCTGCCGCCCTTGGTGATTGGTCGCGATTGGGTGGCGCGTGTGCAGTCTGAAATGACTGAGTTGCCACGTGTGATGGCGGCGCGTTTTGTGGCCGACTACGGTTTGCCTGAATACGATGCCACCACGCTCACGCAAAGCAAAGCGATGGCCGCTTATTTTGAAGCGGCAGCCAAGGCCTGTGGTCAAGCCAAGTTGGTCAGCAACTGGGTGATGGGTGAAGTGTCACGTCGCTTGAATGCCAGCGAAGTGGGCATTGAGCACGCGCCTGCCAGTGCTGCACAACTGGCCGCCATGATTGCGCGTATTGCCGACAGCACCATCAGCAACAGCGCCGCCAAACAAGTGTTTGATGCGCTGTGGACTGAAGGCGGCGAAGTAGACGCCATCATTGAGGCCAAAGGCTTGAAGCAAATGAATGACTCGGGCGCTTTGGAAGCCATCATTGACGAAGTGTTGGCGGCCCATCCGAAGAACGTGGAAGAGTTCAGAGCGGGCAATGCCAAAGCCTTGAACGGCTTGGTGGGCCCCATCATGAAGGCCAGTAAAGGCAAGGCCAATCCGGCTCAAGTGAATGAGCTGTTGCTCAAGAAATTACAGAGCTGATCACACTCGGCCAAAGTGATGTAGCTGGTAACGGGTGCCACGCCCAGTGCCAGTTTGCACCAACAAACCAGCTTCGCACAGCGCGGTCAGTTCGCGATAGGCTGTGGCGCGTGATACGCCGCAGAGGTTGACGTATTTTTCGGTGCTCATGCCCCCGCTGAAACCTTCGGGGCCTGCATCGTAGAGTTTGTTGACGGCTTTGCTTTGCGAAGGCGTGAGGGCTAGATAATGTTCGCGCAAGTCTGCCCAAAAACGAGTTTTGCGCATCGCCGATTGCATCTGTACCCAGCTGCTCTCAGCCGCTTTGTGAATACAAGAAACGAACCATTGAACCCAAGGCGTGACATCCATGTTGGCGCGGCTGGTCGCGGCTTGAAGTTGTTCGTAATAGTTGCTTCTCTCTTGCCAAATTTGTTGAGACAAACTCCATAAACGTTGTTCTGTTTTCAGGTCTTGCGCTAGGGCCATTTCTACCAAGGCACGACCAATGCGGCCATTGCCATCTTCAAAGGGATGGATGGTTTCAAACCACAGGTGTGCCAAGGCAGCGCGCACCAAGCCATCTTGCTGACGCAGACTGCTGTTAAACCAATGGATAAAGATGTCCATGTGGTGCTGAACATCTTCAGATGCAGGCGCTTGATAGTGCACAACGTCGGGCTTGCCTAAGCGCGGTGTGACAATTTGCATAGGCTCGGCATGTCTCCGATAAGCGCCTGTGACAATTTTGTGCATGCCACTATGGCCCGTTGGAAATAAAGCGGCTTGCCATTCAAACAAAGTCTGATGGCTGAGTGGGCGATGGCTGTTTTGCAAGGCGCCGTGCAGCACATTGAGTGTGGCCTCAGCACGCGCATCACGTTTGATTTTTTTGTCGTTAGACAAACCCAAGCGGCGTGCGACGGATGCTCTGACCGAGTTGAGCTGAAGTATTTCACCTTCAATTTGAGCCGTTGCTAAAGCTTCATCTGACCAGCCTTGAAGTTGCAGTGCGACTAAGTCGGGCAATTGCAGATGGGTGGCCAGCCCCATGGCTTTTCCCTGTGAAAAGCGAGCAGCTGCGAGGGTGGGTTGCAGCGCCGCCAGGTTGACCTTGAAATGAGGCCATTGGGAAGATTGCCAAAGGTACATGAAGCGCATCTTAAACTTTTACGCTTCAAATGTGAAGCGCAAATCAATAATTTACGCTTCACAACACTTTGATCAGACGCCGTATCGATCGCGATAGGCCTGCACCTTGGGCAGGTGTTGGCCCATCTCGTTGCCGCTTTGCGTGGACAAATAAGCCAGCAAGTCAGACAGCTGGGCAATGCAGCATACGCCCATGCCCAGGGTGCTGCGCACATATTGCACAGCGCTGTGGGGCACATCTTTGACCGAGCCATCGGCTTGCACTTCTGTGGCCATTTCTTGGCGGTCCAGGGCAATGGCAATGGCATGCGCAGTAGCGCCGGCTTTTTTGATCAACTCAATCGACTCGCGTGCGGCCGTGCCAGCACTCATCACGTCGTCCACAATCAGCACACGACCTTTGAGTGGTGCGCCGACCAAGGTGCCGCCTTCGCCATGGTCTTTGGCTTCTTTGCGGTTGTATGCGAAGGGCACGGTTTTGCCCAAGCGAGCCAGTTCGATGGACACAGCCGCACCCAAAGGAATGCCTTTGTAGGCGGGTCCAAAAATCATGTCGAACTCGATCCCACTGGCGATCAATGCTTTTGCATAGAATTGAGCGAGTTTTCCGAGTTTGGCGCCATCGTCAAACAAGCCTGCGTTGAAAAAATACGGGCTCATGCGGCCGGCTTTGGTTTTAAATTCACCAAATTTCAGCACGCCAGCATCGACCGAAAATTGAACAAACTCTTGCGCCAAGGCCGCTGTGTCGGTTGGGGGTGTGTGTCCAGTCACCATGGGGAAATCCTTGTTTAAATTAAGCAGCTTGAACTTGAACGGCATCCGTTCTGCGG
>JBDLWA010000208.1:0-3841 GCA_039804505.1 Pseudomonadota bacterium
GTGGTGCAGAAAAGTTGTGGAGCTTGCTGCACACTGAGGACTACATCAATTGCTTGGGTGCATTGACAGGCGGTCAAGCCATGCAACAAGTGAAGGCCGGCATCAAAGCGATTTATTTGTCGGGCTGGCAAGTGGCTGCTGACAACAACTCCTATGCCTCCATGTACCCAGACCAATCTTTGTATCCAGTGGACTCCGTGCCAAAGGTGGTTGAGCGCATCAACAACAGCTTCCGTCGTGCAGACGAAATTCAATGGTCTAAAGGCACCAACCCTGGCGACAAAGATTACACCGACTACTTCGCACCCATCGTGGCTGATGCTGAAGCCGGTTTCGGTGGCGTGTTGAACGCTTTCGAATTGATGAAGGCCATGATTGCATCAGGCGCTGGTGGTGTTCACTTCGAAGACCAATTGGCTTCTGTGAAAAAGTGCGGACACATGGGTGGCAAAGTATTGGTGCCCACCACTGAAGCTTGCCAGAAATTGATCGCAGCCCGCATGGCTGCTGACGTTTGCGGTGTGCCAACATTGGTCATTGCACGTACTGATGCAGAAGCTGCTGACTTGCTCACCAGCGACTACGACGAAAACGACAAGCCTTTCCTCACGGGCGAGCGCACTGCCGAAGGTTTCTACAAAACCAAAAAAGGCATGGACCAAGCCATCAGCCGCGCCGTGGCTTATGCTGAGTACGCCGATTTGGTCTGGTGTGAAACCGGTACACCCGATTTGGAATTTGCTCGCAAGTTTGCTGAAGCCGTTCATGCAAAGCACCCTGGCAAATTGTTGGCCTACAACTGCTCACCTTCTTTCAACTGGAAGAAAAACTTGGACGATGCCACCATCGCCAAATTCCAGAAAGAACTCGGCGCCATGGGTTACAAGTACCAGTTCATCACTTTGGCCGGCATTCACTCCATGTGGTACAACATGTTCGACCTGGCACAAGCCTACGTTCAGCGCGGCATGTCTGCCTACGTTGAGAAGGTGCAAGAGCCCGAATTTGCAGCGCGCGACCGCGGCTACTCATTCGTGTCGCACCAGCAAGAAGTGGGTACCGGTTACTTCGACGAAGTGACCACTGTGATTCAAGGCGGCCGCTCTAGCGTGACGGCTTTGACTGGTTCTACCGAAGAAGAACAGTTCCACTGATCGAAAAACACCTCAGGCACAGCGTAAAATCTGGCCTGAGCGTTTGAAGACGCGGCGATTGCCGCGTTTTTCATGTCTGGCGCCTTCAGGGCGCCTTCCTTTTTTCTAGTTCGAACATGGTTCAGATCACACTTCCAGACGGTTCATTGCGCGAGTTTCCCGGTCCTGTGACCGTGGCAGAGGTTGCCGCTTCCATTGGTGCAGGCTTGGCCAAAGCCGCTTTAGCAGGCAAAGTGGATGGCAAAGTGGTCGACACCAGCTACACCATTGCCGCCAACGCTCAATTGGCCATCGTCACGGCCAAAGATGCGGACGGACTGGACGTGGTTCGCCATTCAACGGCCCACTTGTTAGCGTATGCCGTTAAAGATCTGTTCCCCGAAGCGCAAGTGACCATCGGACCTGTCATTGAGAACGGCTTCTATTACGACTTCTCCTACAGCCGACCCTTCACCTTGGACGACTTAGCGGCCATTGAAAAACGCATGACCGAGTTGGCCAACAAAGATGAGCCCGTGGTTCGTCGCGTGTTGCCGCGTGATGAAGCGGTGTCTTATTTCAAAGGCATGGGCGAGCATTACAAAGCGGAAATCATTGGCAGCATTCCTTCGAACGAAGACGTGAGTTTGTACAAAGAAGGCGCATTTGAAGATTTGTGCCGTGGTCCCCACGTCCCCAGCACGGGCAAGTTGAAGCACTTCAAACTCATGAAAGTGGCGGGTGCTTATTGGCGTGGTGACAGCAAGAACGAAATGCTCCAACGCATTTACGGTACGGCTTGGACCAGCAAAGATGATCTGCAAAATTACCTCACGCAACTTGAAGAGGCTGAAAAACGCGATCACCGCAAACTGGGTCGTGAGTTGGATTTGTTCCACATTGACGAGCATGCGCCTGGTTTGGTGTTTTGGCACCCCAAGGGTTGGTCTGTGTGGCAAAAGGTGGAGCAGTACATGCGTGCTGTGTACCAAGACAACGGCTACCAAGAAGTGAAGGGCCCACAAATCATTGACAAGTCTTTGTGGGAAAAAACAGGCCACTGGGACAAGTACCGTGACAATATGTTCACCACGGAGTCTGAGAAGCGTGACTACGCTTTGAAGCCCATGAACTGCCCGGGTCACATTTTGATTTTTAAGCAAGGCATCAAGAGCTATCGTGATTTGCCTTTGCGTTATGGTGAGTTTGGTCAGTGCCACCGCAATGAACCCACAGGTGGTTTGCACGGCATCATGCGTGTGCGTGGCTTTACGCAAGACGATGGCCACATCTTCTGTACGGAAGACCAAATTTTGGATGAAAGCGTTAACTTCACCACGCTCTTGCAAAAAGTTTACAAAGACTTCGGCTTCACCGACATTATTTACAAAGTAGCAACGCGTCCTGCGCAGCGCATTGGCTCCGATGAAATTTGGGACAAGGCAGAGCATGCATTGATGGAAAGTCTGCGTGCATCCAACTGTGATTTTGAAATTGCCCCAGGTGACGGTGCCTTCTATGGCCCCAAAATTGAATACACCTTGAAAGATGCCATTGGCCGTCAGTGGCAGTGCGGCACCATTCAGGTCGATTTTTCCATGGCCGAGCGCCTGGATGCCGAGTACGTGGGCGAGGATGGTGCACGTCATCGGCCCGTCATGTTGCACCGCGCCATCGTGGGCAGCATGGAGCGATTCATCGGCATTTTGATTGAACAGCATGCCGGCGCCTTGCCGGTTTGGCTGGCCCCCACCCAGGTGGTGGTGTGCAACATTACCGATTCCCAGAGCGATTACTGTCGCGAAATTGCCCAAAAAATGCAAAAACTGGCGGGAAATCAAGGCCTTAGAGTCGATTTAGACCTCCGGAACGAGAAAATCACGTATAAAATACGCGAGCATTCATTGCAGAAGCCGCCTTACATCCTTGTCGCTGGCGACAAAGAAAAGGCTGCGGGTACTGTCGCAGTACGCGCCCGAGGTAACAAAGACCTCGGTGTGATGTCGGTTGACGCGTTCATTGAACTCGTCCAATCAGACGTCCACTCTAAAGTTTGAAGGTTTTTCCGATTGCTTTAGCTTGACGCTTGCTCGTCGGTTTGGGCTGCCTTGTGCAGTTTTAATTTAAAGGATTTGAACCATCGCTACCACCGAATTTCGTGACCGCCGTCAGCGCGAAGAGCGTAAGCATCGCCTGAACCGTGAAATCACTTTCCCCGAAGTCCGTTTGTCCGGACCTGAGAACGAGCCATTGGGCATTGTTTCATTAGCAGATGCCTTGCGCATGGCGGGAGAGTTGGATGTTGACCTGGTTGAAATTGCAGCCACCGCAACGCCTCCGGTTTGTCGTTTGATGGACTACGGCAAGTTCAAATACCAAGAACAAAAACGTGCTGCCGAAGCCAAAGCCAAGCAGACGGTCATTGAGATCAAGGAAATCAAATTCCGACCCGGTACCGATGACGGTGACTACAACATCAAGATGCGCAACATCCGCCGCTTTTTGGCCGATGGTGACAAGTGCAAAGTGACTCTGCGTTTTCGCGGTCGCGAAATTACCCACCAAGAGTTGGGCATGGCACTTTTGCAGCGTATTCGCGATGACTTGGGCGATCTGATTGTGGTCGAGCAGTTTCCAAAGTTGGAAGGCCGCCAAATGATCATGATGATTGCACCCGGTCGCAAAAAACCGGCTGGTAAATCAGCCAA
>JBDLWA010000209.1:0-5459 GCA_039804505.1 Pseudomonadota bacterium
GGCGACATGGGCAAAGTGATGGGCGCCGTCAAAACCCAACTGGCCGGCAAAGCCGACATGGGCCAAGTCTCAGCCGCCGTCAAAGCCGCCCTCGCCGGCTAAGAATTTAATTGGGGTCAGAGCAACATTAATTTGGTCAATCAAAGGGGCTAAAGCCTCAGGGGGGCTGAACGATTTCTGGTACCCCAGTATGAGGAAGCCCCCCTGAGGCTTTAGCCCCTTTGATTGGAAATTAATGTTGCTCTGACCCCAATTAAATTTTCGAGCTCATGATCATGGCGCTGCCCACCACGGTCATGGCGCCGCCCCACCAAGCGCCAGCGGCGGGTTGTCTGCGATAGACCGCCCACAATAGCGGGAGCAACAAAACGGGTGCAATAGAAGAGAAGATGGCCACCAAATTGGCTTGGCCTGTTTTCAAAGCCTGCAAGATCAAGGTCATGCCAATGACCATCGACACCGAGGCACTCAGGGCTGTGTTCATTAAATTTTTCAAAGTCAGTGGGCTTTGCAACTTGGACAAACCCACACCCGCCCAGAGCAACAACAAATGCGCCGTGAAGCTGGCTGTAGCGCGAACGGCGGAGGCCGACACAGCGTCAATGCCAGTGCTCATCAAAGGCTTGATCATGAGTGTGGCCACCGCTTGACCCACGGCCGCCAAGAGGCCCATGGCCACACCAACCCACAAGGTGCCTTGCGTGTTTTCCCAGCGATGGGTTTCGTCTTCTCGGCGGCCCCACACAATGGCCACCATCACGCCAGACACCAGCACACCGCTGCCCATCAAGGTCATACCCCACAAAGTTTCACCTAGGAAGAACCAAGCGAACAAGGCGGAAAACAGCGCATGCGTGGCAAATAAAACGCCACATCGGCGGGGCCCCAATCGGTTCATGCAGACGAACAAAGCAGTGTCGCCCACCAGAATACCAATCCAACTCGAGACCGATAACCACGCCACACTTTCCCAAGTGAGCTCCGTCCAACGACCGACATAAAACGCGGCACCCCAGAGCAAAATCATGGCAAAGAACAAGCGCCAACGCGTGAATGCAAAAGCCCCCATCTGCGCAGAAGCTGTGGCTGAAAACAAAGTGCCCACAGCCCAGCAGCCAGAGGCCATGGCTGCCAACAATTCAGGGGCCAGCATTAGCTGCCCGCGACTTTCATGCGATTGATCAGCACCGAGCCAATGGTTTTGGCACCATAGTTGTAGGTATCAGCACCCACAGCCTCAATGCCCTTGAACATGGTTTTCAAATTGCCTGCAATGGTGATTTCGTGCACAGGGAACGCAATCTCACCCTTCTCAACCCAGAAGCCTGAAGCACCGCGCGAATAATCGCCGGTCACGTAATTCACGCCCTGCCCCATCAACTCGATGACAAACAAACCCGTGCCCAATTTTTGAAGCATGGCTTGCAAATCATCAGTTGAGCGCGTGAGTTTGGAAGTCAACACCAAGTTGTGTGAGCCACCGGCATTGCCCGTGGTTTTCATTCCCAATTTGCGGGCTGAATAACTGCTCAAGAAGTAGCCTTCAACGCGGCCACCTGCGACCACTTTGCGCTTCATGCCGCGCACACCCTCATCGTCAAACGGTGAGCTGCCTTTGCCGCGCATGACATGGGGGTCTTCCAAAATATCAATGTGTTTGGGGAAAACGGGCTTGCCCATAGAGTCCACCAAGAAGCTGGTTTTGCGATACAAAGAGCCGCCGCTCACCGCCTGCACAAAGCCCCCCAACAAGCCTGCAGCCACAGGCGATTCAAATAACACGGGACATTCGGTCGTAGGGATCTTACGGCTGCCCAAGCGGCTTAGCGCGCGTTCAGCAGCATAGCGGCCCACGGCTTCGGGCGAGGCCATTTGTTCGGCCGATCGCATCGATGTGAACCAGGCATCCCGCTGCATTTCTGCATTTTTGCCAGGCATGGCAGCGATAGGCGCAACCGACATGCTGTGGCGTGAACTGGCATACCCGCCCCTAAAACCATGCGTGTGTGCGCTGAAAAAATGACTTTGCTGAGCTGACACACCCGCACCATCGCTGTTGGTAATACGCCGGCTGGTCTTTAAGGCCGCAGCTTCACACGCCAAGGCCAACTGAGCGGCTTCTTCACTGTGAATGGCCCAAGGATGGAATAAATCCAATTCAACCTGCTCTTTGGCTATGTCATCTTCATCAGGCAAGCCAGCAGTAGGATCCTCGGCTGTGAAGCGCGCAATGTCGAATGCGGCTTGCACCGTTTGCTGTATGGCCGCCTCAGAAAAGTCAGAGGTACTGGCATTGCCTCGGCGATGGCCCACATAAACCGTCACGCCCAAAGACTTGTCTCGGTTGCGCTCAACCGTCTCCAACTCACCTTTGCGGACACTGACGCTGAGGCCGCAGCCTTCAGAAGCTTCTGCACCTGCATCTGTGGCGCCGATCTTTTTGGCGTGTTTCAGGGCAGAATCAACCAATCCCTCGAAATAGTTGCGGCTATAGCTAAAACCATCGTGTGCCTGTGCGTTCAATGCTTGGTTGGATGCCTTGGTTTTTTTCGTCATGGGGGTCGGATTCTTCAAAACGGTCAATTCATTAAAATTCTCAGTGACGGCTATGATACTTGCCGTCCCGCAAAAAGGCTTCAGCGCTCAAATATGTCCCGTAAATTCAAAAAAGGTTATTTCGTTCAAGGTCAATTTGTTGCAGAAGGCAGCGAATTAGACCTTGAGCTCAAACGCGAACTCAAGGGTGGCACAGACGAGCCCAGCCGCACCGAGTTAAAGCGTGAAAGCGACGAGCTGCAAAAGCTGGGCGAAAGCCTGCTGACTTTGCGCGCCGATTTGATGGCCAAAGTCGACCTGCCCGACAAACTGGTCGAGGCTGTGGCCGAAGCCAAACGCATCACCAATTTTGAAGGCAAACGCCGTCAAATGCAGTTCATTGGCAAGCTCATGCGCAAGTTGGACGAAGACGCTGTGACGCGTGTGCGCGCCGCCCTGCTAGAGCAAAGTCAAGGTTCTGCCCAAGAAACACTTCAATTGCATTTGGCCGAGCAATGGCGCGACCGACTCATCAGCGACGACAGTGCTTGCGGCGAATGGCTGCAAAGTTTCCCGGGCACAGACAGCCAGCAGCTGCGCGCCCTGATTCGTCAAGCGCGCAAAGATGCACCCGCCACTTCAGCCGCCAGCGTCTCCCAGGGTCTGGCCCCCCGACAAAGCCGAGCTTTTCGCGAAATTTTTCAATTGGTTCGAGCTGAATTGGGCAACGCTCAAGAAGATGGCGACGACGCTGAAGAACCTGGCGACGGCAACTGATTTCCACCCCAACCTCACGCAAACCCAGACATGTCTTCGCTTCACGACGCCGTCAAAATTGGCATTGTTTCCATCAGCGACCGCGCCAGCACAGGCGTCTATGAAGACAAGGGCCTTCCTGCCTTGCAAACATGGCTGACACAAGCCCTGAAAAATCCACTGCAGTTTGAAGCACGACTCATTCCAGACGAAAAAGATCGCATCAGCGCCACGCTGGTTGAATTGGTCGATGCGGGTTGCTGTTTGGTGCTGACCACTGGCGGCACTGGCCCGGCCCTTCGTGACGTCACACCCGAGGCCACACTGGCCATCGCCGACAAAGAAATGCCAGGCTTTGGTGAGCAGATGCGTCAAATTAGTTTGAAGTTTGTGCCCACGGCTATTTTGTCTAGGCAAGTGGCTGTGATTCGCGGGCAAAGTCTCATCATCAACTTGCCCGGTCAACCCAAGTCAATTGCCGAAACACTAGAAGGTTTGAAAGACAGCCAAGGGCAAAGCGTCGTGCACGGTATTTTTGCGGCCGTGCCCTATTGCATTGATTTGATCGGTGGCCCTTACCTCGAAACCCATGACGAGGTGTGCAAAGCGTTCAGACCCAAGACGGCTATTCGAGCGCCAAAAGCTTGAAGCCTCCAGCAAAAAACCCCTAGGCCCCACCCTTCAGGCGGCTTTGCGCAAGCCCAACCAAGCCAAGTGGTTTTATTTGCCCACCAACTGATTCAACTTATCCGCTTCAAAGGTTTCGCGCTTGGCCGCATCACCCGGCATTTGAATACCCTCTGGCTTGCCTTGGTTGGCATTCATCTTTTCCAGTGCCTGCCACAACATGGCAATTTGATGCTCTTGGCTGGCGGCATTGTCAATGAGTCCGCGCATGGCCTGTGACAAAGGGTCGTCATTTTGTGTCACGCCATAAGCTGAAAACCCCATCTTTGAAGCCACCGCTTCACGCTGGACATCTTGGTCTTCTTGAATGATTCGGGCCGGGTTGCCAACAGCCGTAGCACCTGCCGGTACCGGCTTGGTGACCACCGCATTGGAGCCTACTTTGGCCCCATCGCCCACCATGAAGCCACCCAACACTTTGGCACCCGCGCCCACCACAACATCTTTGCCCAAGGTGGGATGACGCTTGGCACCTTTGTAAAGTGAGGTACCGCCCAAGGTCACGCCGTGATAGATGGTGCAACCGTCACCAATCTCGGCGGTTTCGCCAATGACAATGCCCATGCCGTGATCAAAAAACACGCGCTCGCCCAAGGTAGCACCCGGGTGAATTTCAATGCCCGTGATCCAACGTGAAAAGTTGGAAATAAAACGGCCCAACCATTTGAAACCTGCGCGCCAGCAAGCGTTGGCCCAACGGTGTAACACCACCGCATGCAAACCGGGATAACACGTCAACACCTCCCATGCACTGCGCGCGGCAGGGTCACGGTCGAGGATGCATTGGATGTCGGAATGTAAACGTGCAAACATAAGTTTCTTTTTAATGCGCCAAGTCTAGCGTTTTGCTTGCGCCGTTTCGATCATGGCCTTAGCAACACCTCGCAAAATATGGATTTCTTCGGGGCTGAGCTGCGCGCGATTGAACAATTGGTTCAGGCGAGGCATGAGTTTCTTAGGGGCCGCGGGATCTAAAAATCCGATCTCGACCAAAGCCTTTTCCAAGTGCGTCAACATGCCTGCCACTTGTCCCGCATCGGCCAATTCGGCCTCCGCAACCGGCGACGCCACCGGAAATCCACCCAGTGCCAAGCGCCACTCATAGGCAATCAACTGCAGTGCTGCCGCCAAATTCAATGAACCAAATTGTGGATTAGTGGGAATCGACAAAGCCACATGGCATTTGTAAACGTCTTCGTTTTTCATGCCAAAACGTTCAGAGCCAAACAAGAAACCAATCGAAGAAATGGGTTCTGCAACGGCACCACTCAAAGGTGCTTCGGAGGAAGATACTGGGCGGCCCAGCAACAAGTCAAAGTGCTCGCGCGGAGAACGCGTGGGTGGGCCAAAATCGCGAGGGGTCATGGCCGTAGCGCACAGATGAGAAATGCCATCCAAGGCCTCTTCTAAAGTGTCAACAATGCGTGTTTTGTCCAGCACATCGTTGGCCCCACTGGCTCTTTGAATGGTCTCTTCTTTGC
>JBDLWA010000210.1:0-14014 GCA_039804505.1 Pseudomonadota bacterium
GTCACGTGAAGCGTGGCGGCCGTATCTGGATTCGTGTGTTCCCCGACAAGCCAATCTCTACAAAACCTGCAGAGGTTCGTATGGGTAACGGTAAGGGCAACCCCGAGTACTACGTGGCTGAAATTCAGCCCGGTAAGGTGTTGTATGAAATCGTTGGCGTGCCAGAGCAATTGGCCCGTGAAGCGTTTAAATTGGCCGCAGCCAAACTGCCCTTGCGCACGACTTTTGTCGCACGCATGATTGGCCAGTAATTCAGGAGATATCACAATGAACACAACTGAACTGCGCACCCAAGACGACGCTGGCTTGGCTAAAGAAATCAAGGATCTGCAAAGAGCCCATTTCAATTTGCGTATGCAAAAAGCCACTCAGCAACTCGGTAACACGAACCAACTGCGCGAAACTCGTCGCAGCATCGCTCGTGCCAAAACCATCCTTGCTGAAAAGCAAGCCGCCAAATAAGGAGTGACCATGACGGAAGCTAAAACATCCCTCAAGCGCACCTTGATCGGCAAGGTGGTCAGCGACAAACGCGCCAAAACCGTAACGGTGTTGGTGGAGCGTCGCGTGAAGCATGCTTTGTACGGCAAGATTGTTGCCAAATCAAGCAAGTACCACGCACATGACGAAACAGGACAATTCGGTTTGGGCGACGTGATTGAGATCACCGAGAGCAAGCCAATTTCCAAAACCAAAAACTGGGTTGCCACCCGTTTGGTTGAAAAGGCTGCAGCGGTTTAAGCTTAATCAGCTTGCACTCTGCAAACCTTGTCAAAACGACTCACAATTGTGAGTCGTTTTTTTTCGTCCGATTTTTTTCAAAATTGGACAAATTGAAGCTCACCCTCCCCCATTCATCCACTCATTATTGAAGGACACACCATGATCAAAGTTGGCGACGCACTCCCCGCAGTGACATTGACAGAATTCGTTGAAGTAGAAGGCAATGGTTGCAGCATTGGCCCCAACCCTGTTGATGTTGCCAAGGCATCCGCAGGTAAAACCATCGCTTTGTTTGCATTGCCCGGCGCTTTTACGCCCACGTGCTCTGCGAAGCATGTGCCAGGCTATGTGACTCAATTTGATGCCCTCAAAGCTGCTGGCGTCGATGAAATTTGGTGTGTCAGCGTGAACGACGCATTCGTCATGGGCGCATGGGGCCGTGAGCAACAAACAGCTGGCAAAGTGCGCATGTTGGGTGATGGCAGTGCTGATTTCACCAAGGCCACTGGCTTGACTCTGGACCTGACCACCCGTGGCATGGGCTTACGCAGCAATCGCTACTCCATGCTGATCAAAGATGGCAAAGTGGCCAGCTTGAACATTGAAGGCCCTGGCAAATTTGAAGTCAGTGATGCCGACACCATGTTGGCTCAAGCCAAAGGTTGATTGACGGTTGATTGACTTGCGATGGGCCCTTGGGGCCCATCCTTTTAGACCCTCACTTAGGGCATCACTTAGAGCATCACCTTGAGATAGTGCGCCCCAGGCAAAGGGTTGTGATAGTACGGAGGGATTTCTTCAAAGCCCAAATCTTCGTACAAGGCGCGCGCTGTCTCCATCTCATCTAAGGTATCCAGCAATACACAGCTGTAACCGCACTGGCGAGCCGCATCCAAAATAGCCTCTGCCAATTGCCGGCCTAAGCCTAAGCGTCGGTATGCGGGCCTGACATACAAGCGCTTCATTTCGGAAGCATTGGGTGCATCGGCTGAATCGAGAGGCCTCAACGCGCAGCAGCCTGCGACTTCACCATTGACCATGGCCAAGCGCAGCGCACCTCTGGGCGGTGCGTATTCCCCTGGCAAATCTTGCAACTCTGCATCAAAGTCTTGAAAGCACAAGTCTACGTTGAGCGACTGTGCGTACTCCGTGAAGATGAGTCGAACGGCGTGCATCTCGTCGGGTGCAAGCGGCGAGACCAGTTCAATGGTGGGTGCGGGTAAATCTGACAATTGAGTTGAGCGAGTAACGGAATTTAAGTGTAGCGCCAAATAGGCGCGCCAAACTAGGGACTGGGTACGGCCGAAATCAGGAGGTAGACCAAGCCCGATGAAATACAAAGACAGCTCAAAGCTTTGAGCCATTGACCGACCCCCTCTTGAGAAGAAGGGGCCGACACATCAGATGCTTTGTCACCCAACAACATGGCACGCGTTAAATTTTCTTGCTTCTTAAAGAAGTGCCAGCCAATGGCCAGCAGGTGTGTTGCCACCAAAAGCAAGACCAAAGCCTTGCCTATTTCCTTGTGCCAATAGGTGGTAATGTTCACCACACTTTCAGACACCCAAACCGTCAAGGGTCCTGCATTGGCAATTTCGTCATCGCTCAAAAGACCCGTTGACGCTTGGAGCAGCAACAAAGCGAGCATGGCAATGATGGAAAGCGAGCCCAAGGGGTTGTGTCCTAAAAAGCGCGATTGCGAACCTGCAATATATTGGCGGAGTGCTGAAGGCGTGCAAGTGAGCTGACGCCACCTAGACCAATGCCCACCCAAAAACCCCCACAGCAGGCGAAACAGCAAAAGACTTAAAACGCCATAACCACAACGAAAGTGCCACACCATGGCATTGCCCCCCACATTGCCTGTGATGACCAAAGCCACGACAAGCGATGCGAGCGCCCAGTGGAAAATGCGCGTGGGCCAATCCCAAACACGGACTTGAATCATGCGTCGCCTTTCATGGGCAAAAGTGGTGTCGGCAAAAAAATTAAAAACATGCGAAACTGTAAAGCACCACCCCCAACAAAGGAAGACCCATGAAAAAATTAATCACAGCTGCATCAGCCTTAATGGCACTGATGTTGGCCTTGCCAGCCGCCGCACAATTTGCAAAACCAGAAGATGCCATTAAATATCGCAAGGCGGCATTCACAGTCATGGGCAACCACTTTGCCCGCGTGGGTGCCATGGCTTCTGGTCGCGCACCTTATGACGCCAAAGCTGCCGTTGAGAATGCAGACATTGCTGCTGCCATGTCTAAATTGCCATGGGCTGCTTTTACAGAAGGCAGTGACAAAGGTGAAACCCGCGCCAAACCAGAAATTTGGAAAGACAGTGCCAAATTCAAAGAAGCCGCAGACAAGATGCAAGCTGAGCTGACCAAGTTGGATGTGGCTGCCAAAGCCGGCAATCTCGACGCCTTGAAAACAGCCTTTGGTCCTGCAGCAGCCACTTGCAAAGGTTGCCACGACAACTTCCGCAAAGACTGAACGCGAAATTAAGCGCTAAAGTGATCGCTAAACTGACTGGTGGAGTGATCGTTAGCTTCTGCGCAATAACTCAGCCTTGATTCGCGCAATCTAACAACAGCGCAGTCAGGTCTTGCGGGGCACTGATCATTGGGTCGTGCCCCGTTTTCATTTCAATCACTCTTGAATGAGGTAGCCACTGGCCATCCCAAAACTGTGGATCGACCACACGGCGGCGCACCGCATCGATGGTGGCCAAGGGTGGCACGGTGCAATTGATAAAGGTGCGAGGCACACTGGCAACACGTGCCGGATCAAAATTAAGCACGTGCTGGTAAGTGCCGCCGGGGTGAGGTGTTTGGCGTCTTTGCACCCATTCGTAATCTTCTGCGCTGAGGCCAAATACGGAAGCGTCCGGTGGCGGAAAGCTGTTGTCGATGCTGTCGGCGGCCGCTTCAATGCGCGCTTTTTGTGTGGCGCTGGCATGCGTGCTACTCCAACTTTCACCGGGCTTTGGAATGACGGCATCCAGATAGACCAAGTGTTTCAGGCGGTACGCACGTCGATCTGCAACCGCTGTCCCCAACATGCCGGCATAGGAATGAACCACCAAAATGGCGTCGTTCATTTCTTCGGCATCCAAGGCTTGCAAGACATCTTGAATGTGAGTTTCAAGGTCAATGCCTCGATGCAGAAGATGCGAACGCTCACCTAAACCCGTCAAGGTGATGGCATGGGCACTGTGACCAGCTCGAATCAAACCTTCTGTGACATGGCGCCAGCACCATGCGCCATGCCAGGCACCATGAACCAATAGATACTGAGCCATCAGATCACACCTTTGTTTTGAAGTTGTTCAATGTGCGCTGCGTCGTAGCCCAAGACTTCTTGAAGCAACTGCGTGGTGTGCTGACCCAGTTGAGGCGGCACATGGTCTTGACGCACTGGTGTGCGACTGAGCTTGAGCGGACTGGCCACCAACTTCAAATCTTTTTGATGCGGGTGCTGCCAGGTGTTGACCATGTTGCGGGCGGCCACTTGTGGATCGGCAAAAACTTCAGACAAATTGTTGATGGCACCACAGGGCACTTTGGCCGCTTCGAGGGCCGACAACCAATCGGCCTTGGTGCGGGTGAGCATGATCTGCTCAAGCACAGGCACCAAGACCGCACGGTTTTTAACGCGGGCCGTATTTTTGGCAAAGCGCTCATCCCGAGCCAATTCAGGATGCCCAGCCACGTCACAAAACTTGGCATATTGGCCATCATTGCCCACCGCCAAAATCAAATGATCTCTGCTGCCAGCTTCAGCGTTCGCGGGTGCTTTCACTTCAAACACTTGGTACGGCACAATGTTTTGATGCGCGTTGCCCGCACGCCCAGGTGTCTTGCCGCTGACCAAATAGTTGGCGCCCAGATTGGCCAACATGGCCACTTGGGTGTCTAGCAAAGCCATGTCGACGTACTGACCTTCACCGGTCTTTTCTGCGTGTCGCAGTGCGGCCAAAATGCCCACGGTGGCGTACATGCCCGTGAACAAATCGGCCACAGCCACCCCCACTTTTTGAGGGCCACCGCCCAGGTCGTCACGCTCACCGGTCACGCTCATCAACCCGCCAATGCCTTGCACGGCATAGTCATAACCTGCGCGCTCGCTGTAGGGGCCGGTCTGGCCAAAGCCCGTGACACTGCAGTAAACCAACTTGGGGTTGAGGGTCTTTAAGCTCTCGTAATCCAAGCCATACCGCGCCATGTCTCCAACCTTGAAGTTCTCGATGAACACGTCGCAATGGGCGACCAGTTCGCGAATCAGCGCCTGGCCTTCGGGCTTAGCAATGTCACACGTGAGTGAGCGCTTATTTCGGTTGGTTCCTAAATAATAAGCGGCCTCAGGCGTGTCATTACCCTGTGCATCCTTGAGAAACGGGGGCCCCCAACTGCGCGTGTCATCACCAGCGCCGGGGCGCTCAATTTTGATCACGTCGGCCCCGAGGTCGGCCAAAGTTTGAGTACACCAAGGTCCCGCGAGCACGCGGGAGAGGTCGAGGATGCGGATGCCGTCAAGTGAATTCATGAGCAGATTGTCGCGAAAATTCATCTTGTGTGCAGGCACCGATAATGTGCGCATGCATGAATTGAATGAAAGTGTGTCATGACCGAGCGGCAGAACCCCAACCCTTTGCTTGAGCAGCGCCAAATGGTGGGGGTCTTTTTGGTCTTTGCCTTTGCCTATTTTTTGTCGACGCTGATGCGCGCCATCACCGCCACCTTGTCTCCTGCGCTCACACAAGAGTTGGCCTTGTCTGCACAAGACTTGGGCTTGTTGGCAGGCGGATATTTCTTAGGATTTTCAGTCACCCAGCTGCCCTTGGGTAAATGGTTGGATCGCTACGGTCCCAAAAAAGTCATCTTGTCTTTCTTGGTGGTGGCCGTTCTGGGCTGTGCCGCTTTTGCCATGGCACAAAGTTTTGTGGGCCTGTGGTTGGCGCGATTTTTATGTGGTGTAGGTGTGAGCGCCTGCCTCATGGCGCCGTTGACGGGCTATCGCAGATGGATGGATGCAGGCGCACAGCTGCGCGCCAACTCGTGGATGCTGATGACGGGCTCTTTGGGCATGTTGTCTTCAACACTACCGGTTCAGTGGTTGATGCCCATCACTGGATGGCGAGCCATCTTTGCTGGTTTGGCGGTGTTGGTGGTCGTGGCCATGTTGCTCATTTACAAGGTGGTGCCTGTTTGGGAAAAGACGCCAGCGCCTAGCAACGCCGGCGTACCTGAAGAGTCCGGCTATGGTCCCGTTTGGCGCAGTGCTTATTTTTGGCGCATGGCGCCCGTAGGCTTCTTTTGCTACGCGGGCATGTTGGCGGTTCAAACCTTGTGGGCCGGCCCTTGGATGACGGTGGTGGGCGGCTACACGCCTTTGTCTGCTGCCAAGGGCTTGTTTGGCATCAATTTGAGCATGCTCATTACTTTTTGGATTTGGGGTTTGATCACCCCCAGGTTGGCCAAGCGGGGCATCACAGCCAATCAATTGATTGCATGGGGTCAGCCCCTCAGTTTTACGGTGCTGTTTAGTTTGATTTGGCTAGGCCCAGACTTGGGCGACGCCACCGCTGTTGTCATCGCCTTGTTTTGCATGGCCAGCACTTTTGTGGCCTTGGCGCAACCCGCCGTGGGCATGGCCTTTCCGCCCCATCTAGCCGGTCGCGCACTTTCCGCCTACAACTTGGTCATCTTTGTGGGTGTCTTTGTGGTTCAGTGGGGCATCGGCCTAGGTGTCGATTACTTCAAGTCACTAGGCTGGCCACCTGTTTTGGCCTTTCAGTCGGCGTTGACGGTGTTTGGTTTGTGTGCGGTTTTGTCCTATGTTTATTTCCATTGGGCAAACCGCGATAATTCAGCATGATTGGAATTCTCATCATCGCCCATGCACCCTTGGCTTCGGCCTTGCGCGATTGCGCTTTGCATGTCTACCCAGAGTGTGCGTCAGGCGTCCAAGCCTTGGACATCCTGCCCAACGCCAGTCCCGAAGACAGTTTGTTGCAGGCCAAAGCAGCCATGTCAAAACTCAACACCACCGAGGTGTTGATGTTGAGTGATGTGTTTGGTGCAACCCCGTCTAATGTGGCGCAAAAACTTAATGATGGCATCGACACGCGATTGTTAGCAGGCGTGAACCTGCCCATGCTCTTGCGAAGTGTGTGTTATCGACATGAATCGCTCGAAGCTTTGACCACCCGTGCGCAAGCTGGGGGCGCGCAAGGCATCATGCCCGTGGGTTGCACAGCACCCCAAAATCAATCAGGACCTCGACATGCCCCAAGCTACCACGACCATCAGCAATAAGTTGGGTCTTCATGCCCGTGCCTCTGCCAAGCTGACCAAGCTGGCGGGTAGCTTCCCCTGTGAAGTTTGGATGGCCAAAGGTGAGCGCCGCGTGAATGCCAAAAGCATCATGGGCGTGATGATGTTGGCCGCAGGCATTGGCAGTGAAGTCACGATTGACACCGACGGCGAGCAAGCACAAGAAGCGCTAGACGCATTGCTGGCTTTGATTGCCGACAAATTTGGTGAGGGTGAATGACCTTTAGCATTCATGGTTTGGCGGTTGCCAGGGGCATCGCCATTGGACGCGCGGTGCTGGTGGCTTCCAGTCGCGTGGACGTTGCACATTACTTTATTCAACCCTCACAAGTTGAAGCCGAAATTGCGCGCCTGCGCCAAGCGCGAGATGCCGTTGTCGATGAACTCAAGCGCTTGCAAAAAGATCTCACGGACGATGCCCCCCCTGAGTTGGGTGCGTTGCTCGATGTGCACTTGATGCTACTGGAAGACGAAAGTTTGTCTCTGGGTGTGAGGCACTGGATTGAAAACAGGTTGTACAACGCCGAGTGGGCTGTCAGTAGCCAAATGGAAGTGATTGGGCGCCAGTTTGATGAAATGGAAGATGCTTATTTGCGCGAACGCAAATCTGATCTTGAACAAGTCACCGAGCGCGTGCTGCACTTCCTGAAGGGCGGCACCTCGCCCGTGATTCGCAGCAAACCACATGCGCGGCCGCAACAAGAATTGCAACTGGGTGACACCATGGATGTGCCGCTGGTGTTGGTGGCGCATGATTTGTCGCCCGCCGACATGTTGCAGTTCAAGCAAAGCGTGTTCACCGGCTTTGTGACCGATGTGGGCGGCAAAACGTCGCACACCGCCATTGTGGCGCGAAGCCTAGACATTCCTGCTGTGGTGGGCGCGCGCAGCGCCAGCCAACTGATTCGGCAAGACGATTGGATCATCATTGATGGCGACATGGGGGTGGTCATTGTCGACCCCTCGCCCATCATCTTGGCAGAGTACGGCTTTAAGCAGCGACAAGGTGATTTGGAGCGCGAACGTTTGACGCGCTTGCGTCATACGCCAGCGGTGACCTTGGATGGTCAAAGAATTGAGTTGCTGGCCAACATTGAAATGCCCGAAGATGCTGACGCCGCCATTTTGGTGGGCGCTGTGGGCGTGGGGCTTTTTAGAAGCGAGTTTCTGTTCATGGGGCGGCAAGGCAACTTGCCCGATGAAGAAGAACAGTTTCAACAATACCGTCGCGCCGTTGAAGGCATGAAAGGCTTGCCAGTCACCATTCGCACTGTGGATGTGGGGGCCGACAAGCCTTTGGACGAAGCGCGTCACGATGCAGCGCATTTGAACCCAGCCCTGGGTTTGCGGGCCATTCGCTGGAGCTTGGCCGATCCTGAAATGTTCTTATCGCAGCTGCGCGCCATTTTGCGTGCTGCCGCTTTGGGCAAAGTCAATTTGCTCGTGCCTATGCTGGCACATGCCAGTGAAATTCATCAGACGCTGGCGCTGGTCAAGCAAGCCCAACGCGAACTCGATGCGCGCGGCGTGGCGTATGGCACGGTGCGTTTGGGCGCCATGATTGAAATCCCGGCAGCGGCCTTGTCTTTGAAACTTTTCTTGAAGCACTTTGACTTCTTGTCGATTGGTACCAACGACTTGATTCAATACACCTTGGCCATTGACCGCGCCGATGAAAGCGTCGCTCACTTGTACGATCCCTTGCATCCTGCGGTGCTGCGTTTGGTGGCAGACACCATTGCCGAAGGGGCAGCGCAGGGCAAGAGTGTGTCGGTGTGTGGCGAGATGGCGGGCGACATCAACATGACGCGCTTGTTGTTGGGCATGGGCTTGCGCAGTTTCTCCATGCACCCGTCTCAGGTGTTGCAAGTGAAGCAACAAATCTTAAGAGCCGATACCGAAAAGCTCAAAGCACTGGCGCAGCAAGTGCTGGAATCTGAAGACCCTGCCAGCTTGTTGTCAGGCGCCTGACGATTCGTACTGCGGGTCGTTGGCGGCTTCTTGCGGCCCTGTGTTGCGGCCAAACCAAGCGCCACCCACAATGAGCAAACCCGCCCAAGCCACCAAGGGCGTGAGGGCTTCTTGACGATCGATCAACAGCAGCACCGTCGAACCCAAGGGCGTGATGAAACTGAGCAAGCCAATCTGCTGTGCATTGCCGTTTTTCAGCGCGGCATCCCACAAATAAAACGCCACACCCAAAGGACCCAGGCCCATCCAAAGCAGCAGTCCAAGGTCTTGCGTGTTGAGAGCTACGGGCGTTTCAAGTGCAACATGGCAGATCAAAGACAATACGCCCGATACCAAACCAAACAGGCCAATGGCGGCGGTGTGAAAGGCCTTGACGCGTTGTGTCATCAGTGAATAAGTGGCCCAAATGAAAGCGGAAGCCAATGCGGCTAAGTAGCCCATTTCAAAATCAGCGCTGATTGCTTTGCCACCGGTCATGACCAATGCTGCGCCGGCAAATCCTGCAACTGCTGCAAAAACTTGTCGCGCTTTGAGATGGATGTTTTGATTGAACAAAGGGGCCAGCACCACGATGAGCAAGGGCCACAAGTAATTCACCAAATTGGCTTGAACGGCGGGTGCCGTGCGAAATGCCACAAACAGCAAGAAGTGATAACCAAACAAACCGTAGATGCCCAGGGCCAAAGTGGATGCCGGCACCACAGCGAGTCGCCATTGAAATCTAGACCACGGCAATGCCACCAAGCTGCCCACTAGCAAGGCACAACCCGCAGTGAGAAACGGCGGCAAGTGCGACAAGCGCACTCCCACAGGCGCCAAAGTGGCCCAGAGGGCAATGGCCTCCAAGGCTAACCACGTGGCGCGAACAGAGGCTTTCAACGCGACAAACTCGCGCCGTGCGCTTGTTGGTCGGCGTGATAGCTTGACCGCACCATGGCACCTACAGCGGCATGCTTGAAGCCCATCTCGTAGGCTTTTTCTTCAAACATTTTGAATGTGTCGGGGTGCACGTAGCGCTTCACAGGCAAGTGGCTGTTGGAGGGTGCTAAGTACTGACCCAAAGTGAGCATCTCAATGTTGTGCTCGCGCATCTCGCGCATCACATCCAAAATTTCTTCGTCCGTTTCGCCCAGGCCAACCATCAAGCCAGACTTGGTGGGAACGTGAGGAAACAAGGCTTTGAATTTTTTCAAGAGTTGCAGCGAGAACAGGTAGTCAGATCCCGGACGCACTTCTTTGTACAAGCGTGGCACCGTTTCCAAGTTGTGGTTCATCACATCGGGCGGTGCGGCTTTCAAAATTTCTAAAGCGCGATCGTCGCGGCCGCGGAAGTCGGGCACCAACACTTCAATTTGAGTGAGGGGTGACAGTGCGCGCGTTTCGCGAATGCAATCTACAAAGTGGCCAGCGCCGCCATCGCGCAGGTCGTCGCGGTCCACGCTGGTGATGACCACATAGCTGAGTTTCAAATCGGCAATGGTGCGCGCCAAGTTGGTGGGCTCATTCACATCCAAGGGGTCGGGGCGGCCATGGCCCACATCACAGAAGGGGCAGCGACGTGTGCACTTGTCGCCCATGATCATGAAGGTGGCGGTGCCTTTGCCAAAACACTCACCAATGTTGGGGCAGCTGGCTTCTTCGCACACGGTGACCAATTTGTTTTTGCGAAGGATGTCTTTGATTTCGTAAAAACGTGTGGTGGGTGAGCCGGCTTTAACGCGAATCCATTCGGGCTTTTTCAGCACTTCACCGGGCGCCACTTTGATAGGAATGCGCGAGAGTTTAGCCGCCGCCTTTTGCTTGGCGCTGGCGTCGTAGTTTTCAACAGTTTGAGCCTCACGCACAACGTTGCGTGTGGCATCGGTATCTTTGGTCATTGCATTCTTTCAGTGTCAGCATCAAGGAGAGAGCAGGGGCTTGAGCTGGTGGGCCAAGACCTCTGCCGCTTCCTCCCATGTGGTGTTGACCCCAATTGTAAAAAGGTCCACGGTTTGGAGTCCGGCATAGCCGCAAGGGTTGATTCGCTGGAAGGGCTCTAGGTCCATCTTCACGTTCAAAGCCAAGCCATGGTAGGTGCATTGTCGGCTGACTTTGATGCCCAGCGCGCTGATTTTTCCAAGCCCTTTGAAAGGGTCGCCAGGGACGGCTGGCCCGACCAGGGCATGGTGAGCAAATGGATCGGCCAAGCGGACATAAATACCTGGCGCATTGGGGACCCGGTGACCCGTCACGCCAAAATGAGCCAAGGTGCGAATCACGGCTTCCTCCAAACGGTACACATACTCTTTGACAAAGTAGCCCGCGCGTTGCAAGTTGAGCAAGGGATAAGCCATGACTTGGCCGGGCCCGTGATAGGTCACTTGGCCTCCGCGGTTGGTGGCAATCACGGGAATTTCTCCTGCACTGAGCACATGCCCTGCCAGGCCCGCTAGTCCTTGCGTAAACACTGGCGGGTGTTCGCAAAGCCAAAGCTCATCGCTGGTTTCGGGCGTTCTTTGCGCCGTGAAATCCTGCATGGCTTGGTACGTGTCCACATAAGCCACCTGACCTAAACGTTTGACCAACATAAGAGACTTTTGACTCGGCAAGTTTGACTTTAGAGTGCCACCTTCACCATGGGGTGGCTGGTCAAGGCGCGATACAGGTTGTCGAGCTGTTCGCGGCTTGTGGCCCTGATGGTTAAGGTGACGCTGAGGTAATTGCCCGCCTTGCTAGGCCGCATCTCAATGGTGGCTGGGTCGAAGCCGGGGTCAAATTGCTTGGCAACTTGGGCCATGGCTTCGGCAAAACCGTCAACACGTGCGCCCATGACTTTGATGGGAAAGTCGCACGGGTACTCAATTAAAGACTCTTTGCGAGGGTCGCTTTGAGGCGGGGGCGTTTGGGTTGCGCTCATGGTGGTTTCTTTAAAAATCGATTTATCGCCAGATGACCACAGCGCCGACAGCTAGCCAGCCGAGGGCGAAATTCAAAATCATCAGGGGGTGTATTTTGGCCAATTGTGATGCGGCTGCGGGCAAGTTTTCTTGAGCCAAGGCGAATTTCAATTTTCGAAAGGGGCCCGCGTAAATGTGCCCAAAAATGAGGCACATCAAGACACCAATCCCCAGCATGGCATGCCAACCTTTGGGGGCCAACTTCATATCGACCCCAACGAGCATGGCGCCGCCCGTGAACAGCAAAACCAACACGCAAGCCGCGACCACCTTGAAGAAGCGACCCATGACGGTTGCTAAAAAAGGCAAACGAAGTGGTGGCTCAAACAAGGCAATGGCCGCAGGACGAACGGCCCAGATCATGGCGGCCATGCCCCCAAGCCAAATAACACCAGCTGCCAAGTGGGTAAATTTAATGAGTTCGTACATAGTGAAAGGTGCCTTGGTTGAAGCTTAAATCGCAAGAATTTGCCAACTTCCATTGTGGCCTTTTTTGCCCGTATGGGTTTTCACCTATAATCGTGAGCTTTGCGGAACCTGGGGATATTTCTGTAACCTGTGTGTAAACATGCGGGGGCAGAATCCCGCCACAAGATTTGCCAGATGAAGACAGTGCAAGAAAACGGCCCGGTCGTTGGTGTCAAGGATGCATACAGTGCGTATGACTCCGAGGACATCAAAGAATTCAAACCGTTGACTGCTGAAGAAGTGCAAAATTTGCGCCTTCAGCAACCGCTTCTTTCAGTATGGCGAGTGGTGTTGGCGCAAATACTGGTCGGTATGGCTGTTGCGGCTTTAACTTGGCTCTTCACGGGGCGGGTTTCGGCGGCATGGTCAGCAGCTTACGGTGGTTTGGCGGTGGTCGTTCCTGCAGCGTTGTTCGCGCGGGGCCTCACCAGTAAAGCCACCACCCTGAATTCAGGAACTGCGGTTTTTGGATTTTTGCTGTGGGAATTGGTCAAAATCGGCCTCACGATTGCCATGCTTTATGCGGCAATCTGGCTGGTGAAAGATTTGAGCTGGCCTGCCATGTTGGTGGGCCTTGTGGTCACGATGAAGGTTTATTGGGTGGTGTTTGCCTGGCGCAAAGTGTTTCACCCGGTGGCCTAATTCGAAGAATTTGAAGTTATTTAAAAAGAGCCTAGAGAATGTCAGCTGCAAACGCTCCCAGCGCCGGTGAATACATCGGCCACCATCTGACCCATCTGCAAAATAAGCCGATGGCAGGTGTGATTGACTTTTCGGTCTTCAACCTTGACTCCATTTTTTGGGGCATTTTGTTGGGCGTTTTGGGCAGCTTCTTTTTGTGGAAGGCTGCCAGCAAGGCCACTTCAGGCGTTCCTGGTCGTTTCCAGGCTGCCGTTGAAATCTTGTTTGAAATGGTTGACTCTCAAGCCAAGGGCATCATTCACAATGCTGAAAGCCGCAAATTGGTATCGCCTTTGGCGCTGACTGTTTTTGTGTGGATTTTCTTGCTCAACTCCATGGACTTCTTGCCCGTCGATTTGTTCCATACCTTGTTCGCTGCCACCGGCCTTGACCACAGCATCCATTATTTCCGCGTAGTGCCTACGGCCGACTTGTCCACCACTTTGGGCATGTCCGTTTCTGTGTTGTTGATTTGTGTTTACTACAACATCAAAATCAAAGGCTTTGGCGGCTGGTTCCACGAGTTGACCACAGCACCCTTTGGTGCGCACCCTATTTTGTGGCCCTTCAACTTCGTGTTCCAAATGATTGAATTCGTCGCCAAAACCGTGTCACACGGCATGCGACTCTTCGGCAACATGTATGCCGGCGAACTGATTTTCATGTTGATCGCTTTGATGGGTGGCACGGCCGCCATGTCATTGACGGGCATTTTGCTGCCCATCGGTCACGTGATCGCTGGCTCCATTTGGGCCATCTTCCATATCTTGATCGTGGCTTTGCAAGCTTTCATTTTCATGATGTTGACTTTGGTCTACATCGGTCAAGCGCACGACGCTCACTAAGCGTCACAATTTAGTTTAGTTTTTTCTCAACCTTTCCATCATCATCCATAGGAGCAAT
>JBDLWA010000211.1:0-5684 GCA_039804505.1 Pseudomonadota bacterium
TTTTTGAACGATTTTTGAAGGAGAGAACCCATGAAAGTGTTTTACGACAAAGACTGTGACCTCAGCGTCATCAAAGGCAAAACAGTGGCCATCATTGGCTACGGCTCACAAGGCCACGCACACGCACAAAACTTGAACGACAGTGGCGTGAAAGTGGTTGTGGGTTTGCGCAAAAACGGCGCAAGCTGGCCCAAAGTTGAAAAAGCTGGCCTGACAGTCATGGAAGTTGCCGATGCAGTCAAAGCTGCTGACGTGGTCATGATTTTGTTGCCCGACGAACAAATCGCCGATGTGTACCGCAACGATGTTGAACCCAACATCAAAAAAGGTGCTTCTTTGGCTTTCGCGCACGGCTTCAACGTGCACTACAACCAAGTGGTGCCCCGTGAAGACCTCGACGTTTGGATGGTGGCGCCCAAGGCCCCTGGCCACACCGTTCGCAACACTTACACACAAGGCGGCGGCGTGCCCCACCTCGTGGCGGTGCACCAAGACAAGAGCGGCAAAGCCATTGCATTGGCATTGAGCTACGCCATGGCCAACGGTGGCGGCAAAGCCGGCATCATTGAGACCAACTTCAAAGAAGAAACAGAAACCGACTTGTTCGGTGAGCAAGCCGTTTTGTGCGGTGGCGCTGTTGAACTCATCAAGATGGGTTACGAAACTTTGGTCGAAGCTGGTTATGCCCCCGAAATGGCTTACTTCGAGTGCTTGCACGAGTTGAAACTCATTGTCGACCTGATCTATGAAGGCGGCATTGGCAACATGAACTACTCCATCTCTAACAACGCAGAGTATGGTGAGTACGTCACGGGCCCTGAAGTGATCAACGAACAATCACGCGAAGCCATGCGCAATGCGTTGAAGCGCATCCAAACGGGTGAGTACGCCAAGATGTTCATCTTGGAAGGTCGCACCAACTACCCAAGCATGACAGCACGTCGTCGCTTGACTGCCGAGCACTCCATTGAGGTTGTGGGCGCACAATTGCGTTCTATGATGCCTTGGATTGCTAAGAACAAATTGGTCGACAAATCACGCAACTGATTTTGTTACTGAGTTTGTCAGCCACTTAACCAGAAAGAACTATCGCATGCACGATGGCATTGAAACCTCTGACGACGCCGAGACCGGTGGTCAAGCGCGTAAACCCCGCAAGGGCATTTATGTGTTGCCCAACCTGTTCACGTTGGCAGCCTTGTTCGGTGGCTTTTATGCCATCGTGATGGCCATGAATGGCCGCTTTGACATGGCCGCAATTGGAGTCTTTTGTGCCATGGTGCTCGATAGCTTGGATGGCCGAGTGGCTCGCATGACCAACACGCAAAGTGCCTTTGGTGAACAGATGGACTCCTTGTCCGACATGGTCTCCTTTGGCGCTGCGCCTGCACTCATTGCTTATGAGTGGTCCCTCAAAGGTTTAGGCCGTTGGGGTTGGATTGCGGCTTTCGTTTATTGCGCATGTGCTGCTTTGCGTTTGGCGCGTTTCAATGTCAACACCGCGGTGGTTGACAAAAGATTTTTCCAGGGGCTGCCTTCACCAGCAGCCGCTGCACTTGTGATGGGCTTTATTTCCATCATGACCGATGCTGATGTGGTGCCCGCCAGTATGGCTTGGCCCATGTTTGTGGTGGCCTTGTTTTCAGGCCTCACCATGGTCACCAATGTGCCTTTCTACAGCTTCAAAGATGTGAGCATGAAGCAAAGTGTGCCTTTTGTGGTCATTGTTTTGATAGCCCTGGGTATTGCGGTGGTCAATATTCACCCGCCTATGGTTCTTTTTGGCTTGTTTGTTTTGTATGGTCTCAGTGGTTATGCTTTGTATGCCTGGCGCCGTTTTAAAGGCGAGCAGACCAGTGTCATCAGCACCTCTACCGAGGATCCCGACGAACGGGGTTTACACCAGTAAGCTGTTTAAAAAACTTGTGATACATTCAACCCATGAAATTGAATTTGCTAGCTCTACTGCTGACGCCCCTCGGGCGGGATATGTAGCGCACGCTGTTCTATTTCCCAACAAGCCCGTATGCCAACAGCAGCGGGCTTTTTTTATGTTCGATTGACTTTTCGAAGATTTCAAACCAGGAGTGAAACATGGCCGATAAATTGATTATTTTTGACACGACATTGCGTGATGGTGAGCAATCCCCCGGCGCCTCTATGACCCGTGACGAAAAGCTGCGCATTGCGCGTCAATTGGAACGTTTGCGCGTCGACGTGATCGAAGCTGGTTTTGCGGCCAGCTCCAATGGCGACTTTGAAGCGGTTCAGGCCATTGCCAACGCCATTAAAGATTCCACCATTTGCTCTTTGTCTCGTGCCAACGATCGTGACATTTCCAGAGCCGCCGAAGCCTTGAAAGGCGCCAACAACGGCCGCATTCACACCTTCATTGCGACGTCGCCGTTGCACATGGAGAAGAAGTTGCGCATGTCACCTGAACAAGTGCTTGAGCAAGCTAAGCAATCCGTTCGTTTTGCACGCAATTTGGTGGCTGATGTGGAGTTCAGCCCAGAAGACGGTTATCGCAGCGATATGGACTTTTTGTGCCAAGTGCTTGAGGCCGTCATTGCTGAGGGCGCTGCCACCATTAACGTGCCCGACACAGTGGGCTATGCCGTACCAGAGTTGTACGGTCAGTTCATCAAAACATTGCGTGAACGCATTCCCAATTCAGACAAGGCCATTTGGTCTGTGCATTGCCACAACGACTTGGGCATGGCAGTTGCCAATAGCTTGGCGGGTGTGAAGTTGGGCGGCGCACGTCAGGTGGAGTGCACCATCAACGGCTTGGGCGAGCGCGCAGGCAACTGCTCTTTGGAAGAAATTGTCATGGCAGTGAAAACTCGCAAAGACTATTTTGGCCTTGAGATGAACATCGATCCTATCCACATCGTGGCCGCCAGTCGCATGGTGAGTCAGACCACTGGTTTTGTGGTGCAACCCAACAAAGCGGTGGTGGGCGCCAACGCGTTTGCACACGCATCAGGCATTCACCAAGACGGTGTATTGAAGGCACGTGATACCTACGAAATCATGCGCGCAGAAGATGTAGGCTGGTCTGCCAACAAAATTGTGTTGGGCAAGTTGAGCGGTCGCAATGCGTTCAAACAGCGCATGCAGGAGTTGGGTGTGGTCCTCGAAAGTGAAACTGAGTTGAATGCTGCATTCACGCGTTTCAAAGAATTGGCCGATCGCAAGAGCGAAATCTTTGACGAAGACATCTTGGCCTTGGTCAGCGAAGAAAGCGTGACGCAAGACAAAGAGCAGTATGCATTTGTCTCTTTGTCGCAACACAGTGAAACGGGTGAGCGCCCTCAGGCCAACATTGTTTTTACTGTGGCTGGCAAAGAAGTGCATGGCAAATCTGATGGCAATGGGCCAGTAGATGCCTCCCTGAAGGCCATTGAATCCATCGTTGAAAGTGGCGCAGAAATGGTGCTTTATTCTGTCAATGCCATCAGCGGATCGACCGAAAGCCAAGGCGAAGTCACGGTTCGCCTACAAAACAGTGGTCGTGTGGTCAACGGTGTAGGGTCCGATCCCGACATCATCGTGGCTTCCGCCAAAGCGTATTTAAGTGCCTTGAACAAGTTGCAAAGCAAGGCTGACCGCGTCGCAGCACAAGGTTAAGTCGTCATTGTTGACGTCTAAAAAACGTCTTCAAGAAGGTCGCGCAAGGTATTGATCTTGCGCGACTTTTTTTATTTATGTACACTACGTCAAGTTTCTATTACACTCGCCAAATTCTTCACGAATTGTGGCTTTGAAAGTATTGCTTTGACTCCACCAAACCGCCTGTTTTCTCGACGTTTATTGAGCCAATGCCTGCCTGTGTGCTTGATGGCCTTGATGTCATTCTCATTGTTCGCTGCCGAACAAGACACCAAACGCAAGCCTTCAAATGGTGCCAAACCTGTTGCAAGTGCTCAGCAAGCGGCCAAACCAGCCCCCAAAGCACGCAAAGTTGCCAAAGCCAAACAAGTGGACGCTCGTCCATCACATGGTCGTATCGCCGGGCTCCACCAAAGTGGTGATGCCTTAGATTTGCGCTCCAGCGTGGCCTTGGTCATCGACCAAGACACCCATGAAGTTTTGCTGCGCAAAAACGACCAAGCCGTATTGCCCATTGCCTCACTCACCAAGCTCATGACGGGCTTGGTCATCAGCGATGCTAGCCTTTCCTCAAGTGAAATGATCGCCATCACCCAAGAAGATGTCGATACCGAAAAGGGTAGCTCTTCTCGTTTGGCTGTGGGTTCTGTCTTAAGCCGAGGCGACTTGTTGCACCTGGCATTGATGTCCAGCGAAAACCGCGCGGCACATGCCTTAGGCCGTACTTATCCGGGTGGCATGCCAAGTTTTGTCAAAGCCATGAACGATCGTGCCCAAGGTTTGGGGATGGTTTCAACCCGGTACGTTGAACCAACAGGTCTGTCCAGTCGCAACCAATCAAGTGCCACCGATTTGGCCGTCTTGGTAGGCGCAGCCTACAACGTGCCTTTGCTGCGCGAACTGTCAACTTCTCCTGGCCGAGAAGTGGCCGTGGGTCGCCGCACCTTGCAATACAACACCACCAATCGCTTGGTGAAAAGCCCCAACTGGGACATTGGCTTGCAAAAAACCGGCTACATATCTGAAGCGGGTCAATGCTTGGTGATGCAAACCAAAGTGTCTGGCCGTAAATTGATCATGGTGTTTTTGGATTCTGCGGGCAAGTTGAGCCGCATTGCCGATGCAGAGCGCGTGCGTCGCTGGGTAGAAACTCACAATGCACGAAGTGCTGTGGTGGCGTCAAACACCGCCGGTTGAGTCAAATCTAAACCAAGCTGACCCACAAAAAAGCCCGTGAATCACGGGCTTTTTTTATGACTTGTAGCCCAGTGCATGAGATATTTCGTCGGCAGTCGCTTGCAGTTTGGGAAGCCAAGCTTCGTCCAGGCGATCGGCCGGCGCTGAGATCGACAAGCCCGCCAAAAGCTTGCCTTGATCGTCATAGATACCTGCCGCGATGCAACGTACGCCCAATTCCAATTCTTCGTTGTCTCTGGCAATGCCATATTGACGAACCTTGGACAATTCTCTCTCGAGAACAGGCATTTGGGTGATGCTGTTTTTGGTGTGACCGCTTAACCCAGTGCGTGTGGCATAACTGCGAACTTTCATAGGTTCATCAACAGATAAAAAGAGCTTCCCCACCGACGTTAGATGAAGTGGGGCACGGCCACCAATGGCACGCACCACTTGCATGCCCGAGCGCTCGCTGTAGGCGCGCTCGATGTAAACAATTTCATCGCCTTGACGCATGCTCAAGTTGACGGGTTGTTGAATCAATTTGTGCAAATCGCGCATGGGGGCCAATGCCGCATCTCGCACATTGAGCCTGGCTTTGACCATGTTGCCCAACTCAAGAAGACGCATGCCTAGGCGATAACTGCCGGGCTCGGGACGATCGACAAAACGGCCAATGGTCAGGTCGTTCAAGATACGATGTGCGGTGGAGGGGTGAAGCCCTGTTTTTTCACTGATCTCCTTGAGAGAGATAGCATCTTCCCTAGACGCTAAAACGTCCATCAAGGAAAACAGTCGTTCGATGACTTGAATGGTAGGGGTAGCAGGTGTATGTGCTTCAGCTTTTCTCATGGGACTGAACCTCGGTCTTTTTGAAAGCGAAGGGGTCTTCA
>JBDLWA010000212.1:0-4776 GCA_039804505.1 Pseudomonadota bacterium
ATTTGAAGATGACTAAAAAGACCCATGCCTTTCAGGCCGAAGTAGCCCAGCTGCTCCACTTGGTAACGCACTCTCTGTACTCCAACCCCGAGATTTTTGTGCGCGAATTGGTGTCCAACGCGTCCGACGCTTGTGACAAATTGCGCTTTGAAGCCCTGAACAACGACGCTCTTTACGAAAACCAACCCAATTTGGAAGTGCGTTTGTCTTTTGACACTGACGCCAAAACACTGACCATTGCCGACAACGGCATTGGCATGACCGCCCAAGAAGCCATCGACAACTTGGGCACCATCGCCAAGAGCGGCACCAAAGACTTCGTGAGCAAGCTATCTGGTGATCAAAAGTCGGATGCGCAACTCATTGGTCAGTTTGGCGTGGGCTTTTACTCAGGCTTCATTGTGGCGGAAAAAATTACCGTCGAAACCCGCCGCGCGGGTGCACCCGCGTCTGAGGGCGTGCGTTGGGTCAGCGGCGGCACAGGTGACTTTGAGGTGGAAGCCATTGAGCGCGCCACCCGTGGCACCAGCATCATCCTGCACTTGCGTGAAGAGGCTCTGCAATACGCCAACACATGGAAGCTGAAAGAAATCGTTGGCAAATATTCCGACCACATCAGCTTGCCCATCTTGATGGAAAAAGAAGCGTGGCAAGATGGCGAACTGATTGGCAAAGACGAAAGCGAAGGCCGCAAACCAGGTGGCATGGTCAAGACCGGCGAGTGGGAAGCCATCAACAAAGCCACAGCTTTGTGGACACGTCCTAAAAAAGATGTGACCGAAGATCAGTACAAAGATTTCTACAAGCAAATCAGCAAAGACTTTGCCGAGCCACTCACATGGACGCACAACCGCGTGGAAGGCAGCACCGAGTACACCCAGCTCTTGTACATCCCCTCACAAGCCCCTCAAGACTTGTGGAACCGTGACAAAAAAGCCGGCATCAAGTTGTACGTCAAGCGCGTCTTCATCATGGACGATGCTGAAGCACTCATGCCCAGCTACTTGCGCTTTGTCAAAGGTGTGGTGGACTCTGCCGATTTGCCATTGAACGTGAGCCGCGAGTTGCTGCAAGAAAGCCGCGACGTTAAGGCCATTCGCGAAGGTTGTACCAAGCGCGTGTTGTCGATGCTCGAAGACTTGGCGAAACACAACGAGGCGCCTGCAGCTTCTGAAGACGGCGTGACCGATGTGGTGAGCGAAGAAGACAAAGCCAAACAAGGTCAGTACACCCGCTTCTACAAAGAGTTTGGTGCTGTGCTCAAAGAAGGCTTGGGCGAAGACTTTGGCAACCGCGACCGCTTGGCCAAATTATTGCGCTTTGCGTCCACTTCTTCCGATGAAGTGAGTGTGTCTTTGGCCGACTACAAAGCCCGCATGAAAGAAGGCCAAGAAGCCATCTACTACATCACCGCCGACACGCTGGCTGCTGCCAAGCACAGTCCACAACTTGAAGTGTTCAAGAAGAAGGGCATTGAAGTGTTGCTCATGACCGACCGTGTGGACGAGTGGGCCTTGAACTTCCTGAATGAGTTTGATGGCACGCCCATGCAAAGCGTGGCCAAAGGCGCCTTTGACTTGGGCAGCTTGCAAGACGAAGAAGAAAAGAAAGCCGCTGAAGAAGCCGCCGAAACTTTCAAGCCTTTGCTGGCCAAACTGAAAGAAGCTTTGAAAGACAAAGCCGAAGACGTGCGCGTGACCAGCCGCTTGGTGGATTCACCTGCTTGCCTGGTGGTGACCGACAACGGCATGAGCATGCAATTGGCGCGCATGCTGAAACAAGCGGGGCAGCAAGCGCCTGAATCCAAGCCCGTACTGGAAGTCAATCCTGAGCACGCTTTGGTGAAGAAGCTGGAAGGCTCTGTGCACTTCCACGACTTGGCCAATATTTTGTTTGACCAAGCGCTGTTGGCTGAAGGTGGCATGCCTGAAGACCCAGCGGCCTATGTGCGCCGCGTCAATGCATTGTTGGTTTAAGTTGAAATTGAAAGCAATTGCAGAATCAAAGGACGACAATTTTTTGCCTGCTGCTTTATAGTGACTTCACGACTCACCTTTTGACCGCTTGGTTTGGCCAAGTGCTTTAAAGGCGACAAGCCGCCCTAGGGCGGCTTTGTCATTTCAAACTCTACAAATTTTTACGCTTGTTGCGTTTATTTCGTTTAATGCTAATAATGCGATTTAGGCCTCAAGGAAGGCCCACTTAAATTTGACAACGACCAGGTGTAATTGATGAATCAACATGTTCTAGATCCAGCCAATGAATCTGAAGCTGAAATGGCAGAGGCTGCTCGAACTTGCCTGGTCGCGGCCTTAGATCATTCAAAAGCTGAGTGCATCAAAGTTAGCATCACGACCGACGATGGTGAAACTCAAATTCCAGAGTTGCAAATACCACCTCGCGCTTTAAGATTTTTCGCAGACATATTGCGACAAATGGCAAAGCGGGAGCCCATGCTTTTGGTCCCACAAAAGTGTGAATTGACGACGCAAGAGGCTGCCGCTTTTTTGAATGTCTCTAGGCCATTTGTGATTAAAGAAATTAATGCCCAACGACTTAAATGCCGTCTGGTCAACAGTCATCGCCGCATCGAATTTGAAGAACTTATTCGCTACCAAGAAGCGCAAAAAATACGCTCAGAAAATGCACTCCAAAAACTCCGCCAGTATTCAGACGATATTGGCGAGACGCTTTAGGTGGCAATCAATGGTCGCTATACAGCTGTGTTGGATGCGTGCGTCTTATTTTCCCGATTACAAAGAGACGTTTTACTAAGTCTCGCACATGCCGATTTGTATACCGCTCGATGGACTCTAGAAATAGAACGGGAGTGGACATCTTCACTTGCAAACCAGTATCCCGATGCGGCTGAGAAAATACCCAAATTAGTTGAGCAGATGCGAGAGGCCGTACCCGATTGCCTGATCGTAGACTACGAGCTTTTTATTCCATGCATCAAATTACCAGATGAAAACGATCGACATGTTTTGGCTGCCGCAATTCGAGGTAATGCAGATGCAATTGTGAGCCTAAACACGAAGGACTTTCCAGTACAAGTGTTGAGTCAATTTGATGTTGAAATACAAACGCCCGACCAGTTCGTCCTCAATCAAATCATGCTGAATCCACCGAAAGCTTTAACAGCCATTCAGAAAATGAGAATACGTTGGGGGCGTCCAAGCATGACGCCCGCAGCGATGTTGAATTTGTTTGAAAAAAGACAACTCAATGCAACAGCCACACACTTACGACATGTGTTGAGTCACATTTAATTGCAGCAAAAACTTCAGTCAAACCACCAACAGCGGCTCTTGCATTTGCTCGATTTGCTCTTCCAACATTTGCACTTGGCCGCGCCAGTAATCTGGCGTGCCAAACCAAGGGAAGTTGATCGGAAAAATAGGATCGTCCCAACGACGCGCCAACCATGCGCTGTAGTGCACCAAGCGCAAAGTGCGCAGTGGCTCAATCAGTGCCAATTCGCGCCGATCAAAGTCGCGCACTTGCTCATACCCGTCCAACAACATGCTCAGCTGTCCCGAGCGCTGCTTGCGGTCGCCCGACAACAGCATCCACAAATCTTGCACGGCAGGCCCCATGCGGGCGTCGTCTAAATCAACAAAATGCGGGCCACCGCCTGGCAAATCAGCCGGCGTCCATAAAATATTGCCGGGATGGCAATCGCCGTGCAAGCGAAGCATTTGAAAGTGTGGCCAATCGCTGCCATGCGCAGATCCCAAGCCAGCAGCGTGCATCACCTCCATGGCTTGCTGCCACGCGTCTTGCCATGCGCGCTCCACCTCCATCGGGATGGCTTTGTGATTCAGCAACCAATCCTTGGGATCTTGCATGAAGGTGTCGATGCTAAGCGCAGGACGGTTGTGAAATGGTTTGGCAGCGCCCACCGTGTGGATGCGCGCCAAAAAGCGACCAATCCATTCCAACACTTCGTCGTCGTCCAACTCGGGGGGGCGGCCGCCTCGACGCTCACTCACTGAAAAAGAGAAGCCCTGAAACGCATGCCCCTCAGAAGCGTCCTTAGTCAACGCACTTTCAAATGCTTTGTGATGCAAGGTGTGCCCTAACAAATTGAGTGGCGGCACCACGGGCACTTCTGCGGCCACCAACGCGGCTGCAAAGTCATGCTCCTCTTGAATTTGCGCATCGGTCCACCGACCGGGCCGATAAAACTTGGCCACCACACTGTCAGGCACTGGCGTGCCATCGGTTTGAGTGGGTGCGCGCTCTGTTTCAAGTTGGATTTGGTAGACGCGGTTTTCGTAGGAACTCAGCGCCGTGAGGCGACCATCCCCCATCAAACCAATGTCGGCCATGGCATCCAAAACCTGATCGGGGGTGAGCGATGCGTACGGATGCAAAGCGTCCCACTCGGCAGGCCCTTGTAGGAAATCATTCGTCATTCAGTGTTCCTAAAAATTCAAACGGCACATCTTGCTTGACCAAGATCACGGTACAAGGTGCGGCCATGGCCACCTTGGTGGGCACGGTGGCCACAAAGCGTTGCATCTGCAAACCGTGTGTGGCCGCGCCCATGATGATCATGCTGACTTCGTTGCCTTGGGCGTAAGTGACCAAGGCGTTGGCCACATCGCTGGCTTCCAGCACATGAAAAGAAACTTGGTGATCATGCAAGTCAAGGCCCTGCGACCATTGCTGCATGCGCGCCAGATGCATGCGGTGCACGCTGCTTTCACTTTTGCTCGATTCAGTACTGCTGGTATCGCCGGGCGAAATGACCGTGACGCAGGCCAAGCG
>JBDLWA010000213.1:0-6610 GCA_039804505.1 Pseudomonadota bacterium
GTGAGCTCGATTTGCTGTGCATTCATGAGCTGGGTTTTAAGCCACACGGGACCCAGATCTTCCGTTTTGGAGTGGACATTGACAATCAGGATGGGCTGCTCACCCTCTTGGCGAGGACCTCTTCTCACAGTGAGTTCAACAGGATTAGCATCCACAAACGGCAAGGTCATGCTGAACAACACCTCTTGTTGTGCTTGTGCTTGAACGGCTTGCACCTGACTCGACTCAATGTCGTCAATGGCTTTGGTCAGCTTTTCAATCACACCTGGCTCGGTTTCTATGCCCTCTTCGGTACTCGCGGTATTCAACTCCGCTATTAGTTTTCGAAGCAATTGCTTGGTGTCTTGTACGGGCGGCTGCAGGCCTTTGGCCATCCAGACTTCAGCGCCCATGGCGCCCACCATGGCCTGTTGAACGGCCGCAGGGGTGAGTTGTGCCATGTTCAGTTGCAAGCTTCGCCATTGAGCTTGCAAATCAGGACGCTGAACCGTGCGCAACAAAGCATCGAGGGTGCCCGGCTGAAACAGTTGTGGCAACACCGAGTTGACTTCGGGGCGATATAGCAAATTGGCAATGCGCGATACCAGTGGCGTCGTGCTGATGGGGATCAAGCTGCCCCCTTGCGCTCTTAACCAAATGGATTCGCCGACTTGAGAGGCTTGAAGTCCAGGCGCAGGAATTGATTTGCCTTGCAGATAAAGCATGGGTAAATCGCGGTCTAGCCTCACGGAAGCTTGAACCACTTGACCGTCGCGCAGGCCTAATTCTGCAGCGGTCTTGTTGACCGTCGGCAGTAACTTGCCTTCAAGGTAGATGGGGTTGATTCGGCCGGGCGCGACGTACGCCTCGGCGCCAGAAATCAAGGGAACCGGACCCAGGGCTTGCGAACAGAGTAGTCGCGAGCTGAGGGGCCGGAGTCAGAGTTTTCGGGAAGGGCGGGTGCCGCTAAGGGCGTCAATATATTGCGCACAATTTGGCCGTGATCGGGCACGACCATGGACACACCCGCTTTGACGCGTTGCTGTGGGTTGCCGGTGATCACTTTGGGATTGGCATCGACCAAAGCTTTGCGGAGGACGCCAACGTTCAAGGGACTGTTGGCGTAAAGCGTGTGAATCAATTTATCGATGGGGGTGCTTTGAGGCACGGTGTAACTGGTGGTGGGGGCTGGCGCAGGTTTTTCATCGCTAGGCTCAGACGCAAAGGCTTGACCCATGAACAAGCTGCACGCAAGCACGCTGGCCACTTTGAACGAGGCAGTTGACTTGATGAAATGTGCAAGACAAGTAGAAGTGTTCATGGCTTTTTATTAGTTTAATCAATTGACTGGAAAACCCAAAGGGGGCATGGCGCTGGCCACAGGTTTGACGGGGCGTTTGATAGGCGCTGGATTTCGGGTTGACGAAGGCAACAAGCTGGCTTCTTTGATCAAGGTTTCGGTGGGCCACGCGCGCCAATTGGCCTGCACGGCTTGCACGGGACCCGCCAAAACAACCAATTGCGATTGGTAGGGGGTGACAGCTTGCACTCTGGCCAATAAGGTTTGTGGCGCGCCTTCTTTGCTGGCCAATTCGGCAGGGAAGCGCGAGGGGTGGGCAATCAACCATTCGTCACCTTGGCGCACGCCCGCTAAGCTGCCAGCATTGATTTGAATTTGTGGGCCCGACACGGCGGTGACCACGGGGTTCAGGTGCTGGCATTGAAGCCACTGCTCTGATTGGGCGCGCCATTCTTGAAGTTGCTCTTGAACCAGCATTGCACTGGCACTGGCAATGCGAGGTGCAGCCCAGGTGGGGCGCTCTACTTCCAGGACAAGATTGGCGCTGTCTTCTATGACCAGCACCTGACCGTCTGCACTGGTCATTTGGTAATCCAAATCTAAGGCCAGGCCTGGCGCTTTGTAACCAGGATACCCCTCAAAACCTTTGGCGGGTGTGGGGTAAGTTTTGACTTTAACAATGGCTTGCCAAGGGGAAGTTTGCGTGTGTTGGCTAATCAAGGCCCGCTCGTAGGCTGACAAATTGTTGGCCATAGAGGGCGGCGGCAAGCTGTTGACCACACGCCACGGTTTGGCAGTGCTTGCGGCACTGGCGGTATGGCTAGCGCTCGAACTGCTAACCCAAAGCGCCTGAATTTGCGGCAGCAACCATTGCAACACCATGGGGTGTGCTGTGGGCTCAACATCCAGGCTCAGCTTGACCACATGGTTTAACTGCGAGCCTACTTTTTGTGAGCATTCTGCGCCAGATGGCGGTGCAGGTCGTTGGCTGCTTTCGCTGAACTCTTTGTCATTGGCTGGGCTGGTTTGCAAGCGCGCTTTGGCTTGACCGGTTTCATCACGGCCATACGCCAAAACTCTGACACCTTTCACCACCATGCCATTTTTGAAAGAGCTGCTTTCGCGCAGGCTACCTTGCGCATCAATCCAGCTGGTGGTGGTGACCTTGGTGGGCGTTTGCAAGGTGGCTTCCACCAACCCCAATCGAATGGCCTCAAGGCGTTCTTGCGCCGTAAGCGGTTCATCTCGACTGGCCCAGCTGGCCGTTGGCAAAGCGACACCCAAACTCAGGCCGACACAAAGCGCCCAGCCGAGGTGACGGCTGGCTTGTGGGGTGGTTTGAGAGGCTTTGCCCAAGCGCATGATCAACGACCTTTAACAGCCAATTGGCTCATGTACAAAATGCGCAGGTCTTGCACCACATCCTTGTCCAAAGACAAGGTGGTTTCGTAGGTGTCTTCACCCACGGGTGTGATGCTGACCAAACGCGCGCCATAAATCACGCCTTCCACTTTGGTCCGGAAGGTGTCGTTGGTGACCACCATGTCGGCCACGGTAGAGCTGGCATCGAGTTGCTGGCCATAGACTTGTTCAGTGAGGTTGCGATAAGCATCCAACTTAGAAGCGCGAATGGCCATCAAGCGTTGTTGCGCTTGATTTTTGTGGTTTTGCACTGCCACCACGGCATAGCCGGTGGCTGTGATGGTTTCACGTTTCTCGACCAATGGGGCCGCCAGGGACTTGAGTTCTGAATCAGAATTGGCCATTGCCAAGTTGACCGATTTACAACCGGCCAGGCCCGTCAAGCCAATCATCAAGCAAAGTGTGGTCATGCGTTTCATGGGTTTTCCTTTAGAGAGAGGACACACAGTCCTACACCCTCTGATTCGGCATCAACCGTAGAAGCTTGAGCGTCAAGCTGAGGGTTAGGCTTGAAAGTCATTTCGAAAACTTGCTGGAACTGACGGTTTTCCGACATTTGTCTAAAATTATGGGCAAATTTGCAATACATTGGGGGCTTCTTGTACTTTCGACCCCATTCCCAAAAGCTTTATGGCTAAACGCAGTCCTCTTAAGGCCTTTATTGGCGCCAGTCCTAGCGCTGAAGCCATTCGACACATGATTGAGCGCGTGGCCTCTTCAACGGCCACGGTGTTGATCACGGGTGAAAGTGGCACGGGTAAAGAGCTGGTGGCACGCGCTCTGCACGATCAATCAGATCGCAGCGGTTGTAATTTTGTGCCCATCAACTGCGCCGCCATTCCTAAAGATTTGTTGGAAAGTGAACTGTTTGGTCACCGAAAAGGCGCTTTTACCGGCGCTTCAGCCGATCGAATTGGCCGTTTTGAAATGGCCCATGGCGGCACCATCTTCTTGGATGAGATTGGTGATTTGTCTTTGGACATGCAAGTGAAGTTGTTGCGTGTGTTGCAAGAGCGAACCGTCGACCCCGTGGGTGCCTTGAAATCGGTGGAAGTGGATGTGCGCGTGGTGGCCGCCACGCACCGAGATTTAGAGGCTGAAATTGAGGCGGGCAGGTTTCGCGAAGACTTGTACTATCGTCTCAATGTGTTGCCCTTGAACACCCCTGCCTTAAGGCAAAGAACGCAGGATGTGCCTGCGTTGCTCACCCATTTTGCTGAACACTTTGCGGTGAAGGGGCAAACGCCCATCAGCTTTACGGCCGACTTCATGGAAGCCTTGAAAGATTACGCGTGGCCTGGCAATGTGCGTGAACTGTCCAACTTGGTGGACCGTTTCAACACTTTGTTCAGCGGTCAGTTGATCAGTTTGGCGACGGTGCCTTCCTCTTTGTTACCCAAAGGCTTGCGCATGTTGCAAGCCGAACGGGTGACGACACCGCTCAAGGATTCTTTAGAAATTGTGGCGCCTTTGAGCCCACAAGAAATGCATCACAGTGCCAATGCTGAGATGATGAACCCGTTTGCCAATCCAGCGCCACCTTTGGCCATGGATTTGCACAACGAAGTAGAGGACATCATCATGCTGGCGCAAGGCTTGCCTAGCTTGCCGCCCGAGGGTCTGTCGTTGAAAGACCGCTTGGCAGACATCGAACGCGATTTGATTGTGCAAGCCTTGAACCGCACAGACGGCAATGTGTCACAAACGGCGCGCTTGCTGAATTTGCAGCGCACCACCCTGATTGAAAAACTGAACAAGTACGATTTGCGCCAAGGCACTTTGCCTGTGGCCAACGCTGACACAGAGAAGTAATTCTTTTCTGTATCAGGCGACCCACATCAAGGCTTGCTGCTCAAGACGCCACTCGAACCTGTGGGCGTGGTTTCTTGCTGAGCTCTCGGGTATTGAACCATCTTCTCTTTTTGTCGGGCTTGTGACGAAGCCGCCGTATTGGCACTGTTCACAGCCGCCGCAGCTTTGGCCGCAGCCGCAGCAGCTGCCGCATTTTCTGCGGCTTGACGCTCACGTTGTAAACGCGCCAATGATTCCATTTCTTTTTTGAAGCCACCGGTTTCGCCCACAGCACCTTGCAGCCCGTTGACTTTGCCAGCTAAGGAATCCAATGCTCTAGATTGTTGTGAGAAGCGGGCCTCCAGTGACTTCATTTGTGTGGCCAAGATTTGGCCTTTTTCACCCACTTGCTGAGCCGTTTTTTCGGGCACGCTTTCAGCATTCTTGATGGCTTCGTTCAGACGGGCTTCTAAAGAGCCTTGCATTTTGCTGATCTCGTCTTGCTTGCCCACCATGGCTTGCAAGCCTTCGTTGACTGAGCTGACCAACTCCAAGGAATCATCCAATTCACTCACGCGCTTGCTGAGCACACCCAGCATGGTGTCCATTTGGTTGATGCGCGACTTGAGGCTAATGGTCATGCCAGTAAAGACAGCGGCTGTGATAAACATGAATCCCGCAGCCACAGACAACAGAATGAGGAACTGCTTTTTGTGGACAGCCATCATGGTTTCGATGTTGGTCGTGGCCGTCTTCATGTTTTCGGCGGCGCCGACCGCCAAGTTGGCTGAGCGAGTGGCCAATTCGGCCGACTCCAAGGCCACCATCTTGATGCCTTCTAATTCTTCGGCATCGTCTTGCATCTTGCCTTCAGCGGCTTTCACGGCTGCGGCTGTGGCTTCAAGGGCGGCAGAGGCAGCGGCAGAAGCCGCGGCGGAGGCTGTGGCTGCACCAGAGCTGGCGCCTGTGTCTGCCGTGTCTGCGCCTGTTGCCGTACCCGCATCCGATCCGGTCGTGGCAGGGCTGGTGTCAGCGGGCTGACCGTGTTCGTGTTCACCCGTGTTGGGTTGCGTACTCATGTCGAGTTCCTTTATTCAAGACTGGCCAGACGGGCGCGTAACGTGTCGTGCTGGGTCTTGAGGTTGTTAATGCGTTCGGGAAAGTTAAGTTCTGGCTTGGCGGCGTGCTTTGCAGCTTTCACCTTGTCCAGCAATTTGGCTTTCACCTGATCGCTCACCACAGCATCGACAGCAGTTGGAATGTCTTGAGTTTTTAATTGGGTTTTGCCAGGAGAAGTTTCGACCGTTTTTCGAACGGGTGGTGGTGCCACCGCTTCTTGAGGCGTGCTAGCAATTCGCGCTGGCAGTTCAATCGGGCTGTCACTCTGCACCGAGGCAAGGCGCTGGAAAGACTGACCTTCGGCTTCCTCGGTCACCTTGCGCGTGAAGGTCTCACCTTCTTCTACTTTTTTAGCGACCGGCGGTGGAATGTCGATTGATTTTTTGGCGGTGGAGGTTGATGCGGGACTGGGATTGGCGGGGGCACTGTTGGCGAAAAGTTTTTCAAACAGCTTGGCCGCTTCTGCCGCTTGGGCGGAAGGCGCCGAAGGCGCAACTTCTTTGGGGGCTGCAGGCGCGCCGACCTCAAGCGCCGCTGAGTCGGGTTCAGGGGCCGTGGTCTGACCGTGTTCGTTGTGACCCATGGTGGGTTCCGTACTCATCGAGAGTTCCTTTATTCCTGATTTTCCAGATTGTCGAGACGCGTGCGCAATTTGTCGTTTTGAATTTTGAGGTTGATCACGCGCGCTGGAAAATTCATTTCGGGCATAGCCGACTGCTTGGCAGCCTTCGCTCTGGCGAGCAGCTCTTCTTTTAAGCCATCACTGTCAATAGCATCGACAGCAGCCGGAATGTCTTGAGGGACGTCTAAGTGGGTTTCGAGTTTGGTGATCTCGACGGTATTGCGAAGGGGTGGGGGCACCGGCGCTTCTTTGGGCACGTCCACAAAGCGGTCGGGGGCATCTGCGACGCCTTGATAGCCCTTAAAGTTGTCGCCCTGAACCACGTTGTCAGCCAGTTTTTCGGGCGATTGGCTAACACCTTCACCCATGACCACATG
>JBDLWA010000214.1:0-5718 GCA_039804505.1 Pseudomonadota bacterium
CATTCAAACGCTCCTTTTAAAGTTCTTCGCTAAATCCACCCATCACTTGGCTAAAGCCACCATCCACATACACAATTTCAGCAGAAATACCGCCAGCCAAGGGACTCATCAAAAAGGCAGCAGCATTGCCAACATCATCGATGGTGACGTTGCGGCGAATCGGTGCAGATGATTCCACAACGCTCAAAATTTTGCCAAAACCTTTGATGCCACTGGCTGCTAAAGTTTTGATAGGGCCGGCACTGATGCCGTTTACTCGAATGCCTTTAGAACCCAGTGAATCGGCCAAATAACGAACGGATGCTTCCAAGGAAGCTTTGGCCAAGCCCATGGTGTTGTAACTAGGTACCACACGCAGTGAACCTAAGTAGGTGAGCGTGAGCAAAGCCGCATCGTGGCGAAGGTATGGCAATGCCGCTTTGGCCATGGCCGGAAAACTGTAGGCACTGATGTCGTGTGCAATTTTGAAAGCTTCACGGCTCAGGCCATCTAAGAAATCACCAGCAATTGCCTCGCGGGGCGCAAAGCCAATGCTGTGCACAAAGCCGTCAAACTGAGGCCAGTGGGCGGACAAGTCTTGAAACATTTTTTCAATTTGCGCATCATCACCCACATCGCAATCAAAAATGAGTTTGGAATTGAACTCTGCAGCAAAGTCAGTGATGCGGTCTTTGAATCGTTCACCCACATAGCTAAAGGCCAATTCAGCACCTTGTGCATGACAGGCTTTGGCGATGCCGTAAGCAATGGAGCGATTGGACAGCAGGCCGGTGATGAGGATTTTTTTACCAGATAAGAAGCTCATGATGACTCAGTTCAAGATTGATGTTCGATGTTTAAGATCGGTCTTTGATTAGCTTTTAGAAACACAGTCGGCGAAGTAACGCTTGACGCCATCTGCGCCCTTCTCTTCCACCAAGCCATGAATATCGGTTTCAAAGCCGGGGCACTGCAAATTGAATTCACGAGAGAATTTCAAGTAGTCCACAATTTTCTTGTTGAAAACTTCGCCGGGCACCAAAAGTGGAATGCCGGGTGGGTAGGGCGTGACCAAACCAACCGTGATGCGACCTTCCAAATCGTCAATGGAGACGCGCTCTGTTTTACGGCGTGCAATTTGTGCATACGCATCGGCGGGTGTCATGGCCGGTGTGAGGTCAGACAAATACATTTCGGTAGTTAAGCGCGCCACATCGTATTTGGCATACAAAGCGTGAATGTGCTGACACAAATCACGCAAGCCCATGCGCTCGTACTTGGGTTGCTTTTGGCAGAACTCGGGCATGATGCGCCACATGGGTTGGTTGCGATCGTAATCGTCTTTGAACTGCTGCAAAGCCGTGAGCAAAGAGTTCCAACGGCCCTTGGTAATGCCAATGGTGAACATGATGAAGAAACTGTACAAGCCCGTTTTCTCAACCACCACACCATGCTCTGTGAGGAACTTGGTCAACACAGAAGCTGGAATACCGGTCTTGTCAAACTTGCCATCCAAGTTCAAGCCTGGGGTCACGATGGTGGCCTTGATGGGGTCGAGCATGTTAAAGCCGTCGGCCATTTGACCGAAGCCATGCCACTTGCTGCCCTTCTTGCGTGAGTCGCTGCGAATGATCCAGTCTTCTGCGCGGCCAATGCCTTCGTCGACCAAATTCTCGGGGCCCCAAACCTTGAACCACCAGTCTTTGCCGTACTCGTCATCCACTTTGCGCATGGCGCGGCGGAAGTCCAGGGCTTCGGCAATACTTTCTTCAACCAAGGCCGTACCACCCGGTGGCTCCATCATGGCCGCCGCCACGTCGCAGCTGGCAATGATGCTGTATTGTGGGCTGGTGCTGGTGTGCATCAAGTAGGCTTCGTTGAACAAATGCCTGTCGAGTTTGGTGTTTTGCGAGTCTTGAATCAGCACATGGCTGGCTTGGCTAATACCGGCCAACAATTTGTGAATGGACTGCGTGGCGTACACCACAGAGTTTTTAGGACGCGCACGTTTTTTACCCATGGCGTGGTAGGTGCCGTAAAAGGGATGGAACGCAGCGTGCGGCAACCAAGCTTCATCAAAGTGCAGGTTTTCAACATAGCCATCGAGCATGCCCTTGATGGTTTCTGTGTTGTACAACACACCATCGTAAGTTGACTGCGTGAGGGTCATCACACGAGGCTTGACCTTCTTGGCATCCACCCCTTTGAGCAAGGGATTGGCTTTGATCTTGGCCTGAATGTTGGCCACTTCAAATTCACTTTGTGGAATGGGGCCAATGATGCCGTAATGATTGCGCGTAGGCTTCAAGAAAACCGGAATAGCGCCCGTCATGATGATGGCGTGCAAAATAGATTTGTGGCAGTTGCGGTCGACCACCACCACATCGCCTGGCGCCACCGTGTGGTGCCATACCATTTTGTTGGAGGTGCTGGTGCCGTTGGTCACGAAGAAGCAATGGTCCGCATTGAAAATACGAGCAGCATTGCGCTCGCTCTCACCAATAGCGCCGTTGTGGTCCAACAACTGGCCCAATTCTTCAACCGCATTGCAAACGTCGGCACGCAGCATGTTTTCACCATAAAACTGGTGATACATCTGACCCACAGGGCTCTTCAAAAACGCCACGCCACCTGAGTGACCTGGGCAATGCCATGAGTAGGATCCGTCTTCGGCATAGTCCAGCAAGGCTTTGAAAAATGGAGGTTGCACCCCTTCCAAATAGCTCTTGGCTTCACGAATGATGTGACGCGACACAAACTCAGGCGTGTCTTCAAACATGTGAATGAAACCATGCAACTCCCGCAATATGTCATTGGGAATGTGACGAGACGTTTTGGTCTCGCCGTAGATGTAAATAGGCACATCGGCATTCTTGCGACGGACCTCTTCGATGAACGCACGCAAGCTTAGTACCGCAGGATCCAAATCGGGTCCGGGCGTGAATTCTTCATCGTCAATGGACAAAATAAAAGCACTGGCGCGAGATTGCTGCTGCGCAAATTGGGACAAGTCGCCATAACTGGTCACACCCAAAACCTCAAAGCCTTCAGTTTCAATGGCCTGTGCCAATGCACGAATGCCTAATCCTGAAGTGTTTTCAGAGCGGTAGTCTTCATCAATGATGACGATGGGAAAACGAAATTTCATGGAGCCAGCCTTGGATCTTGATATAGAGAAGCAAGCCCAAAGTGTAATGAATATTCATGACAATTTTGCTGTACCTGTACCAAGATTATGATTGTCAAATGCTATACTTGCACGCTTCGGAGCGGTGGATGAGTGGTTTAAGTCGCACGCCTGGAAAGCGTGTGTGGGTTCATAGCCCACCGCGGGTTCGAATCCCGCCTGCTCCGCCAAAATCAAACCCCGTTAGAACCTGGTTTTAACGGGGTTTTCTCATTCGGCAAGCCTTTGAACACAACACTGAATGAATCTCTTTAACAGCACCTTGTTCAGCATTCCAGGCTACCTGCGTATGTGGCTGTCTATTTTGTTCAGCAATCTAGGCGGCCAAATTACCATGCTGGCCCTGCCCCTCACGGCTGTGTTCTTGCTAGATGCCTCTCCTACCCAAATGGGCCTTTTAACGGCCATGGAAATTGCCCCCTTTGTGCTGTTGTCCTTGCCAGGTGGTGTTTTGATTGACCGCATGCGCAAGTTGCCCCTCTACATTGCCGGCGAAATTTTCATGGGGCTCACCCTGCTCACTATTCCTTTGGCATGGGCCATGGGATGGCTGAACATGACGCTCATGTATACCGTCAGCTTTGCGCTGGGCACGGTCTACACCATTGCTGGCTCGGCTTCTCAAATTGTTTTGACGCAACTGGTGGGCCGCGACAAACTGGTTCAGGCCTATTCGCAAAATGCCATTGCAGGCTCTATGGCTGAAGTGATGGGGCCCGGCTTGGCTGGCGTGCTGATCCGCGTTTTTGGGGCGCCCTTGGCCTTGGTCATGGATGCGTTTTTGCTCATTGGCTCCGTGGTGATGCTCAAAGGCATTCGTATTCACGAAGAGGTCCCGCCCCGTTCCACATGGAAAGATCGCTCTTTCAAAGAGGATCTGTTGAAGGGCATGCGCTTTGTGAAGTCTCAAAAAATGCTGCTAGAGATGGCCGCCACAGTAGGCGCATGGCAGTTTTTTGCACAAATGGCTTTGTCCGTTCAGATTATTTTTGCGGTCAAAGATTTGGGCTTGGACGAAACCTTGGTCTCCATGAGTTTTGTGGCTTTGGGTGTGGGCTCGGTCCTCGGCGGCCTAGCGGGCCCCAAAATTTCAAAACAAATTGGACCGGGTCCGGCGCTCATTTTAGGAATAGGCATCACGTCTTTAGGATGGATAGGCTTGCTAGGCCTCGAGGGAAAGCTGCCCAGCATCGTTCTATTCTCTTGGATGCTCATTTGCTTTAGTTGGGGCGCCACCCTGTTGTTTGTCAACTTCTTATCTCTGCGCCAATCGTTTACACCCACCGATTTGTTGGGACGAATGACCACCACCATGCGTTGGCTCATCTTGCTTCCAGCCGGACCGGGCGCCTTGTTGGGCGGCTGGATGGCGGAGCACTGGGGCATGCGCAGCTCTTTAATGTGCGCAGGCGCAGGCACCTTGCTGGTGGCTCTCGTTGCTTGTGCCCGACCTCACTTGAAAACGCTCAAACAACTGCCAGAAATCAAGCACGCAAGCTAACTCAAGCTAACTCAAACTCAAGTGCTTTTTATAAAGCCAGTGCCTCAGGCATTTTGGGCACAGCGGCCAACAAAGTTTGCGTGTAGAGGTGCTGAGGTTGTGCATAAATGTTGGCAGCATCCCCCTGCTCCACCACTTGGCCTTTGTTCATCACCAACAGCGTGTCCGACATGTAGCGCACCACTTCCAGGTCGTGTGAAATGAACAAATAGCTCAGCCCCAAATCTTTCTGCAAGTCTTTCAGCAAGTTCAGAACTTGCGCTTGAACCGACACATCCAAGGCAGACACCGCTTCATCTAGCACCACCACTTCTGGCGACAAACTGAGCGATCGGGCAATGGCAATGCGTTGACGTTGGCCACCCGAGAACTCAAAGGGATAGCGCTTCAATGCAGAAGACGGCATGCCCACCTTGTCGAGCAAAGCCAAGGCTCGCTTCTCCCAATCGGCTTGCCCTGAACCAATGCCGTGCAATTGCATGGGTTCACTCAGAATTTCGCCCACCGTAAAGCGTGGATTAAGTGACGCATAGGGGTTTTGAAAAACAATTTGCAGGCGACGCTTATAAGCAGAAAACTCTGCTGCGGACATGTCCAACAAATTCTTGCCATCAAACAAGACCTTGCCAGCCGTCGCTTCGTGCAAGCGCAACAAGCACAAGCCCACAGTGGTTTTGCCAGAGCCTGATTCGCCCACCAAGCCCACGGTTTGACCTTTCATGAGTTTGAAACTCACATCTTGAACGGCCACAAAATCGTCGCTCTTGAACCAGCCGCCCGAACGTTTGAAAACTTTCCTCAAACCTTGAACTTCCAACAAGGGCGTCTGAGTCGTGTTTGAAGTCGTGGGTGTTGTTGTTTGAGAAGTGACGACAGGTGATTCAATAGCACTTGCATTGGCCGGCGCAACACCTGCGGTAGCGTCGGCATGCGCACTCATCCAGTCGTCGATGGTCAACAAACGTTTGCCTTGTCGGTCGACACTGGGCCGGCAACTCAACAAAGCTTTGGTATAGGGGTCTTGAGGACTGCTGAACAAGGTGCGAACAGG
>JBDLWA010000215.1:0-3658 GCA_039804505.1 Pseudomonadota bacterium
GTGACGGGTGCCGTGCTGGCCAAGATTTGTGTGCTCGTGTTCATCATCATCTTCATTCAAAAACGTCCGCAAGGTATTTTTGCCATGAAGGGTCGGAGTGCGGAGGCTTAAGATGACAACAACGAACTTATCCAAAATTGAATTGCCAGGCCGTGAACCTTTGTTCACTGGCAAAGGCTGGACAGCGTTTTTAGTGGCGCTGGTCTTTGTGTGTTTGTGTGTGCCTCTCATGAATTTGGTCGTGCCACAAGGCCATTGGCTGCACTTTAGCGATTACGCGGTCAGCCTTGTGGGCAAGATCATGTGCTACGCCATTTGTGCCTTGGCCATGGACTTGATCTGGGGCTACACCGGCATTTTGTCACTGGGCCATGGTTTGTTCTTTGCCATTGGCGGCTACGCCATGGGCATGTACCTCATGCGCCAAATTGGCACCGATGGCAATTACAAAAGCAACTTGCCCGACTTCATGGTCTTCTTAGATTGGAAAGAGTTGCCCTGGCACTGGATGCTGTCAGACAGCTTTGCTGCCACCTTGTTGTTGATTGTGTTGGTGCCCGCAGTGGTGTCGGGTGTGTTTGGCTACTTTGCCTTTCGCTCACGCATCAAAGGGGTGTACTTCTCCATCATCACGCAAGCCATGACCTTCGCGGCCATGCTCTTGTTCTTCCGCAACGAGACTGGCTTTGGTGGTAACAACGGCTTCACCGATTTCAAACGCATTTTGAATTTGCCTTTGGCCACAACCAACATGCGCATGTTTTTGTTTGTACTGACCGGTTTAACGCTGCTGGGATTTTTCTTGATGGCGCGCTGGCTCATCCGCAGCAAATTTGGTCGCGTGTTGCAAGCCATACGCGATGCTGAATCGCGTGTCATGTTCTCAGGCTATTCCCCCTTGCCCTACAAGCTCAGCATTTGGGTCATCTCCGCCGTCATGTGCGGCGTGGCCGGTGCCTTGTATGTGCCACAAGTGGGCATCATCAACCCCGGTGAAATGAGCCCTGCCAATTCCATTGAAATTGCCGTCTGGGCCGCAGTGGGTGGCCGTGGCAGCCTCATTGGTCCTGTGGTGGGTGCCTTCTTGGTGAATGGCGCCAAGAGCTGGCTCACGGTCACTGCGCCAGAGTTTTGGTTGTACTTCTTGGGCGCCTTGTTCATTGCCGTCACCTTGTTCTTGCCACAAGGGGTGGTGGGCTTGGTGCAACGCTTGAAAGGCGGTCGCGCATGACCCCCGAACTGATGAAGCAAGGCGCGCAGCGCGTTGCAGAACATGGCCCCGTGTCGGCGGCTACTGTGGCCACTGAATCGGGTGGACGCGACGCCAGCTACGGCCGCGTCCACACCCCTGGCGAAGTGGATGTGTCGCACGGTCGCATTTTGTATTTGGAAGACGTCAGTGTGAGTTTCGATGGCTTCAAAGCCATCAACAAACTGTCGCTAGACATTGCGCCAGGTGAGTTGCGTTGCATCATTGGCCCCAATGGCGCTGGCAAAACCACCATGATGGACATCATCACCGGCAAAACACGGCCGGACGAAGGCCAAGTTTTCTTTGGTAGCACCATTGATTTACTGCGACACAACGAACCCCAAATTGCGCAGTTGGGCATTGGCCGTAAATTTCAAAAACCCACGGTGTTTGAACAACTCACAGTGTTTGAAAATTTGGAGCTGGCGCTTAAAACACCGAAGGGTGTCAAAGCATCGATGTTCTTCAAGTTGGACTCCACACAGTCTGACCGTTTGGCCGAAGTGCTGCACACCATTCATTTGGCCGACAGCGTGTTAACGCAAGCGGGCAACTTGAGCCATGGTCAAAAGCAGTGGCTTGAGATTGGCATGTTGTTGATGCAAGACCCCAAGCTCTTGTTGTTGGACGAGCCTGTGGCCGGTATGACGGACCATGAAACAGAACGAACCGCCGAATTGTTTTTGACCTTGAAGGGTAAACATTCCTTGATGGTGGTGGAGCACGACATGGGCTTTATCAAAACCATCTCCGACATCGTGACCGTGCTGTGCGACGGCGCTGTGTTGGCGCAAGGAACGCTGGACCAAGTGCAGTCGGACGAGCGTGTGATTGAAGTTTATTTGGGCCGTTGAGAGGTATCACCATGAATTTAACGGTACAAAATATTCAGCAGTATTACGGTGGCTCTCACATTTTGCGAGATGTGAGTTTGGAAGCCAAGCAGGGCGAAGTGACGGTGCTGCTCGGTCGCAATGGCGTGGGCAAAACCACTTTGCTTAAGTCCTTGATGGGCGTGGTGCCCATCAAAAGTGGTTCTGTGGTGTTGGGGTCTCAAGACCTCACCAAAGCAACCCCCTACGAGCGCGCACGCGCAGGCGTGGGCTATGTGCCGCAGGGTCGTGAAATTTTTGCGCGCTTAACCGTTGAAGAAAACTTGCTGATGGGCTTGGCCACACAACCTGGTGGCACACCCATTCCCTCAGAGTTGTTTGAACTTTTCCCAGTGCTCAAGCAAATGCTGCATCGACGCGGTGGTGACTTGTCGGGCGGGCAGCAACAACAGTTGGCCATTGCACGTGCCTTGGCGGCCAAACCCAAGTTGCTCATTTTGGACGAACCCACCGAAGGCATTCAGCCCAGCATCATCAAGGACATTGGCCGCGTCATTCGCAAATTGGCCGATGAAGGCATGCAGGGTCAGCGCATGGCGGTATTGCTGTGTGAGCAGTACTACGACTTTGCCGAAGAACTGGCCGATGCTTACATGGTGATGGAGCGCGGTGAGGTGATTGCGCGTGGCCCAGGCCACGAAATGCAAGCCAAGGGCATTCGCCAGTTGGTGGCGATTTAAACGCTCCAAATACGTGGCGGTTCGCTGGGCAATTGCCAAAGCGCATGGCGCCATACCGCCCAGACTTGCTTGAGCAAATCCATGGTGGGCTCGACCAAGGGCGACATCACCCGCAACACAATGACCTGTGGATGGGCACAAGTGATGCCAGCCTGCAGTTTGAGGGGGTGGGCTTCCATCACAAGTCTGGCGGCCTCTAAGGCCCTTTCTATTCGCTCTGAGGCAATGGGTGAGCCGCTGGCAAAGACCAAGCTAGCAAAACATTTCTGGCCGGCCAAACCCAATGGGCTATGGAGCCAACGTGTGTCATTGCCCTGAATGTTGCCGCGCTCTAGCCAGACACCTGGTATTTCAAGGTGTTGTTGAAAGTGACCTTGCGTAAACGCTTGGTCAGACGATGGCAAACCCAAGGCCGTCACATCCCAAGTGATCAATTCGGCGGAGGGCGCGAGATGAAAGACAGCGCGGTTGGTCGCCTCGCAGTCGTTGTAGGCAATTGCTTCAAGAGGCAACCACTCAAGCCGTGCTTGATCGGCCACATGTGCCACCACTTGCTGTAAAGCGGGATGGCCGCCAGACTTGTAAAACCTTGTGGCACCTGGCGTGCTGACCAAGCCATGCGCGCCAGTTGCCACACTCAGCTTGATATCGAGTGTGTCGCCACCCACCAAGCCACCCGGTGGATGTACCAACACATTGTGGCAAATGGCATCGCCTTCCGGGTACAGACTTTTTAAAACACGAAGTGGGCCTTGGTGCACATACCTGGCCACAGTGCGCTGAGACTCTAGGGTGTAATCAAGTTGGAGGTCTGCGCGCCATGCCATGGTGTG
>JBDLWA010000216.1:0-14620 GCA_039804505.1 Pseudomonadota bacterium
TCTGCGAGAACGGCATCAATGCCATTTTTGTCGATCAGGCGCAAAGCGGCGCTGGAAACGCGCAGGCGCACCCAACGGTTTTCGCTCTCTACCCAGAAACGGCGATATTGCAGGTTCGGCAGGAACCGGCGCTTGGTTTTGTTGTTGGCGTGGGAAACATTGTTTCCGACCATTGGGCCTTTGCCCGTTACGTCGCAGACGCGTGCCATGTGGACACTCCGATACTTTTATCAACAGCTGGTGCCTGATCGGCTTTGCGATGGCGGCATCAATGCCAACCTGCAAAACTTAAGGCGCTCCAGCCTCACCTCGCCAGAAGGGTGGCGGTAACCCATATGACTGCCTTGATAGCAGCCTATTTTGAAGTGCCTCCCAAAGGGAGTGCTCAGCAAAGCCTTGGATTATAGCCAGCTTTTTAGGCCATCGCCAAGCCAAAAAGACGGCTCAATGGCCATAAGCCCAGCTAAAAAGGCCTTGAGCGGCGCAAAAACCGCCCAAGATTTTCGGATCAGACGCCTTCTTGTTCCAAAAAGCGCTGGGCATCCAAAGCCGCCATGCAGCCGGTTCCGGCGCTGGTGATGGCCTGGCGGTAGACGTGATCTTGCACATCCCCGGCCGCAAACACACCCGGCACGCTGGTCATGGTGGCAAAGCCTTTGAGGCCGCTTTGGGTCACGATGTAGCCGTTGTCCAAGGTCAGTTGGCCTTGGAAAATCTCGGTGTTGGGGGCATGGCCAATGGCAATGAAGCAGCCCTTGAGTTCCAAATCTTGCAAAGAACCGTCCTTGGTGGACTTGAGGCGCACGCCGGTCACGCCGGTGTCGTCGCCCAAAACCTCTTCCAAGGTTTGGAAGGTTTGCAACACAATTTTGCCCGCCGCTACTTTGTCCATCAACTTGTCAACCAAGATGGGCTCGGCCTTGAACTTGTCGCGGCGGTGAATGAGGTACACCTTGCTGGCAATGTTGGAAAGGTACAAAGCCTCTTCCACCGCCGTGTTGCCACCGCCCACCACGCAGCACACTTGCTCGCGGTAGAAGAAGCCGTCGCAGGTGGCGCAGCCCGATACGCCGCGGCCCATGAAGGCTGTTTCAGAATCAATGCCCAGGTATTTGGCTGAGGCGCCCGTGGCAATGATGAGCGAATCGCACGTGTAAACGCCGCTGTCGCCGGTCAAAGTGAAAGGGCGCTTGCTGAAGTCGACCTTGTTGATGTGGTCAAACACAATTTGCGTGTTGAAGCGCTCGGCGTGTTCCAAAAAGCGTTGCATCAGGTCGGGGCCTTGCACACCGTGCACATCGGCGGGCCAGTTGTCCACCTCGGTGGTGGTCATCAGTTGGCCGCCTTGGGCGATGCCGGTAATGAGCAAAGGCTTGAGGTTGGCGCGGGCGGCATACACGGCGGCGGTGTAGCCGGCAGGGCCAGAACCCAGGATCAGAACTTGGGCGTGTTGGGTCGGAAGTGTGTTGGACATGATGGGAATCCTGCGGAATTCGGGTAAACGCTAAAACCACATTGTAAGAAGCTTGGCAAACACCTGTTTGGCAGGGTCTATCGGGTAAGCTTGAGGGTTAGACCATGACCTATTCACTTCGTACCCTCAACACCGCTGCCGGCGCCCCTGAAACAGACTCTAGAACCGAGTTGTCTGAAGGCGCTGGATGGATGCGTTTCACCCAAGAAATTGTTTTATTTTTAGGCGCGGCAATGCTACTGGTGATGGCCTTGTCCATGGCCAGTTTCAGCCCTCAAGACCCCGCATGGTCTGGTTCTGGTTTGGGCGGCCCAGTTCGCAACTGGATGGGGGTGGTGGGGGCCTGGCTGGCCGATGGCATGTATTTTTGCTTTGGTTATTCAGCTTGGTGGTTGGTGGCGCTGTTAGGTCGATTTTGGTTGAACGCTTGGGCAGATTGGCTTCGCGCTGATGAATCCGCAGTCATGAGTTCGCAGCGTGAAGAAGAATCCAGCTGGAAAACACGTGTGGTCTTTTGGCTGGGCTTGTTTGTATTGATGTCGTCCAGCAGTGCCCTTGAATGGGCCAGATTGACGCGCTGGGATGCCGTGTTGCCAGGCACGAGCGGCGGTGCATTGGGGTACGCCGTGGGCCACTTTTCTTTGAAATGGTTGGGCTTCAATGGTTCATCACTCATCGAAATTATTGGTGTGGCGCTGGGCATGGGCTGGGCCTTTGGATTTTCTTGGGGCCAAGTTTGCGAGTCACTGGGCGCCAAGTTGGATGGCCTCATGCAATCGCGTCAAGTCAAGCGCGAAATGGAAGAAGACTTGGCCATGGGTCAGCAAGCCCTGCGAGAGCGCGAACAACTCCAATCTAAATTGCCCGTTGAGCCGCAGTTGCATCCCTTTGAAAATGAATTTGAAGAGAAGCCTTTGTTTGCTGCCGCAGGCGTGGCAGCTCCCGTGTTTGCAGAGCCAGTTGCGCCCATGATCATTGAACCCGCTGTGATCGATGTGCCTCGCAGCGAGCGCGTGGTCAAAGAGCGTCAGAAGCCTTTGTTCAACGAATTGCCCGACAGCAAATTGCCGCAAGTCGATTTGCTCGATAGCCTCACGCAGCGCCAAGAAGGTGTGGCCCCAGAAACGCTGGAGATGACCAGCCGCATGATTGAAAAACGCCTGAAAGATTTTGGCGTTGAAGTGCGAGTGGTGGCCGCCATGCCAGGCCCTGTGATTACCCGTTACGAGATTGAACCGGCCACTGGTGTGAAGGGCTCGCAAGTGGTCAACTTGGCCAAAGACTTGGCGCGCTCCCTCAGCCTCATTTCAATTCGTGTGGTCGAAACCATTCCCGGCAAAAACTACATGGCTTTGGAGTTGCCCAATGCCAAGCGCCAGTCCATTAAGCTGAGCGAGATTTTGGGCTCGCAGGTTTACAACGAAGCCAAGTCCTTGCTCACCATGGGCTTGGGCAAAGACATTGTGGGCAACCCTGTGGTGGCCGACTTGGCCAAGATGCCGCACGTTTTGGTGGCAGGTACAACCGGCTCGGGTAAGTCGGTGGGTATCAATGCCATGATTTTGTCCTTGCTCTACAAAGCAGAGGCACGTGACGTTCGCTTGCTGATGATCGACCCCAAGATGTTGGAGATGTCGGTGTACGAAGGCATTCCGCATTTGTTGGCACCCGTTGTCACCGACATGCGACAAGCTGCGCATGGCCTCAATTGGTGTGTGGGTGAAATGGAGCGCCGCTACAAACTCATGAGCAAAATGGGTGTGCGTAATTTGGCCGGTTACAACGCCAAAATTGACGAAGCCACCGAGCGCGAAGAATTCATTCTGAACCCGTTCAGTCTCACCCCCGACGATCCCGAACCGCTCAAGCGCTTGCCCCACATCGTGGTGGTGATTGATGAATTGGCCGACTTGATGATGGTGGTGGGCAAGAAGATTGAAGAGCTCATTGCACGCTTGGCACAAAAGGCCCGTGCTGCTGGTATTCATTTGATCTTGGCTACGCAACGGCCTAGCGTGGACGTGATCACCGGCTTGATCAAGGCCAATATTCCCACACGAATTGCCTTCCAGGTTTCTAGCAAAATTGACAGCCGTACCATCTTGGATCAGATGGGCGCGGAAGCGCTGCTCGGCATGGGTGACATGCTTTACATGCCTTCAGGCACAGGCTTCCCTATTCGTGTTCACGGCGCTTTTGTGAGCGACGAAGAAGTGCACCGGGTGGTCAGCTATTTGAAGACGCAAGGCGACCCCGATTACATCGAGGGTGTGTTGGAAGGTGGCACCACCGATGGCGAAGACACCAGCTATGGCGACAGCGGCGATGCAGAGAAAGACCCCATGTACGACCAAGCGGTGGAAGTGGTGCTGAAGAACCGAAAAGCCAGCATCTCTTTGGTCCAGCGTCATTTGAAGATTGGTTACAACCGCGCGGCACGTTTGGTGGAAGAGATGGAAAAAGCAGGCCTGGTCAGCTCCATGAGCAGCAGTGGTCAGCGCGAAATTTTGGTGCCTGCGCGCACCGAATAAATTCATTCACAGAGCACAACACATGACCGCCATCGTTCGACGTTTCGTCATCGGTTTACTGACATTGCAATTGGCAACGATTGCAATGCCTGCGCTGGCGCAATCGTCAAATGATGCTTTAGACGCCTTAAGCCAATTCCTGCGTCAAACCAACAGTGGTCGTGCGCAGTTCACGCAAGTGGTGACGTCACCTGCGAAAGCCGACCAAGCGCCTCGCAAAAAAACTTCTTCGGGTACCTTTGAATTTCAAAGACCTCAGCAATTTAGATTTACCTATCAAAAACCATTTGTTCAAAGCATGGTGTCCGATGGCCAATCGCTGTGGTTGTACGATGCTGATTTGAACCAAGTGACGGTTCGCAAACAAAGCCAATTGTTGGGCCAAACACCTGCGGCATTCATTGCTTCATCGGGTGATCTGAAAGCATTGCAAGCCGAGTTCGTTTTGAAAGCCGAGCCCGATGCGGAAGGATTGCAGTGGGTCAGGGCAACGCCCAAGCAATCAGAAGGGGCTGTACAAACGATTCGTGTGGGTTTGAAATCATCGACCACTGGCGCACCCCCTGTCTTGACAGTGTTGGAAATTGTAGACGGCTTGGGACAAACCTCGCGCCTGAGCTTCCAAAATTTTGAAGTCAATGTGAAGTTGTCTGCCGACACCTTTCAATTCAAAGCGCCCGCTGGCGCGCAGGTCATTCGGCCATGAATGCCAGCGTTCATTTGCAACAGCCTTTGGCCGAAAGATTGCGTCCGCGCAATTTGGGCGAGGTCATTGGCCAGCAGCATTTGATTGGTGAAGGCTTGGCGCTTCGATTGGCGTTTGAGTCGGGTCAGCCTCACAGTTGTATTTTGTGGGGGCCACCCGGTGTTGGCAAAACCACCATTGCGCGCTTGATGGCCGATGCCTTTGATGCGCAGTTCATCAGCATCAGTGCGGTGTTGGGCGGTGTCAAAGACATTCGTGAGGCCGTTGAAAAAGCGCAGGCCGCACTGGATGGTCTCCAACCTCAGCGCACCATTGTGTTTGTGGACGAGGTTCACCGCTTTAACAAAAGCCAACAAGACGCATTCTTGCCGCATGTAGAAAGTGGTTTGTTCACTTTCATTGGCGCCACCACCGAAAACCCATCCTTTGAAGTCAACTCCGCTTTGCTGTCTAGGGCAGCCGTGTATGTATTGCAGGCTTTGGGCGAAGACGATTTGAAGCAAATCGTTCAGCGTGCCTTAGAAATTGGCGCCATTGCGCCCCTCGAGCAAGAGGCAGAGCAACGCCTCATTGCGTATGCCGATGGTGATGCACGGCGCTTGCTGAATACGCTTGAAACTTTGGCGGTTGCTGCGCAACGCGAAAAGCTTGAACGCATTTCAGACGCCTGGTTGTTGAAAGTGTTGGGCGAACGCATGCGGCGCTACGACAAGGGTGGCGAGCAGTTTTACGATACCATCAGCGCCTTGCACAAATCGGTGAGGGGCTCGGATCCCGATGCGGCTTTGTATTGGTTCACGCGCATGCTGGATGGCGGCGCAGATCCTCGCTACATGGCCAGGCGGCTCATACGCATGGCGGCAGAAGACATTGGTTTGGCCGACCCACGGGCTTTGCGCCTGGCGCTAGATGCCGCAGAAGTCTATGAGCGCTTGGGCAGTCCGGAGGGTGAGTTGGCTCTGGCAGAATGCGTCATTTATTTGGCCATTGCGGCCAAATCCAATGCGGTTTACAAAGCCTTCAACGAAGCCAAAGCTTGGGTCAAAAAGGATGGTACCCGTCCAGTGCCTATGCACCTTCGAAATGCGCCCACGCAATTGATGAAGAACTTGGATTACGGCAAGGGTTACCGTTATGCCCATGACGAAGACGGTGGCTTTGCTGCAGGCGAAAATTATTTGCCTGAAGGTATGCCAGAACCGGGCTTTTATCGCCCTGTGAATCGCGGATTAGAGATGAAAATTGCAGAAAAGATGGCCAGCTTGCGTGACTTGAATCATGCTCGCAAGGCTTCATAACAGGAGTGTTGGTATGGATGTATTTCTTCAACAAGTGATCAATGGTTTGGTGCAGGGCAGCATGTATGCCCTGATCGCCTTGGGTTACACCATGGTGTACGGCATCATTAATTTGATCAACTTTGCCCATGGTGAAGTGCTCATGGTGGCGGCTTTGACCAGTTGGTCGGTCATTGCCTTGATGCAAGAGTCTATGCCTGGTTTGCCGGGGTGGTTGATGTTGCTCATTTCTTTGATCATTGCCAGTGTGGTAGCGGCTACGCTCAATTTTGCAATTGAAAAAATTGCTTACCGGCCCTTGCGCAACAGCCCTAAGTTGGCGCCCCTTATCACAGCCATTGGTGTGAGCATTTTGTTGCAAACCTTGGCCATGATCATTTGGAAGCCTAACTACAAGCCCTATCCCACTTTGTTGTCTTCGACACCGATCAATGTGGGCGGCGCAGTCATCTCCACAACACAAATCATGATCTTGGGCGTGACGGCCATCTCTTTAGCCTTGCTTATGTGGTTGGTCAATTCCACCAAGTTGGGTCGTGCCATGCGCGCAACTTCCGAGAATCCTCGCGTGGCTGCCTTGATGGGTGTGCGCCCCGACATGGTCATCTCAGCCACCTTCATCATTGGTGCGGTGCTGGCGGCCATTGCAGGCGTGATGTTTGCGTCCAACTACGGCACGGTGCATCACAGCATGGGCTTCTTGCCTGGCCTCAAAGCCTTTACGGCCGCCGTGTTTGGTGGCATTGGCAATTTGACGGGCGCTGTGGTGGGCGGCATTTTGCTTGGCCTCATTGAGTCCATTGGCTCGGGTTATATCGGACAACTCACGGGTGGTGTTTTGGGCAGTCACTATGCCGATATTTTTGCGTTCATTGTGCTGATTGTGGTGTTGACCCTGCGTCCTTCGGGCTTGATGGGTGAACGTGTGGCCGATCGTGCTTAATTGGGGGTTTAAAGATGAATCTCTCTAAAAATTCTAAAGCGATTGCGTTGGGCGTGGCCCTGTTTGTTCTGCCCTTGGTGTTGCAGCAGTTTGGCAATGCGTGGGTGCGCATTGCCGACATGGCTTTGCTCTATGTGTTGCTGGCTGTGGGCCTGAACATTGTGGTGGGCTATGCCGGTTTGCTAGACCTCGGTTATGTGGCTTTCTTTGCGGTGGGTGCCTACATGTACGGCTTGTTGGCTTCGCCGCATCTGTTTGAAACTTTCCCTCTCATTGCCGCCATGTTCCCAGGGGGCTTGCACATGCCCTTATGGGTCATCGTGCCCGTGGCCGCCGCATTGGCTGGCCTGTTTGGCATGCTGTTAGGTGCCCCCACCTTGAAGTTGCGTGGCGATTATTTGGCCATCGTCACTTTGGGCTTTGGTGAAATCATCCGTGTGTTCTTGAACAACTTGGATCAGCCCGTCAACATTACCAACGGTCCTAAAGGCTTGAATCAAATTGACCCGATTCATTTCTTTGGCATCAATCTGGGTAAGAAGATCGATCTTTTTGGTTTGGAAGTGGCGTCAGTCAGTTTGTACTACTACCTGTTCTTAGCCTTGGTGTTGGTGACCATTTTGATTTCCTATCGCTTGGAAGTGTCACGCATTGGCCGCGCTTGGATGGCCATTCGCGAAGACGAAATTGCCGCCAAAGCCATGGGTCTGAACACTCGCAACTTAAAGCTCATGGCCTTCGGCATGGGGGCCACTTTTGGCGGCATTTCCGGTGCCATGTTTGCAGGCTTTCAGGGCTTCATCTCACCCGAATCGTTTAGCTTGATGGAATCGGTCATGATTGTGGCCATGGTGGTTTTGGGCGGCTTAGGGCACTTGCCTGGCGTGGTGTTGGGCGCTGTATTGCTTTCCGCTTTGCCAGAAATTTTGCGTTATGTGGCAGGTCCTTTGCAGTCCATGACCGATGGCCGCATTGACGCCGCCATTCTGCGTCAGCTCCTCATTGCCTTGGCCATGATTGTCATCATGTTGATGCGTCCTCGCGGTTTGTGGCCCTCCCACGAACACGGCAAAGCCCTCCAAGCCAAAGAGGGAGCCTGACATGAGCACAGAAAATCAAATGAGCAAAACAGTTTTAAAAGTAGCTGGCATCTCCAAACGTTTTGGTGGCCTGCAGGCTTTGTCTGATGTGGGCATGACCATTGAACGCGGTCAGGTGTACGGCTTGATCGGCCCCAACGGCGCGGGTAAAACCACGTTCTTCAATGTCATCACAGGACTTTATACGCCCGACAGCGGTAGCTTTGAATTGGCAGGCAAGCCCTACCAGCCCACGGCTGTTCACGAAGTGGCGCAGGCGGGTATTGCGCGCACTTTCCAAAACATTCGTTTGTTTGCCGAAATGACCGCTTTGGAAAACGTCATGGTGGGTCGACACGTACGCACAGAGTCTGGATTGTTGGGGGCCATTTTTAGAACGGCCAAGTTCAAACAAGAAGAAGCTGAAATTAGGCAACGTGCGCAAGAATTGCTCGACTATGTGGGCATTGGTAAATATGCCGACTTCCGCGCTCGCACCTTGTCTTATGGTGACCAGCGCCGTTTGGAAATTGCGCGTGCCTTGGCCACCGATCCGCAACTGATTGCCTTGGATGAACCTGCAGCTGGCATGAATGCCACTGAAAAAGTTCAGCTACGCGAGTTGATTGATCAAATTCGCAAAGACAACCGAACCATTCTGCTCATTGAGCATGATGTAAAGCTGGTGATGGGCTTGTGCGACCGCGTGACGGTGCTTGACTATGGCAAACAGATTGCCGAAGGCACGCCCGCCGATGTGCAGAAAAATGAAAAAGTGATCGAAGCCTATTTGGGCACCGGAGGACATTGAGATGGCAGCCACCTTATTGAAAGTCAAAGGCCTGAAAGTGGCCTACGGCGGCATTCAGGCTGTCAAAGGCGTGGACTTTGAAGTGCACGAAGGCGAATTGGTGTCCCTCATTGGCTCCAACGGCGCTGGCAAAACCACCACCATGAAAGCCATCACGGGCACCTTGCCGATCAATGCAGGTGACATTGAATATTTGGGCAAAAGCATTGCTGGCCAAGGCCCATGGGATTTGGTCAAGCAAGGCTTGGCCATGGTGCCAGAAGGACGCGGCGTGTTCACGCGCATGACCATCATTGAAAACTTGCTGATGGGGGCTTACATTCGCACCGACACAGCGGCCATTCAAGATGACATGGAAAAAGTGTTTCACACCTTCCCACGCTTGCGTGAACGCAAAGACCAACTCGCAGGCACCATGTCGGGCGGTGAGCAGCAAATGTTGGCCATGGGTCGTGCGCTCATGAGTCGTCCCAAGGTGTTGTTGTTGGACGAGCCTTCAATGGGTTTGTCGCCCATCATGGTCGACAAAATTTTTGAAGTGGTGCGCGATGTGTTTGCACAGGGCGTGACAGTGTTGTTGGTGGAGCAAAACGCCAGCCGTGCACTGGCCATTGCCAATCGCGGTTATGTGATGGAGTCAGGCGTGATCTCTATGACAGGCCCTGGCCAAGAGTTGCTCAGCGATCCAAAAGTGCGAGCCGCCTATCTGGGCGAATAAAAAAAGGCGCTGAATGCAGTTCACATTCAGCGCCTCTTAGTTGGGGCTTTCGTTAGCTACTGAAATCTTCAATCAACACGCGCCCCACTGGCTTTGACCACGGGCTCGTATTTCATCAACTCGCGCTTCATGAACGCCGCAAACTGCTCTGGCGTGCTGCTGACGGGTTCAGCCATCATCAAACCAAAACGCGTTTTGGTTTCAGGTGAAGCCAGCGCGGCAGAAAATGCTTGATGCAAGCGAGCAATCACAGTCGGTGGTGTGTTGGCTGGTGCCACCAGTCCCCACCAAGTGTCCACTTCGAAACCTTTGAGAGTTTCGGCCATGGTGGGAATGTCGGGCAGGGCACTCGCACGTTGTGCGGTGGTAACGGCCAAAGCTTTGAGCTTGCCCGCTTTGATGTTGGGGGCTGCCGTGGCCAAGTTGTCAAAGTTGAAATCGACTTGACCCGACAACAATGCCAGCTGCGCGGGGTTGCCGCCATTGAACGGAATGTGCACTGCAAATATGCCTGCATCGCGCTTGAACATTTCTGCAGCCAAGTGACCCGCACTGCCATTGCCGCCCGAGCCCACATTGAGTTTGCCAGGGTTGGCTTTGGCGTAAGCAATCAAATCGGCCAAGGTGTTGATCTTGAGACGTTGTGCCACCTCGGTATTCATGACCAACACATTGGGCACGCGGACCATTTGGGTAATGGCCGCAAAGTCTGTGGCGGCATTGAAGGGCATCTTGTTGAAGAGCCAAGGATTGATGGCATGGGTTGCCACGGCAGAGATGCCAATGGTGTAACCATCGGCAGGTGCTTTGGCCACAATGTCGACGCCCAAATTGCCACCTGCGCCAGGTTTGTTGTCAATGATGACCACACCTAAAGAATCTTTTACGCGCTCTGCTAAGGCACGTGCTGTGACGTCAATGGGACCACCCGGGGCATAGGGCACCACCAAACGGATGGGCTTGTTCAGCGGGGGCAAGGCCGCTGGGCTGGGTGCGCTTGCAGTGGCAGGCTGTGTGCTTGTGAGGGGCGTTGGCTGAGCGGATGTTGTGGCCGAGGTGGTTTGAGCCATGCTGACACCACTGAAGCCTGCCATGCTGCTAAAGCAAATGCTGGCGATGGCCCCAGCACGCGTCATCCATTGACGGCGTGAAAATGAAGACAGGCTTCGCATCATGCAGACTCCTTGGCTTTGTCAGCTTCGGTGGTAAATGAATCGGCAAAGAAGGCCTCTTCAGGCAAGCCAGCTTTGTTCACATAGTCGGCGCGCGCAGAGTCAATCACGATCGGTGCGCCGCATGCATACACTTGGAAGCCACTCAGGTCGGGGTGGTCTTGCAAAACGGCTTGATGGACAAAACCTGTGCGGCCCGTCCATGCGTCTTCAGGCAGGGCATTGGAAATCACGGGCACATAGCTCAAGTGGGGCATGGCTTTGACTTGCGCTTCGACCCAATCGCTCATGTACAAATCGGCAGGACGACGACCGCCCCAGTACAAAGTTGTGGGGCGGGTGATGTTTTTGTGTTGCATGTGCTCCAGCAAAGCTTTGATCGGTGCAAAGCCCGTACCCGAGGCCAGCAACACAATAGGCGTGTTGGCGTCTTCGCGCAAATAGAAGCTACCGTAGGGCCCTTCAATGCGCAGGATGTCTTTTTCTTTCATGGTGCTGAAGACCACGTCTGTGAATTTACCGCCAGGCATGTGGCGTATGTGCAATTCCACCTTGGGTGCTGCAGGGTCGAGGGTGTGGGGCGCGTTGGCCATGCTGTAGCTGCGACGCGAGCCGTCACGCAGCAAGAACTCCACATATTGGCCTGCATGAAATTGCATCACATCGGTTGCTGGCAACTGCATGACGACATTCATCACATCGTCTGATTTTTTTTCCAAGCTCACCACACGCACGGGCATTTTCTTGATGGGGAAGCTGCCTGCGTCGGTCACTTGGCGTGACTCCAAGACCAAATCGCTTTGCGCCGTGGCGCAGCAAGTCAAAATTAAACCTTGCGCTTCTTCTGCGGCGCTCAAGGCTTTTTCTTGATGCTCACCATGAACCACAGTGCCAGACACTTTTTTGCATTTGCAAGAACCGCAAGCGCCGTCTTTACAGCCATAGGGCAGGCCGATGCCTTGCCGAATGCCTGCGGCCAATAAAGTTTCGCTGCTTTCAGCACTAAAAGTGCGGCCACTGGGCTCTACGGTAATTTGGAAGCTCATGTTTTCGTTATCCTAGAGGGGTCTTAATTTCTTAACCCCTGATTTTGCCTTCAAACCAAACCCCTTTGGGCGCCTTGCCTGCTCGCTTTCGAAAAGAGCGGGTTTTGATCATCGGTTGCGGTGATGTGGGTCAACGTGTGGCCAAACAATTGGTGGGGCGGGTACGGGTCATGGCACTCACCTCCAGCCCCGAAAAAGTCGACGCTTTCAGGAGACAGGGCATTTTGCCAGTGCTGGGCAACTTAGATGCTCCTGAATCACTTCAGCGATTGTCGGGCTGGGCCACCCGGGTGCTGCATTTGGCCCCGCCGCCCTCTGACCGAACCGGTGTGTGGTCCACTGACCCTCGAACCTTGAATTTGGTCAGGTCACTCAAAAAACGATCACTGCCTCAAAGCTTGGTTTATGGCTCAACCAGTGGTGTTTATGGTGACTGTTCAGGTGAATGGGTGACCGAGTCGCGCCCCGTCAAGCCCCATACCCCGCGCGCCATTCGCCGGGTGGATGCCGAAAACACCATTCGTTTTCTGGGTAAAACGGGCGTGCGCAGCAGTATTTTGAGAATTCCAGGTATCTACGCGCCCGATCGAGTGAACGGCACCCCCCGCGAGCGCCTACTCAAAGGAACGCCGGTCCTAAGAGCGCAAGACGATGTCTTTACCAACCACGTGCATGCCGATGATTTGGCGCGGGCTTGCTTTTTGGCGCTGTGGCGCGGTCAAGCACAACGCGTGGTTCATGTGAACGACGACACCCAACTCAAAATGGGCGACTACTTTGACGTGGCCGCTGATCTGATGGGCCTGCCTAGGCCTCCCCGCGTTCCACGAAGCCAAGCCCAAGAAACTTTGCCGCTCATGTTGTTGAGTTTTATGACGGAGTCGCGCCGTTTGAACAACGATCGGCTGAAAACAGAACTCAGATTGCGCTTGAACTACCCCACCGTGCGGCAAGGGCTTCAAGCATTGGCAATTGCCCCTTCAGATCAGTCGTCAGTGCAAAACTCATGAGTTGGGTTCATGGCATGGGTCTGAAACTGACGGCAGCCCAAAGGGTTTATGCCGCGTTTTACTTATATGCATTGGCTTTAGGTGGGCTCTATCCACGCATGGCAGAGATGCAACAAAGCATGGGCGTGGCAGAGGGCGCACTCGGCATGGGCTTGATTGGCACCGCGAGTGGTACGTTGATTTCACTCACCTTTGGCGGCCCTTGGATTGAGTCGCTGGGAGCGCGCAAAGTGTTGTGGTGGGGATTGCCAAGCGTGGCCTTCTTTTATGCCTTGGCGGCTTTTGCCGTCAATCCTCTGATGATGTTTCTTTGCCTCTTGCCAGCCGGTATTTGCATTGGCGCTGTTGAGCAAGTGGTCAACCTAGAAGCCGACCGCGTGGAGTTCGTTTTGGGGCGCCGCATCATGAACCGATCGCATGCCTTTTGGAGCATCGGCTTTGCCAGTGCAGGGCTTTTGGGGGGCTTGGCGGCGCAAGCCGGCTTGAGCCCGCAAATGCACCTTGGCATCATGCTGGTTTTGGTGATGCTGTGCGTGGTGTTGCTGCTGGGGCGATTTGAAGCGGCCCCTTTACGGCCCACGTCTCATGCGCAAAACAAGGCAGAGCCGCAGGTGAGGTTTGCGTGGCCCACACCCGCCATTTTCTTGCTGGTGATTGCGACCTTTGCCGCCATGTTGATGGAGGGGGCAGGCATTGACTGGTCTGCGATCTACATGCGAGATATTTTTGCAAGCAGTCCCTTGGTGTGTGGTTTGGCCGTTGCGGCCGGCGCTAGTGCCCAAGCTGTTACCCGATTTTTTGCTGACCGTTGGGTTGAACGTTTTCAACCCGATCGCGTTGCACGGGGTCTCATATGTGTTTTGGGGTTGGGCGTATGTGCTGTGACTTGGGCTCAGGCCCCTTGGGTGGCCTTGTTGGGTTTTGCTTTGATGGGCATTGGCACTAGCGCTATTTTTCCGTTGGCCATGTCGGCCGCTGCGCAGCGCACCGATCGACCGGCTGCCGTGAATGTGGCGGCCTTGGCGCAAACCTCTTTTGTGATTTTTTTACTGGGCCCGCCCTTGTTGGGTTGGGTGGCTGAGTACTCAGGCATTCGAGCCAGTTTTGCCGTGAGTTTGCCTTTGATTGCGCTCAGTTTTTGGGCTGCAAAAAGTCTTAGAGCGTGATGCCTTTTTTCTCAAGAAAGTCCAACACGGCCTTCATGAGATAAGCACCTAGCAAAGCGCCCAACAAATCGCCTACAAACATGCTCATGGCTTGTTGTGCGTCAAAGTTACGCGTGTCATCCAAAATGAGCCAAGTCATGTGATGGATCAGTGAATTGGCAACACAGTAAACAAGTGTCAGGATGCTGAGATCTGTGAGGGACGTTAACTGTACGCGTCGCTTGAAATAAAACCTAAACGACATCAAGGCAATGAGAGGCCCTGCGCATGAACAAGCGATGTTGAACAAACCCAATACCAAGGGTTCGTTAAATTTTGACAGCAACAAAAAGCCACCCAGCATGGTGGTGAGGGTGCCGTAAATTGGACCCAGAACCAATAGATTGAACAGGCGCAAAAACGCCGGCAGGTAAATCAGCGAGATGTGGTCGTTGATGTTGGCAAAGTCAAACAGCCAACCATTCAGGATGTGTACTGCTGGATAGAGTACAGCTAATGCAAGTATTAAGAGAAGATGCATCTCGCAATGAAAAACGATTTATTGCAAATCGATGGTGCCCGAGGCCGGAATCGAACCGGCACGCCTTGCGGCGGGGGATTTTGAGTCCCCTGCGTCTACCAATTTCACCACCCGGGCAGGATTGCGAAGAACGCGATTATGACATA
>JBDLWA010000217.1:0-3444 GCA_039804505.1 Pseudomonadota bacterium
AAGGAGAACAAGATAGAGCCGATCAGAAGCCCCGTGAAGGTGAACGACAACACCCCCCAACCCATGGCCTGCGTGAACTGACCTAAAGGGCCTTGGGGCCCCATTGCAATGAGCAAGTAAAACCCCAACACCGAAGGCGGCAGAACCAAAGGCAATGTGACCATGGCATGAATAGGCGCACGCCAAGCCGATTGTGTTTGTGACAACCACCAAGCCAAAGGCGTGGCCAAGACCAACAACAGCAAAGTGGTGGTCGTGGCTAGGGCAATGGTCAGCTGAATGGCTTGCCAAGATTCGGGCGTCAAACTCATGCGTGCAAGTTTACGACGAAGTGTTCGCGCCAATGGTTTCCCATGATTTTTTCAGGTGTGTTGGATATAACCGACACCACAAATTGCTGAGGGCGCTATCTTTGCGCCTCATGAAAAAAATTTGGGACATTTCCCCACCCATCGACGTTGGCAGCCCGGTCTTTCCGGGCGACACACCATTCCAATTGAAATGGTCTGCTGAAATTTCCGAGCAATGCCCAGTCAATGTGAGCGCGATCACCTTGTCGCCCCACGTAGGCTCGCACGCCGATGCGCCTTTGCATTACGACCCCGCGGGCCAAGCCATTGGGCAGGTAGATCTACACGCTTTCATTGGGCCTTGTAGAGTGATTCATGCCATCGGTGTTGGTCCGCTCATCACCCTGACACATTTGTCAAAGGAACTTGAAAACTTACCCGAGCGGGTATTAATCAGAACGTACGAGAAGTTTCCCCTAGAAATCTTCGACACGCAGCTCACCGCTTTTGCACCCGAGACCTTAGTGGCATTGGCCGATCTAGGTGTGAAATTAATCGGCATTGACACCGCCAGCATCGACCCTGCCGACAGCAAAACTTTAGACAGCCATCAGGTCATTCGTCATCGCAACATGCGCGTGCTAGAAAACCTGCAACTGGATCACATTGAACCTGGTGATTACGAGCTAATCGCCCTACCCCTCAAACTCATGAGCGCGGACGCCAGCCCTGTGCGCGCCATCCTCCGAGAACTATGAAAATGACACCCCAAACCCTGGCAGATTGCCAAACGCTAGATCAACAAGACCCTTTGCGCGCTATGCGCAATTTGTTTCAATTGCCAGAGGGTGTTGTTTACCTAGACGGCAATTCACTGGGCGTTTTGCCCAAAGCCACACCCTCGCGCGTTGCACAAGCCGTGGCGCAAGAATGGGGCACCGACTTGATCAAAAGCTGGAACACTGCAGGTTGGTTTCAATTGCCCTTAAAAGTCGGTAACAAAATTGCCCGCTTGATTGGGGCCCAAGACGATGAAGTGGTGGCAGCAGACAGCACGTCTATCAACTTGTTCAAAGTGCTCAGCGCAGCCTTGTCCGTTGCCAAGGCCGACCATCCGCAGAAAAAAATCATTCTGAGTGAACGCACCAACTTTCCAACAGACCTCTACATTGCAGAAGCCTTGTGCAAAGAGCGTGGCTATCAACTCAAGCTGGTAGAAGCCGAGGAACTGCATAGCGCGCTTCAAAACGACGTGGCTGTGTTGATGTTGACCCATGTGAACTACCGCACAGGCGCTATGTTGAACATGAAAGAAATCACTGCTGCTGCCCACACAGTAGGCGCTTTAACGGTTTGGGACTTGGCGCACAGCGCAGGTGCGGTGCCTGTTGATTTGAAGGGCGCTCAGGCCGACTTTGCGGTAGGTTGCGGCTACAAATACTTGAACGGCGGCCCAGGTGCACCTGCGTTTGTGTGGGTCAACCCCAAACACACCGATCGCTTTTGGCAACCCCTCACAGGCTGGTGGGGCCATGCGGCGCCCTTTGAGTTCACACCCGATTACAAACCCGCTGCTGGTATTACGCGTTACCAATGTGGCACACAGCCCATCCTCAGCTTAACAGCGCTAGACACAGGCTTGGATGTGTTTTTAGAAGCAGAACCCCTAGGTGGGATGACGGCTTTGCGCCAAAAGTCATTGGCCTTAACTCGTCTCTTTATGCAGTTGGTCAAAACGCAATTGGCTGACCATGGCTTTGGCATTGCGACGCCTGAGCAAGACGATTTGCGAGGCTCACAGGTCAGCTTGACGCGCAGCGAAGGTGCGTACGCCATTGTGCAAGCCCTCATTGCGCGCGGCGTGATTGGCGACTTCAGAGCCGGCGATGGCAAACAACACCCTGACATCTTGCGATTTGGCCTCACACCTTTGTACATCGGTTATGCCGATGTGTGGCATGCCGTCCGGCATTTGAAAGAAGTGATGGACACCCAAGAATGGCAGCAAGCGCGCTTCTCGCAAAAGCACGCGGTGACCTGAGCACAGAAAGAAACCATCATGTCTGGATGCCCTTTCAGTTCCAATGCGTCTTCAACGCCTTCAACCTCTCTTGCATCGTTGGAAACCAAAGCGCATGACAGCGGTGAAGCCAACACCGCACAAATTGTGCAAGATGAAAAAGCTCAGTTAGATTTCAGCCAATCGATGAGCTACGGCGACTATCTGCAACTTGATGCCATTCTGAATGCGCAAAAGCCCTTGTCGCCCGATCACAATGAAATGCTGTTCATCGTGCAACATCAAACCAGCGAGCTTTGGATGAAGCTTATGCTGCACGAACTCACGGCAGCAATTCAGCACATTGAACAAGACGATTTGCCAGACGCCTTCAAGATGCTGGCACGCGTATCCCAAATCATGGCGCAGCTGGTTCACGCTTGGGATGTTTTGGCCACCATGACGCCGCCTGAGTACAGCGCCATTCGACCCTATTTGGCGCAGTCCAGTGGCTTCCAAAGTTGGCAATACCGTTGCATTGAGTTTTCAATGGGCAACAAAAACCCAGCCATGCTCATGCCCCACGCGCACCGGCCCGACTTGCACGCCAAAGTGGAAAACGCTTACTTAGCCCCCTCTTTGTACGACGCCAGTTTGAAGCTCTTGGCTCGCAAAGGCTTGCCCATGCCCAATTCGGCTTTGGACAGAGATTGGCGACAGGCCTACAGCGCCAGCCCAGAAGTTGAGGCGGCTTGGCTAATTGTTTATAGAAATCACAAACAATATTGGGACCTTTACCAACTGGGCGAAGAATTGGCAGATTTAGAAGACGCTTTTCGTCTTTGGCGGTTCCGACATCTCACCACCGTTGAGCGCGTGATTGGCTTTAAACGCGGTACCGGAGGAACAGGCGGCGTGAGCTATTTGCGCAAGATGCTAGACGTCGTACTTTTTCCTGAAATTTGGTCGCTTCGGACCAGCTTATAGGGCTTAGAAAATATAAATTCATGATGTAATTCGGAAACTTTTTTCCTAGTCGGAGTTCCCATGATGCGTTCCCCCCGTTTGGGTCGTTTCCCTTTCGCTTTGTCTCTCGTTGCTTGTCTGTGCATCAGCAGTGCTTTAGTCGCTTGTAAAAAACCTGAAGCCGATGCC
>JBDLWA010000218.1:0-2829 GCA_039804505.1 Pseudomonadota bacterium
GCACCAAGTCGGCCCACTTGCCGGCTTCAATGCTGCCCACTTCGTGGCTAATGCCGTGCGCAATGGCGGGGTTGATGCTGAGCTTGGCGATGTAGCGCTTGACGCGTGCGTTGTCATGGCGCTCGGTGTCGCCAGGCAATTTGCCGCGCTGCACTTTCATTTTGTGAGCCGTTTGCCAGCAGCGCAAAATGACTTCACCCACGCGGCCCATGGCTTGGCTGTCGGAGCTGAACATGCTGATGGCGCCCAGATCATGCAAGATGTCTTCTGCCGCAATGGTTTCTTTGCGAATGCGGCTTTCTGCAAACGCCAAGTCTTCTGCAATAGAAGGGTCGAGGTGGTGACAGACCATCAACATGTCGACGTGTTCGTCAAGGGTGTTGATGGTGTAAGGGCGTGTGGGGTTGGTGGAAGAGGGCAGCACATTGGCCTCACCCACCACTTTCAAAATGTCGGGCGCATGACCACCGCCCGCACCTTCGGTGTGGAAGGTGTGAATGGTGCGGCCTTTGAAGGCGGCCACGGTGTCTTCTACAAAACCGGATTCGTTCAGGGTGTCGGAGTGGATGGCCACTTGCACATCGGTTTCTTCAGCCACGTTCAAGCAGTTGTCGATGGCCGCAGGCGTGGTGCCCCAATCTTCGTGCAACTTGAGGCCAATGGCACCCGCATTCACTTGTTCATGCAATGCAGCGGGCAATGCCGCGTTGCCTTTGCCCAAGAAGCCCAAGTTCATGGGGAATGCATCGGCCGCCTGCATCATGCGCTCAATGTTGTGAGGGCCGGGTGTGCAGGTGGTGGCAAAGGTGCCTGTAGCGGGGCCTGTACCGCCACCCAACATGGTGGTGACGCCACTGGACAAAGCCTCTTCAATTTGCTGAGGTGCAATGAAGTGAATGTGCGTATCAATGCCACCCGCGGTGACGATCATGCCTTCGCAGCTGATGATTTCAGTGCCGGGGCCAATGATGATGTCCACACCGGGTTGGGTGTCGGGGTTGCCGGCTTTGCCAACGGCTGCAATGCGATTGCCTTTGAGGCCAATGTCGGCCTTCACAATGCCCCAGTGGTCAATGATGAGGGCATTGGTGAGCACGCAATCCATGGCGCCTTCGGCATTGGTTCGCTGGGATTGCGACATGCCATCGCGAATGGTTTTGCCGCCGCCAAATTTCACTTCCTCGCCATAGCCGCCGGCTTGCAGGGTGAAGTCTTTTTCAACTTCAACGATCAGGTCGGTGTCGGCCAAGCGAACACGGTCGCCCACGGTGGGACCAAACATTTCTGCATAAGCGCGTTTGTTGATGTGGGCCATGTTAGGCAGCTTTCTTGGAAGAGGCGTCGAGGGGGCCGTTGGTCAATGCGCGAAAGCCAAAGATGATGCGATCACCCGAATAGTCAACCAGTTCAACAGTGCGTTGTTGGCCGGGTTCGAAGCGTACCGCAGTGCCAGAGGCAATGTTGAGGCGCATGCCGTGCGCAGCAGGCCGGTCAAAACTCAAGCCGCCATTGGTTTCGGCAAAGTGATAGTGCGAGCCCACTTGAATGGGACGGTCGCTGGTGTTTTTCACCACCAGGGTGCAGGTGCGTCTGCCGACGTTGAGGTCGTGCTGACCTTCGTCAATAAGGAGTTCGCCGGGCTTCATGCTGTGGCTTTCAAACTTGGGTGAACCAGTAGATGAAGACAAACAGGCAAGCTGTGCACAGCAAGCCCAAGGTCACAGCGCGTGCAGTGCTTAAATTACCTTTGATGTATCGCGCCACGCCCATGCCCCCAAAATTGACCAAGGCGGTGGCAGCCATAAAACCAATGACATAACTCATGAAGTCTGAGGTGTGAGCACCAAGGCCATGAGGCTCGCCATGCCCAGCGTGCGCAAATGCCAATTGCGATCCGCAAAGCGCAAGTGCCAAAGCGATCAATTTGAAGTAGCGTTTGGATAAATTCAACATTTGAGTCTCCTATGGGGCTTGATCATTAAACAATGGGTTGATGCACGGTCACCAGTTTGGTGCCGTCTGGGAAGGTGGCTTCCACTTGAATGTCGGGGATCATTTCTGCAATGCCGTCCATCACATCGGCGCGCGTAAGTAGGGTGCGGCCTTCACTCATCAGCTGCGCCACGGTTTTGCCGTCGCGCGCACCTTCCATCACGGCAGCGCTGATAAAGGCAACGGCTTCGGGGTAATTGAGTTTGAGGCCACGGGCTTTTCTGCGTTCAGCCAAAAGGCCAGCGGTAAATATCAGCAGCTTGTCTTTTTCGCGGGGTGTGAGTTCCATGGTGCACTCTAAAGAAATTGAGATTCAAGCTTACCTCAAGCAACATGCATGCCCCAAGAAATTTAGGCACCCAAGGCTTGCACCGCAAGTGTGCGCGCCCTGTTTGGTGCAATTTGGATCTAAATGCACAAAATTGGTTCATTCTGGACAATGTCCTGTGCATGGATTTGCTGGGCCTCTAGGTATTTAGTTAAGGGATTGAAGGTCGTTTTAGTTGTGTTCACCCTGAAACCTAGGGAAAACCAAAGGTTGGCACAGCCCTTGCAGAAGGTGAAGCAGCGTTGCATTTCTTCGCTTGTTTACCAACCTTCCTTAATTGATTGGAGTGCTCTTATGTTGAATCGTCGTGGCAATCTCAAAGCCCTGGCTCTTGCTTCTGCCGTTGTTGCAGGTAGCTTGTCTTTCTCTATCCAAGCATTGGCGGCTGACACCATCAAAGTGGGTATCTTGCACAGCTTGTCTGGCACCATGGCTATTTCTGAAACCGTGTTGAAAGACACCGTGTTGATGGCCATCGATGAAATCAACGCCAAAGGCGGTGTGTTGGG
>JBDLWA010000219.1:0-7439 GCA_039804505.1 Pseudomonadota bacterium
GCTATGAAGCCATTTATCAAACCAATGCCATCACGCGCCACGGTGAACATGGCAATGCGCTGCTCTCAAGGTGGCCCGTGGTATCGCATCGTCACGAAGACATGTCGGACCATCGCTTTGAACAACGGGGTTTGTTGCATGTTGAAATCAAAGTGGGAGAAATACCGGGGCATTTAAATGAGGGGCATCCTGCACCCGTCAACGTGCATGTGATTGTGGTCCACCTGGGCTTGATTCCTGCCAGCCGAGTGCGTCAGGTGACGCAGTTGCACCAATACATGGCCCGTGAGGTGCCACCCACTGCCCCCTTGTTGATTGCCGGCGACTTTAACGATTGGGGTACACGCATCAGTCGCATGATGCGCACCCATCAATTGCTAGAGTGGGAGGGCGCAAAGAACGCCACGTATCCCTCACGCTTGCCCATTGCCCAACTCGATCATGTTTATGCCCGCGGATTGAAACCCGTCAGCCAAATGGCACCGCACGGCAAAATTTGGCAACGCATGTCTGACCATCTGCCCTTGGTGGCGCAGTTCGAGCGATGAAAAACCAACCCCGTTTGCGTGATGGTCATCAGATCAAACTGCTCAAAGGGTCAGAGGCGTTTTTTCCTGCCTTGATTCAAGCCATCGATGCGGCGCGCTCTCACGTTCATTTAGAAACCTATATTTTTGATTTTCATGGCGATGCCGCTTTGGTGGCCGCCGCCTTAGAGCGAGCCGGCCGTCGAGGTTTGCGTGTGTGGGTGGTGGTGGATGGTGTGGGGACGCCCACCCTGAGCGAAGAGTGGCGCATTCGATTTGACAAAGCAGGCATCGAGTGGCGGGTGTATTCGCCTCTGGGGGCGCTTGGGCTTCTCATTCCCAATCGTTGGCGCCGCTTGCATCGCAAATTGTGCGTGATCGATGGCCACTTGGCATTCTGCGGTGGGATCAACATATTGGACGACTGGTACGACCCGCAATATGGCCAACTTCAAGCACCACGCTTAGATTTTGCAGTGTGTGCCACGGGCGCTTTGGTGCAGCAGGTTCAGGAGACCGCCACCCAACTGTGGTGGCGGATGCAGGCCGTGCGGCATGTGCGCCAACAAAACTTTCCAGAAGCCTACAGTTCTTTCAAAGCGGCTGGCTTGCATTTGCCCTGGTTGCAAGACGGGGCTCCGGCCCATGGCGCTGCATGGGTGGCGCGCGCAGGCTTGTTACTGCGCGACAATGTGATGCACCGAGGGCAAATTGAAAAAGCCTACCGCCGAGCCATTGCCACAGCGCGGCATGAAGTGCTCATTGCCAATGCCTACTTTTTACCCGGCCGAAAATTGCGCCAAGCCCTGATTCATGCCGCCAAGCGGGGCGTTCGGGTGAGGTTGTTGTTGCAAGGCCGATATGAGTACTTCATGCAATATCACGCCGCCAGGCCCGTGTACCGCCAACTGCTTGAAGCAGGCGTAGAAATTTACGAGTATTCACAAAGTTTTTTGCATGCCAAGGTGGCGGTGATGGACGCGCATCATGAGCATCCTTGGGCCACTGTCGGCTCCTCCAATCTGGACCCCTTTAGCTTGCTCTTGGCCCGAGAGGCCAATGTGGTGGTGGCGGATCCTTATTTTGCCAAGCAGCTGCAGTCAGCCTTAGAGACGGCCATTGACTCAGAAAGTGAGCGCATCATGCCCCCTAGCTTGTTGACCCGCTCCAAAGCTCAGCGGGCAATGGACTGGGTGGCGTTTGGTCTGATGCGGTTTGCCATTTGGCTCACAGGTCACAGGTACTGATGGGTGGCTGGGTTGGGCCAAGCCCATACGCTGTGAAGTGGCATCATTTAAAGCGCCATCATTCACTGGTAGGATCTGGGTTTGACCTCTCAAAATCAAACGCATATGAATGCTCCGGCTAACTTAACCTCAGAAGACATTGGCACGCCCGTCTCCGTGAAGATTCGCGAGCGAATCAAGGCTTCTCGCAAACGCTTCAATGCCAACGACAACATTTCCGAGTTCATTCAGCCCGGCGAGCTAGAGCACTTGTTGGACGAAGTCGCTGAAAAAATGCAAACCGTGCTGGACAGCATGGTGATTGACACCCAAAACGACCACAACACCCAAGACACCGCGCGCCGTGTGGCCAAGATGTACTTGAAAGAGGTTTTCAAGGGCCGCTATGTTGAAGGCCCTGAGGTTACTGAATTTCCCAATGCTGAGCATTTGAATGAGCTCATGATTGTGGGCCCCATCACGGTTCGAAGCGCTTGTAGCCACCACCTGTGTCCTGTCATTGGACAAATTTGGATTGGGGTCATGCCCAACGAACACACCAACGTCATTGGTTTGTCCAAATATGCACGTTTGGCCGAATGGATCATGGGCCGCCCTCAAATTCAAGAGGAAGCCGTGGTGCAACTGGCTGATTTGATTCAGCGCAAAACACAGCCCGATGGCTTGGCCATCGTGATGGAAGCCAGCCACTTTTGCATGGGCTGGCGCGGCGTCAAAGACATGGACAGCAAAATGATCAATTCGGTCATGCGCGGCGTGTTCCTTAAAGATGCTAATTTGCGTCGTGAATTCTTGGCATTGATTCCTAGAAAGGCCTGATCATGTTGGTTCGTTTACTTTATGCAAGCCGCGCGGTTGACGCTCAACCCTCTGTCATTGAATCCATTCTTGCGCAGTCACGTCAATTCAATCCCAGCACCGGCATCACCGGTATCTTGGTCTACGGGGGCGGTATCTTTTTGCAAGCCATCGAAGGGGGCCGTGAGGCCGTCAGCGAGTTATATGGTCACATCCAAAAAGACGCCCGCCACAAACAAGTGGTGCTCTTGCATTACGAAGAAATATCCGAGCGCCGATTTGGCGGTTGGACCATGGGCCAAGTCGATGTGTCACGCGTCAACACCAACATTTTGTTGAAGTACTCCGAGCGCGCCGAGCTCGACCCCTACAGCGTGTCCGGCGTTGTGTCCTTGGCCTTGCTTGAAGAGTTGATGGCCACGGCTTCTATCATTGGCCGCGCCTAAGATTGCCTCAGCCCCCATTACCCATTCAACTGTTAGGTTGCGACTTCTCTAGCAGCCCGTCCAAGCGCAAACCCATTGTGGTGGCGCTTGGCCATTGCCAGCGCCAAACCGTGGTGTTGTCAAAGTGCTTGAATTTTGAAACGCTAGAGAGTTTTGGCAACTTCCTCAACGCACCGCTTCAAGAGGCTGGTGTCATGGTGGGTGGTTTTGATTTGCCCTTTGGTCTTCCCAGAGCCTGGGTAGAAGCCATGAACTGGCCCACTACATGGCCTGAATGCATGGACCTGTTTGCCGCTCATTCCAGAGAAGCATTGCGGCAGATGTTTAAAAGCTTTTGTGATGCGCGCCCTGCGGGTTCTAAATTTGCGCACCGAGCCACCGATGTGCCTGCCGGCTCTAGTCCTTCCATGAAATGGGTCAACCCACCAGTGGCTTGGATGATGCACGCGGGTGTGCCCTTGTTGCGCCAAGCGCAATGGACCCTGCCAAACATGAATGCAGGCCGTGCGGACCGCATTGCGTTAGAGGCCTATCCCGGCTTGTTGGCGCGAGAAATAGTGGGCCATCGCAGCTACAAAAGTGACGACAAAACCAAACAGACCACCGACCGTTGGGTGGCCAGAAAAGACATCTTGCACGCTTTGGATTTGGCCAACACCCAATTGGGTATTCGATTGAAGCTCACAGCGGCACAGCACGATGATTTGCTCGCGGATGGATCGGGCGATCGCTTGGATGCTGTCCTTTGTATGGTGCAAGCTGCATGGGCGCACTCAGAGCAAGTGAAAGCGGAGGCTGCTGGGCAGGTGTGCTGTTACGGACTGCCCCCATTTGATCCACTAGAGGGATGGATTGTGAGCGCTTAAGCGCTTGAGGGCTTGAGCGTTTGAACGCGCCACCAGCGCATGCTGCGGCTAGTTAAATGGCCATGCCTGCAATGTCGTCGGGCAGCGCTTGCAAAGCGCGCAAGGCATTGATGGCTTCGATGTCGGTGCGATAGAGGTGCACGCCTTGTCCCGCTTCCAATTCACCGGCCAAGCGCAGCGCTTTTTCTACGGGTAGTTTGATGCCGCTGATGTGTAGTTGAAGGCCGCGTCCAGTCAGTTGTTTGCGCAATTGCTGCAGCGTTTCAACGCCGGTGGCATCGATGCGGTTGATGGGTTGTGCAAACAAACACACGTGTTGAACGTGAGGCAGATCGCGCAACTTTTCGGTGATGTATTTTTCAAAACTGCTGGCTGCCGCAAAATCCAATTCGGCATCCATGCGAAGCGCAAAAACATCGGGTGTGATAGGCGGTAAATGCCATAAATGACGATCTCGTAGGCTGCCATCTTCGTGCAGCCCTACTTCGATGATGCGAGGGTGCAGGCGCGTATGAAGAAAGTGGCTGAGCCCCATTAAAACGCCAGCCAGCACCCCCCAATAAATGCGAGGTGTGCTGAGCAGTGTGATAGCAAACGTCAGACCCGCGGTGGTGGCTTCAATGCGAGAAATTTGCCACAACCGAACGAAGGCCATGGGCTGAATCAAACTAGAAACTGCCAAGATCACAATGGCCGCCAACACGGCCCTGGGCACATGGTAAATGGCCGGTGATGCGAATACGGCGAGCAACACAAAGGAGGTGGTGGCGATCACCGCCCACCCCGTTTTGGCACCAGAGGCCAAACTGATGGCCGATCTAGAAAACGAACAACTGGTGGCAAAACTGCCGCAAAAGCCTGAAACAATTTTGGCCAATCCTTGGCCTATCAAGTCTTGGTTTTCTCGCCATAAAGTGCCTTCCTTTTGGTTCTCTGTTTTGGCACTGGAGGCGGCTTCTAAAAAACTCACCAAGGCAATCAACACAGCAGGGCCAGCCAGCATGCCCAGTTCATCCCAGCTCAGCACCTGGGGCAATGACAAACTGGGCAGAGAATTGGGCAGGCTACCAATCACAGCGCCCCCGTGCCCGGCATAACCTATCCCATAGCTCACGATGGCGCTGACCGCCACCACCAACATGATGCTGGGCCATTTGGGAAGCCATTTTTTGGCAGCAAACAAGGCCGCCAAACTGCACGCACCAAAAGCCAAATCACCCCATTGCACGGTGCCGCCTGCGTGCCAACCCGTAATGGCCGGAATTTGTGAGGCCATGACCAACAAGCCAGCGGCTTGTGTAAATCCCATCATGACCGGCGAACTGATGAGGTTGAGCAACCAGCCATATTGCAAGACGCCCATCAACAATTGCAAAGCGCCTGCCATCAGCGCGAGCCACACCGCCAAATTGACCCAATGCGCGCTGACCGGTTCAGCCATGCCTGTGAGTGAAGCGCTAATCAGCACACAGGTAAGGGCGGAGGGACCAATGGACAAACGGCTAGAGCCGCCCCACATGACACCCACAATGGCTGGCAACAGAGCCGCATAGAGGCCGGTGACCAAAGGCATGCCTGCCAATGCGGCATAGGCCACAGATTGCGGCACCATGAGCAAGGCCACTGAAAAACCAGCGGTCCATTCATTGCGAAAGAGTTGCGGGGTTAAGCGCGGCCACTTCAGAAATGGCAGCCAAGCCTTGAAAGATGTCATACGGCCATCATAGAGTCACTGGCAGGTCGCAAACTGCCGCAGACAGGACAGCTGGCCAAACGTTGCGTTTGAATACTTTGCCATTCTGTGTACAAGGCGTTGAACATCAGCAGCTGCCCCTGTGTTGCCTGGCGCATGCCGCTTAACAACTTCAGGGCTTCGGTGGCTTGTAGGCTGCCTATCACGCCGACCAGAGGGGAGAGCACGCCCATGGTGGCGCAGCGGACTTCTTCAAATTTTTGTTGAGGTGGAAACACGCAGGCATAACAAGGTGCAGTGGCGTGGCGTGTGTCGTACACCGCCAGTTGACCATCAAAACGCAAAGCCGAGCCAGAGACCAAAGGCTTGGCGTGCGTCACGCAAGCCAGGTTGATGGCATGCCGCGTTTCAAAGTTGTCTGTGCAGTCAAGCACGATGTCGACTGTGGGAACCAGCGAGTTGAGAAGCGATGTCTCGGCCTTTTGACCTAGCGCGGTGACTTTCACCTCAGGGTTGATTTGCACCATGGCGTTTTTCAAAGACGCTACTTTGAGTTGCCCCACACGCGCTTCGGTGTGGGCAATTTGGCGTTGCAAGTTGGTGACATCTACATGATCGTGGTCGACCAAGGTGATGTGCCCCACGCCAGCGCTGGCCAGGTACAAGGCGGCGGGTGATCCTAGACCACCGGCACCCACAATCAGTGCATGAGAGGCTGATACTTTCTCCTGCCCTTCTACGCCCCACTCATCCAACAGAATGTGACGCGAGTAGCGCAGGAGTTGGTCATCCCTCATGCAAGATCACTTGTCTTTTTTGTCTTCTTTGCGTTCGGCCAAAGTAGCGCTCACTTTGACAGGCAAGCCTTTGAGTTGATTCAGCGCTTGATTGAGTTGGAAGTCTTTTTCGGAGCCAAACTCTGGCGGCCTTCTTTCGGCTTCCGGTTTTTTGGCATCTTCTTCCAATTTTTTCAGCGCTGCTTCACGCGCCTTTTGGCGCTCTTCGTTTTTCTTTTCGGCTTCTTGGCCGTTGCCTAAATGCTTTTCCAAATCGGCTTCGCGGGTGCGCAAGGCGGCAAACACATTGCCATTTTCAGTTTCGTCCAACATGACGTCGGGCAAGATGCCTTTGGCTTGAATGGAACGACCATTGGGCGTGTAATAACGAGCTGTGGTGAGCTTCAAGGCGGTATCGGGGCCCAATTGACGCACCGTTTGCACGGAGCCTTTGCCAAAGGTTTGGCTGCCCATGATGGTGGCACGTTTGTGGTCTTGCAAGGCGCCCGCCACAATTTCGCTGGCAGACGCAGAACCTTCATTGACCAAGACGATCAGGGGGATTTTTTTGAGCAAGCCTTGGGTGTTTTGAGTCAATCTCAAAATGGGATCTTGCTCTGCACTGCGGCGCCAGAATTGCGGTGCTGCCTTGTAGACAAATTTGCTTTCTTCCAGCTGCCCATTGGTCGAGACCACGGTGACGTTTTCAGGCAGGAACACAGCAGACATGGCCACAGCGGCATCCAGCAAGCCACCGGGATCATTGCGCAGATCGAGCACCAAGCCCTTGAGCTTTGGATCCTGCTTCACCATGTCTTCCAACTTTTTAGAAAAGTCTTCTACGGTGCGCTCTTGGAATTGAGACACGCGAATCCAACCGTAACCGGGTTCAACGAGCTTGGCCTTGACCGATTGCGTTTTGATTTCTTCTCGTACGATGGTCAGTGTGAAGGTGCGACTTTCATCCTTGCGGAAAATGGTCAGCACCACCTTGGTGTTGGGCTCACCGCGCATGCGTTTGACCGCATCGTTCATGGACAAGCCTTTGACAAACACATCGTCAATTTTGGTGATGAGGTCGTTGGT